>JBDIBD010000216.1:0-7945 GCA_039812725.1 Vicinamibacteria bacterium | reverse complement strand
CGGCGCACGCGCGCGTCGGACAGCGGGTTGCGGGCCCCGGCCAGCGCGGGCCGCGCGTCCATCCAGAGGTAGTACATGCCCAGCCCCGCCCGGGCGTGGATGCGCACTCCGGCCTGCCGGCGGGCCGAGGCCACCAGCGCGTCGGGGACCCAGCGCAGCACGTCGAGCTCGCCGGCGGCGATCTGGCGCAGGCCCTCCGCGGCGTCGGGGACCGCCAGGAAGCGGGCGTGCGGCACGGGCGGCCCGCCACCCCAGTAGCCGTCGTAGGCCACGGCCTCGAGGGGCTTGCCGCGCTCGTGAGCGATCACGCGGTAGGGCCCCGTGCCCACCGGGCCCTCGAAGGCGCCGGAGGCCGAGACCCCCGGGAGGAGCACGTAGGTCAGGCGATCGAGCAGCAGCGCGTCGGGCTGACGCGTGCGCAGCCCCAGGCGCAGCTGGTCGAGCACCTCGACCGACTCGAGGTTGGCCACGTGGCCGCGCACCAGCGAGCCGGGCCAGTCGCGCGCCCGCTCGAGGCTGCGCTTGACCTCGGCCGCCGTCAGCGGACGGCCGTCGTGGAAGCGCACGCCGGGCCGCAGCTGGACCACCCAGCTGTGCTCGTCGGTCGACTCCCAGCGCTCGGCCAGGGCCGGGACCAGCTTCATGTCGGCGTCGTACGCCGCCAGCGGCTCGTAGAAGTTCGCCAGCACGGAGTGGGTGGCCGACTCCTGGACAGCGTGCGGGTCGAGGGTCATGGGCTCCGACTCGTAGCCGACGCGCACGACGCCCTCGGACACCAGGCGCCGCAGGCTGGGCAGGAGCAGGGCCGCGCCCAGGAGCCCGAGCAGCAGGCCTCCCACCAGCAGGCCCAGGCTGCGGCTGCCGAGCCGGCTGGTCGCCTGCGGAGCCGTGGGATCGGGCATTTCCGCGTGGCCCCCGCGACGCGCGCCTCAGCGCCCGTAGCTCTCGAGCGGCGGGCAGGTGCAGACCAGGTTGCGGTCGCCGAACGGGTTGTCGATGCGCGCCACGTGGGGCCAGAACTTGTGCCCCCGCAGCCAGGGTGCCGGGTAGGCGGCCTGCTCGCGGGTGTAGGCCCGGTCCCAGGCGTCGGCGCACACGGCCTGGGCCGTGTGCGGGGCGCGCTTGAGGGCGTTGTCGGACCGGTCGGCCCGCCCCTCCTCGATGGCCCGGATCTCCTCCCGGATCGAGACGAGCGCCTCGCACAGCCGGTCGAGCTCCTCCTTCGACTCGCTCTCGGTGGGCTCGATCATCAGCGTGCCGGGCACCGGGAAGGACATGGTCGGGGCATGGAAGCCATAGTCCATCAGGCGCTTGGCGATGTCCTCGGCCTCGATCCCGGCCGTCTTCTTGAACGGGCGGCAGTCGAGGATGAACTCGTGCGCCACGCGGCCACGGGAGCCCTTGTAGAGCACCGGGTAGTGCGGCTCGAGGCGTGCGGCCATGTAGTTGGCGTTCAGGATCGCCATCTCGGTGGCGCGCCGCAGCCCGTCGGGGCCCATGAGCGCGATGTAGACCCACGAGATCCCCAGGATGCTGGCGCTGCCCAGCGGCGCGGCCGAGACCGTGCCGAGCTGCTGCGGCCCGCCCTGCCCCGTGACCGGGTGGCCCGGCAGGAAGGGCGCCAGGTGTCCGGCCACGGCGATCGGGCCCATGCCCGGGCCGCCGCCGCCGTGCGGGATGCAGAAGGTCTTGTGCAGGTTCAGGTGGCAGACGTCGGCGCCGATGGCGCCGGGGCTGGTGAGGCCCACCTGGGCGTTCATGTTGGCCCCGTCCATGTAGACCTGGCCGCCGTGGGCGTGCACGACCTCGCAGATCTCGCGGATGGACTCCTCGAACACGCCGTGGGTCGAGGGGTAGGTGACCATCAGGGCCCCCAGGCGGTCGGCCTGCTGGGCGGCCTTGGCGCGCAGGTCGGCCACGTCGATGTTGCCCTGGGCGTCGCAGGCCACGGTCACGACCTCGAAGCCGCCCATGACGGCGCTGGCCGGGTTGGTGCCGTGGGCCGAGACGGGGATGAGGCAGACGTTGCGCTGCTGCTGGCCGCGGCTGTGGTGCCAGGCGCGGATGGTCAGCAGGCCGGCGTACTCGCCCTGGGAGCCGGCGTTGGGCTGCAGCGAGACCGCCGGCAAGCCGGTGATCTCGCCCAGCCAGGCCTCCAGGTCGCGGCACAGGCGCGCGTAGCCGCGGGCCTGGTCGGCCGGCGCGAAGGGGTGCAGCCCCGCGAAGGCCGGCCAGGTCACCGGCAGCATCTCGGAGGTGGCGTTGAGCTTCATGGTGCAGGAGCCCAGCGGGATCATCGAGGTGGTCAGCGACAGGTCGCGGGCCTCGAGCCGCCGGATGTAGCGCAGCATCTCGTGCTCGGCGTGGAAGCTGCTGAAGACCGGGTGGCTCAGGAAGCCGCTCCGGCGCGCGAACGGGGCCGGGATCTCGAGCTCGGCCTCGCCCGCCAGGCGCTCCACGTCGATGCTGCCCGGCGCGGCCCCGAAGGCCTCCAGCAGGTCGGCCACGTCGCGGGCGTGCTTGGCCTCGTCGAGGGCGATGCCCAGGGAGCCGTCGCCCAGGTCGCGCAGGTTGAGGCCGCGCCCGCGGGCCGCCTGGAGCACCTGGGCCGCGCGTCCCTGCACCAGGTGCACCCGCAGGGTGTCGAAGTAGGGCCAGGGGCCGACGGTGAAGCCCATGCGGCGCAGGCCCAGCGAGAGCGTGGCCGCCAGGGCGTGCACCCGCCGGGCGATGGCCCGCAGCCCCTCGGGGCCGTGGTAGACCGCGTACATGCCGGCCATGACGGCCAGCAGCACCTGGGCCGTGCAGATGTTGGAGGTGGCCTTCTCGCGCCGGATGTGCTGCTCGCGGGTCTGCAGCGCCATGCGGTAGGCGGGCCGGCCGTCGGCGTCCCTCGAGACGCCGATCAGGCGCCCCGGCATGTGGCGCTTGTGCTCGTCGCGGGTGGCCAGGAAGGCGGCGTGGGGGCCGCCGAAGCCCATGGGCACGCCGAAGCGCTGGGCCGAGCCCACCGCGATGTCGGCCCCGAACTCGCCGGGCGGGCGCAGCAGGGTCAGGGCCAGCAGGTCGGTGGCCACCACCATCAGCGCGCCGCCGGCGTGCAGGCGCTCGGCCAGCGGGGCGTGATCGACCAGCCGCCCCTGCGTGTTCGGGTACTGCACCAGCGCGCCGAAGAGCCCCTGGCCCGCCACGTCGACGGCCGAGACGGGGCCCACGTGGACCTCGATGCCGAGCGGCACGGCGCGCGTGCGCACCACCGCCAGGGTCTGCGGGTGGCAGTCCTCCGCCACGAAGAAGCCGTTGCGCCCGGGCTGCGCCACGGCGTGGGCCATGTGCATGGCTTCGGCCGCGGCAGTGCCCTCGTCGAGCAGCGAGGCGTTGGCCAGCGGCAGCGCCGTCAGGTCGACCACCATTGTCTGGAAGTTGAGCAGCGCCTCCAGGCGCCCCTGCGCGATCTCGGCCTGGTACGGGGTGTAGGCGGTGTACCAGCCGGGGTTCTCCAGGATGTTGCGCTGGATGACCGGCGGCGTGACGCAGTCGTAGTAGCCCATGCCGATGAAGGAGCGCAGGGGCCGGTTCTCGCCAGCCACGGCCTGCAGCTCCTGGAGCAGCTCGTGCTCGCCCCGCGCCGGCGGCAGGGCCAGCGGGCGCGCCAGGCGGATGCCGGCCGGCACGGTCTCGGCCACCAGGGCCTCGAGCGCGGGCAGGCCCAGGGCGGCCAGCATCTCGCGCTGCCGTTCCGGGTCGGGGCCGATGTGACGGCGCTCGAACGAGTCGCAGGGGGCCAGCGGGGAACGAGCCTTGTCGGTCACGGTATCGCCTCCAGGTGCGACGAGGGGCGGCGCGCGCCAGCCCGGCGCCACGCCGCCCGGCCGCCGTTCGCGGCGCTCGGGTCTAGCGCGCTTCGCTCTCGACGAAGGCCCGGTAGGCCGCCGCGTCCATGAGCCCGTCCAGCTCGGCCGGGCTGCCGACCTTGAGCACGATCATCCAGGCCTCGCCGTAGGGGTCGGCGTTGATCTTCTCGGGCTTCTGGGTCAGGGCCGCGTTGGCCTCGAGCACCTCGCCCGTGATCGGCGCGAACAGCTCCGAGACGGCCTTGACCGACTCGACCGTGCCGAAGGTCTCGTGCTGCTTCAGCTGGCGGCCCACGGCCGGCAGCTCCAGGAACACCACGTCGCCCAGCTGCTTCTGGGCGTGGTCGGTGATGCCGACCCTGCCGCGGTCGCCCTCGACGCGGACCCACTCGTGGTCCTTGGTGTAGCGCAGGTCCTCGGGATACATGACCACTCCTTGACCTCCCGCGCGGGGCGCGGGGCCTCGGGCCGGCGCGTTACGCGCGCGGCCGCTTGTAGAAGGGCGTCGGCACGACGCGGGCCTCGAGCCGCCGTCCGCGCACCTCCACGCCGATGGCCGTCCCCACCGCCGCCTGGTCGGCCGGCAGGTAGCACAGCCCGATGTTCTTCTGCAGGAACGGCGCGTACGAGCCCGACGTGACCGTGCCGACCGCCCGGTCGCCCAGCAGCACTGGGTAGCCGTGGCGGGCGATGCCCCGCTCGACCATCTCGAAGCCCACCAGCTTGCGCGGCGCGCCGCCCTTCTTCTGCGGCTCGAGCACGGACCGGCCGAGGAAGTCGCCCTTGGCCTCGTCCGTCGCCACGATCCAGCCCAGGCCCGCCTCGACCAGCGTGGTGCCCTCGTCCATGTCGTTCCCGTAAAGCAGCATGCGGGCCTCGAGCCGGAGCGTGTCGCGGGCCCCCAGCCCGGCCGGCACGAGCCCCTCGTCGCGGCCGGCCTCCATCAGCCGGCGCCACAGTCCCGCGGCCGCGTCGGGGGCCACCATCAGCTCGAAGCCGTCCTCGCCGGTGTAGCCCGTGCGCGAGAGGCTGGCCGGCACGCCGGCCACGTCGCCCACCGCGAAGTGGTAGTAGCCGACCCCGGCCAGCTCGACGGCCGTCAGCTTCTGCAGGATGGCGGCGGCGCGCGGCCCCTGCAGGGCCAGCAGGGCGAAGTCGTCGCTGCGGTTCACCAGGCTGCAGTCGCGCGGGCCCTGCGCCCGCAGCCAGGCGAAGTCCTTGTCGATGTTGGCGGCGTTGACCACCAGCAGGTAGCGGTCGACGGCCCGGCGGTAGACGATCACGTCGTCCACGGGCGCACCGCTGGGCATCGGCAGGGCCGAGTACTGGGCCTGCCGGTCCACCAGCTTGGCCACGTTGTTCGACGTGACGCGCTGGAGGAAGGCCAGGGCCCCGGGGCCCTCGACCTCGAACTCGCCCATGTGCGAGACGTCGAAGAGGCCGGCCGCCTGTCGCACCGCCTGGTGCTCGGCGATCAGGCCGGAGTACTCGACCGGCATGTCCCAGCCGCCGAAGGGCACCATCCGGGCGCCACTCTCGCGGTGGACGTCGTTCAAGGGGGTCTTGCGCAGGGCGCCCGCCGGGTGTTCCACGGCACTCTCCTGAAGGTGGGTGCGCGCGGGCGCGCGCACCAGAGGCGGGCGTCAAGCTACCACAGGGGCCGGGCGGGTTCAAAGCCCATAGTCGTTGAGTGCGAAGGGTTTATCAGGGTATCATTTTGAAACGTCTTTCCCTCCGGGAGGCGTGGTGGGCCTTGGCGGTTGAGATCTACCTGACGACCTGCTGGAACTGCCTCGGGGAGTTCGACGCCATCAGCGCGGTCTGGTGCTCGGACGACCCGAAGAACCCGACCAAGCTCTGCCCCTTCTGCTTCAAGTGCTTCTGCGACGCCAGCGAGAAGTACAAGAAGGAGTTCTGGCGCGGCGCGCCGGCGCGGCTGCGCGACGAGCTGGCCACCCTCACCCACAGCAAGGACCGGCTGGGCGACGTGCTGATCCGCATGCGCAAGCTCACCACGCCCCAGCTGCTCGAGGCGCTGGTCGAGCAGAAGGAGTCGGGGCGGCGGCTGGGCGAGATCCTGGTGGAGCGCGGGCTGGTGCGGCCCGACGACGTGCAGGCCGCCCTGCGCACCCAGGGCGCCAGCCCGCTGACCGACACCCAGGGCCAGGCCTACTCCTCTCAGCCGGTCTGGGAGCACAGCACGCCCGAGGCCATCATCCAGTACGTGCTCTCGCTGGCGGCCCGCAAGGGCGCCTCGGACCTGCAGCTCGAGCCCAACGAGGAGCACATCGTCGTCAAGTACCGCATCGACGGCTTCTCGTTCCGGGTCGACCCCATCCCCAAGAGCTTCCAGCAGACGCTGACCGACAAGCTCTTCGAGGTCTTCCGGCTGGACCCCTACAAGGCCCAGCGCCCCCAGACCAGCCGCACCACGGGGCGGCTGGGCGACGGCGACTACGACCTGGTGGCCCAGACCCTGCCCACGCCGCACGGCACCGCGGCCAGCATCAAGCTCATCAACCGGGCCACCTTCCTCAAGGACTTCAGCACCCTCGGCCTCGAGATCGAGGACCGGGTGCGGCTGCTCGAGGAGCTGCGCGGGACCTTCGGCCTGCTGCTGGTCAGCTCGCCGGTCTACAACGGGGCCCACACCACGGCCTACTCGATCATGAACTTCCTGGTGCGCGCCCAGCGCGAGCTGGTCTCGATCGAGGCCCCCATGGAGTGGGCCCTCGAGGGGGCCCGCCAGGTCGACCTGGGCACGGACCCGTGCGCCATGGCCGAGACGGTGCGCTCCGTGATGGCCGTGCGGCCCGAGGTGTTGGTGCTGTCCGCCGTCCCCGACGAGGCCACCGCCCGGCTGGCCGCGCAGCTCGCCTCCAGCGTGCTGGTGGTGGCCACGCTGCCGGCCCAGAGCGCGGCCCACGCCGTGACCTCGCTGGTCGCCCTCGGCGTCCCGGCCCAGCAGGTGGCCTCGGTGCTGGTGGGCTCGTCCTGCCAGCGGCTGGTGCGGCAGATCTGCCGCATCTGCCGCGAGCCGGCCGAGCCGCCCTCGCCGCAGACCCTGGCCCACCACGGCATCACGCCGCAGGAGGCGCCCACGCTGCAGTTCTTCCGGGGCAAGGGCTGCCCGACCTGCAACCGCGTGGGCTACCGCGGACGCCGGGCGATCTTCGAGATGATGAGCGGCGCCCCCGAGGTGCGTTCGGGCGTGCTGGGCGGGCTGCAGGCCGAAGAGCTCGAGGCCCTCGGCGTGGGGGCCGGCATGGTGCGCCTGCGCGAGCGCTGCCTCGAGCTGGTGCGGCAGGGTGTCACGACCTTCGACGAGTACGCCCGCCTGCGGCTGTAGGCGCGCCGGCGGCTAGGCTTCCCCGGAGCCCCGGCGCACGGCCTCGAGCAGGCGCGCCAGCACCTGCTCCGGGGTGAGGTCGCTGGTGTCCACGTGCAGGGCGTCCTGGGCGCGGGTCAGGGGCGAGTCGGCGCGGGTCATGTCGGCCCGGTCACGCTCGCGGATGTCGCGCTCGACGGCGGCCAGCTCGGCGGCCACCCCGGCCGCCTGCAGCTCTCGGCAGCGCCGCTCGGCGCGCCGGGCCGGGTGAGCATCGATGTAGAACTTGACGTCGGCCTCGGGGAAGACCGCGGTGCCGATGTCGCGCCCATCCAGCACCACCCCGCCCGCCCGGCCCAGCTCCTGCTGGCGCCGCACCATCTCGCGCCGCACCGCCGGGTGGACCGAGGCCCGCGACGAGGCCGCGCTGACCTCGCGCGTGCGGATCTCCGCGCTCACGTCGCGGCCGTCGAGCAGCACCGCGCCCGAGGGCTGCAGCTCGATGCGGGTGCGTCGCAGCAGCTCGACCAGCGCCGGCCCGTCGTCGAGGTCGAACCCCGCCTGGCGGGCCGCCAGGGCCAGCGCGCGGTACATGGCGCCCGTGTCGACGAACGTGTAGCCCAGGCGCGCGGCCAGGGCCCGCCCCGCGGTGGACTTGCCGGCCCCCGAGGGGCCGTCGATGGCGATCACCATGGCGGTGGAGAGACTAGAGACGCCGGTCCGGCGGCGCCGGAGCCGGCCGGGCGGCGCGGTCCGGCTCGGG
>JBDIBD010000215.1:0-7973 GCA_039812725.1 Vicinamibacteria bacterium | reverse complement strand
CGCTGTCGGGGCCGCCGGGGCCGCGGCGGGCGCCGGCCGCGCGGCCCTGGGGCTCTTCGGCGGCAGGGCGGCGTGCTCGATCACGCCGGTGCACAGCAGGCCCAGCAGGCTGCGCTCCACGTCCTCGGCCGGCAGCGGGATCATCTGCGCGATCTCGTGGGCCGACAGGCTGCCGTCGACGCGCGAGAGCACGAAGCCGTCCGTGGGCGAGAGCTGGATCTTCTGGAAGCGCAGCAGCGGGTCCGAGGAGGGGACCAGGACCCGGTTGCGGTCCCCCAGGCCCACCCGCACCAGGTCGGGGTCCGAGACCTGCCGCACGGCCTCCAGGACGATCTCCGCGGTGGGCAGCTTGAGGGTCGCGTCCTCGAGCGGGACCTGGTGCAGCTGCTGCTCCTCGAAGGCGTAGTCTCCGGCCGGGTCGCCCAGGACGGTGTGCAGCACGAAGCGCGCGTGCTCGGTCAGCAGGTCCTCGATCTCGCCGGCCTCCACTGCGCCCAGCTCCTGCAGGGCCTGCCCCAGCCGCATGCCGTGGGCGGTCACCAGCTCGGTGGCCCGCTCCAGGTCGAGCTGCGAGAGCCGCCCCGACTGCACCAGGCGCTCGCCCAGGTGCTCGGCGGTGGCGGAGGACGAGGCCCCCACGATGCGCCCGTCGCGGAAGCGCACGCAGCGCTCGACCCCGCCGTTCCGGAGGTGGAGCAGGCCGGTGCGCCGGCCCACGTAGAGGTCGCGCAACAGCGTCGGCAGGCATCCTGCCGTCAGTTCCCCTTCGAGCATAGCCTGCCCGCGTCCCCGGCCTGGTAGACCGGTCCCCGCCGCGTCAGCGGCGCCGCTTGGGGAGGTCCTTCAGGTCCTGTGCGTTGAAGCAGTGTACCAGCGGGACGTCCCGCATGGTCAAGAAGCCCGGGCGGGCCTGCAGCAGGCGCGGGATGGCGTTGACGATCATGGCGGCCGCGGCCGTGTCGCCGGCGATGCCGCCCGCGATGGTCATCTCGATCGGCGGCGTGCCGTCGATCAGCACGTGGTCGCGGGGCGACTCGGCGCCCACGTACATCTGCAGGTCGAGGGACACCGCCAGCAGCCCCTCGCGGTAGCCGCGCGCCACCTGCTTGATGCCGGCGGCGCTGCCGGCCGGGATGCGCAGGTACTCGGTCTCGAGGTCGCGCGGGGCGATGGCCGGCTCGAGCGTCTCCTCGACCTTGTCGAGGGCCCAGCCCAGTCCCGCCGCCACCATGTAGACCGACTCCACCAGGCCCACGTGGCGCACGCTCTTCTGGGTCATGGCGTGGCGGAACTGGGCCAGGTTGAGCCCGGCCCCGACCTTGCGCTGCAGCGGCAGGCGGCGCGTGCCGGCGTCGACCACGCGCGTGACCGAGACGCGGTTGACGTGGGTGCAGGGCGCCGTGAGCATCAGCGCCAGGGCGTCCATGGCGAAGCCGGGATTGACCCCGGTGGCCAGCACGGCCACCTTCTTCTTCTGGGCGGCCGCGTCGATCTCGCGCTGCACGGCGCGGTTCTCGGGCGCCGGGAAGGCCAGCTCCTCGCAGGTCGTGACCACGTGCAGGCCGCGCTTGACCAGCGCCAGCACCTGCTCCTTGACCTCGCGCGCCGACGAGGACGTGCACAGCACGGCCACGTCCCCCTTGAGCGTGCGCAGGGCCCGGGCCGGGTCGGCCTCCACCTTGACCTTGAGCTTCTGGCTCAGGCCCAGCACGGCCCCCAGGTCCTTCTTGGCCTTGTCCGGGTCGATGTCGATGGCGCCCACGATCTTCAGGGCCGGCGTGTCGTGGACCAGGCGCGCCACGCCCTGCCCGATCGGGCCCAGGCCGAACTGCACGACCCTCACCGGCTGACCCATGCGGCCTCCTAGCGCTCCACCTCGATGGTGGCCACCTGCTCCTCCGGGCTGGCCGCGATCACCACCGAGGAGTCGATCGGAACGAAGGCCGAGTGCCAGCGCTGCTGCACCTCGATCAGCACCTCGTAGTAGCCCTCGGGGGCGATGCGCAGCAGCTTGCCCTTGCGCGGCGGGTTGGTGCCCAGCTTGTCGTTGTAGATCCAGATCGGCGACAGGTTCTCGATCATGGTCCCCTCCCCCGGTCGGGCCTCCTCAGGCCTGCTTGAGCGCGGTGCGCAGCAGGCCCAGGCCGGTGTCGGCCTCGGCCGCGCTGAGGTTGAGCGGCGGACGGAAACGGATGGAGCGCGGGCCGCAGGCCAGCAGCATCAGGCCCTGCTCCCAGGCCAGCGAGCGCACCCGGTCGCGGGCCTCCGGCGTGGGCAGGTCGAAGGCGATCATCAGGCCCCGCCCGCGGGCGGCCGAGACCAGCGCCGGGAACTCGGCCTGCAGGCCCAGCAGCCCGGCCAGCAGGTGCTCGCCCACCACCCGGGCGTTGTCGACCAGGCGCTCGGCCTCGATGACCTCCAGGTAGCGCGCGAAGCGCACCATGTCGGTCAGGTTGCCGCCGAAGGTCGAGTTGATGCGGGAGGGGACCTTGAAGACGTTCTCGGGCTCCTCGTCGACCTTGGGGCCGACCATGATGCCGCAGCACTGGGTCTTCTTGCCGAAGCTCATGGCGTCGGGCGTCAGGCCGAAGTGCTCGTGGGCCCACATCTTGCCGGTCAGGCCCACGCCGGTCTGGACCTCGTCCAGGATGAAGAAGCACTGGTTCTCGTCGGCCAGGCGCTCGAGGGCCTGCAGGAACTCGCCCCGGAAGTGGTTGTCGCCGCCCTCGGCCTGGATCGGCTCGATGATGATGGCGGCGATGTCGTCGGGGTGGTCCGCGAAGGCCTTCCGGACCTGCTCCAGCGAGCGCTCCTCGGCCTCGCGCGTGGCGGCCAGCGACTCGGGCGTGAGCGGGAAGCGCAGCTTGGGGTTCAGGACCCGCGGCCAGTCGAACTTGGGGAACAGGTCGACCTTGCGCGGGTCGGTGTTGGTGAGCGACATGGTGTAGCCCGAGCGGCCGTGGAAGGCCTCGCGGAAGTGGATCACCTGGCTGCCCCGGTCGCCCTTCAGGCCGCGCGCGCGGTTGCGCCGCACCTTCCAGTCGAAGGCCGTCTTGAGCGCGTTCTCGTTGGCCAGCGCGCCGCCCTCGACGAAGAAGAAGTAGCGCATGTGCGCGGGCTTGGCGACGCGCGCGAGCGTGTCCACGAACCACGCGTACTCGACGCTGTAGAGGTCCGAGAGCGAGGGTTTGAGGCCGGCCACGCGGGTCAGGACCTTCAGGAACTCGGGCTCGCGCAGGGACGGGTGGTTGTAGCCGATCGGATGCGAGCCGAAGAAGGTCAGGAAGTCGAGGAAGTCGCGGCCGCTGCGGGCGTCGTGCACCCAGGAGCCGTGGCTCTTCTCGATGTCGAGCACCAGGTCGAAGCCGTCGGCCAGGATGTGGCGGGCCAGGTGGGCGTGCACGTCGCCGGGCGCCACGAAGGTGAGCGTCGAGGTGCTCATGGAATGCCAGCTCCCACGGAAAGACGCTGAAAGATAGCGACTTAGCTTCCCGGAGCGAGACCGGGGGCCCGGAAAACGGCGCAATCTTAGCATGTAAAACCGCCGGGGTGGACCGGGGCCCGGGCGTGGCGGCTATAATGCCCGGCACGTCTCCATGGCCCCCATCGACCCGGCTTTCCTGCGCGGCTCCGAGCTGTTCGAGAACCAGCCGGAGGAGGTCCTGAAGGCCGTCCTGGTCCAGGGGCAGCTGGCCGAGTACGGCGCCGGCCAGGTGGTCTTCCGCCAGGGGGAGCAGGGCGATCAGCTCTTCATCGTCAAGAGCGGCGTCCTCGAAGTCCTTGCCAATCAGAAGGATGGCGGCGAGCCCGTGCCGGTGGCCTACCTCGGCACCGGGGAGGTCATGGGCGAGCTGGCGCTGCTGACCGGCTCGCCCCGCAGCGCCACCGTGCGGGCCCCGGAGCACGCCGAGCTGTTCGTGCTGGACAAGGGTGTGTTCCTCGACCTGATGGGCAGCCTGCCGGCCTTCTCGAAGAACCTCTGCGTGGTGCTGGCCCGGCGGCTCGAGTCCACCACGCTCAAGCTGCCGCGCTCCTCGTCCAAGCAGCTGCAGGGCAACCTGCGCTACTTCGACCTCGCGACCATCATCCAGACGCTGATCGGCTCGCACCAGACCGGCAACCTGACCATCAGCGAGGAGGGCGGCAAGGCCCGCATCGCCGAGATCCTGTTCTTCAAGGGCAACGTCGTGCGCGCCCGCTTCCGGCACCTGACCGGCGACGACGCCGTCTTCCAGCTCTTCCAGGCCTCGCTCGAGGGAGAGTTCTCCTTCGCGGGGCGGACCCTGCAGGAGAACGAGGTCCAGCCCGACGTGACCATGCCGGGCATCTCGCTGTTGATGGAGTCGGTGCGGCTGCAGGACGAGCTGCCGCTGCTGCAGGAGCGCCTGCGCGACCCGGCCCGGGTCTTCCGCCAGAAGGCCGCCCAGCTGTCCTGGAGCGGCGAGCCCGAGAACGTCGAGCTGGCGGCGGCCATCTGGTCGCGCCTGAAGAAGGGCGCCTCGCTACGCGACCTGCAGGGCGAGGTGCCGCGCTGTACCTACTGGATCTACAAGGTCACCCAGACCCTGCTGGACGACGGCCTGATCGAGTAGGGCCGGCGGCCGGGCGCGCCTAGACCCGGCCGGCCTCGCGGATGCGCTGCTCCAGCTGCCGCATCTCGCCGCGCAGGGCCTCGATCTCGCCGCTCAGGCGGCTGATCTGGCCGCGCTTGGCCAGGAACATGTAGTTGGCCAGCTCCAGGAGCAGGCCGCTGGCCAGGGCCACGAGCACCGTCTCGCGGATGAGGGCGCTGTCGATCAGCCGGTTCTCCAGGCCGATCTGCACCAGCGCGTAGATCAGCCCCACCCCCAGCCCGTTGACGCCGATTCCCAGGCTGCGGCGGGCGCCGCGCAGCTCGTCCTCGAGGCGTGCCACGCGCTCGCGGTTGAGCTGCAGCTGCTCCCGCAGCGGCGCGACGTCGGCCAGCACCAGGCGCAGCACGTCGCCGCGCACCACCTTGTGCTTGGTGCCGCAGCCGCCGCACTTGATGTGGTCGCCGTGGGCGTAGGTCTCGGGAACCGAGATCTCGACCCGGCAGTTGACGCAGCGCGCCCGGCTCTTGCTGTCGGTCATGGCTTCCCGTTCTTCGCGGCGACGGCACGGCACCCGGCGTGAGCGGCGCCAGAGCCTGGGTCGGAAGGGTCGTGATTCTGGGGGCTAGCCTAGCAAAGCCCGGCCGGTCCCTCAACCGCGCGGCTCAGCGGTGCCGCACCCAGCGCAGGATCTCGGGCAAGGTGGGGCGCTTGCCGTGCATGAGGATGCCGACCCGGTAGATGCGCGCGGCCGCCCAGGTCAAGGCGGCGATGCTGGCCAGCGTGAGGGCCAGCCCCAGCCCCACCTGCCAGGCCGGCGGCGTCACCACCGTCATGCGCAGGAACATCAGCAGCGGCGTCCAGAAGGGCACCAGCGAGAGCGCCACCGACAGGCCGCTGTCGGGGCTGCCCAGCACCACGGGGAAGAACATCACCCCCACCACCAGCGGCAGCACCACCGGGAAGACCAGGCTCTGGGCCTCCTGCTGCGAGTTGACCGCGGCGCCGATCGAGACGTAGAGCGCGCCGTACAGGAAGAAGCCCAGCAGGAAGAAGAGCACGAAGAACAGCAGCAGGTGCGGCGGGACCTCCGGGAGCTTCAGCCCCGACAGGGCCGCGGCCTGCGAGCCGGCCAGGCCGAGCCCGCCCGTCACCAGGGCCCAGACCCCGAGCTGGGTCAGCCCCACGGCGCCGACCCCCAGCAGCTTGCCGGCGAAGAGCGTGCTGGTGGGAATCGACGAGACCACCACCTCGACCACGCGGTTGGTCTTCTCCTCGATGACGCCGTTCATGAGCGCCGCGCCCCACATGGCCACGGAGGTGTAGAGCGCCATCAGCAGCACCATCGAGAGCAGGAAGGAGGCCCCGCGGTCCTCGCGCTCGCCGCCCTCGCTGAGCTTGACGGTCTTGAGGTCCAGGCGCATCTGGGCCGCCTGCACGCGCTCGGGGGCCAGCCCCGCGTCGAGCAGCCGGCGGGCCTGCAGGCGCTCCTCGACCACCCGGTCGAGCAGCGACAGGTCCATCACGGCGCTGACGTTGCGCCCGTGGTACTCGGCCTGGGAGCGCTCCAGCGCGTCCTCGGGCAGGATCAGGTAGCCGTCCAGCTGGCCGGCCAGGACCTGCTGCCTGAGCCGGGCGCGGCGCTCCTCCTGCGTCCCCTGGCCGGCCGGGCGCACGTCGAAGCGCGGCAGCCCGTCCACCCGCCGCTCGCGCAGGGCCTGCTCGACCTCGGCCTGGAGCCGCCCCGAGGCGTCCAGCACCGCCACGCGCAGGGGCTGGCCGCGCTGCCGGGCCATCAGCGCGCCGGGGGCCACCATCAGCCCCCCCAGCAGGATCGGCCCGGCCAGGGTGCCCACCAGGAAGGCCTTCGAGCGGGCCCGCTCCAGGTACTCGCGCCGCACCACCGCCCACAGCCGCCTCACGCCGGGCCTCCCGCGGCCGTCACGCGCTCGACGAAGATCTCGTGCAGCGAGGGCTGCACGCGCTCGAAGCGCGCCAGGCGCAGGCGGGCCGCGGCCTCGCGCAGCAGCGGCTGCGGGTCGCAGCTCTCCGCCAGCTCCAGCAGCAGCCGGCCCCCGCCCTCGCGCCGCGCCGCCAGGACCCCGGGCCAGGCCTCCAGGAAGGACGGGTCGCCCTCCTCGACCACCAGCGCCACGTGGTTGCCGCCGTGCCGGCGCTTGACCTCGGCCACGGTCCCCTCCAAGAGCAGCCCGCCGCGGTGGATCAGCGCCACCCGGTCGCACAGCCGCTCGACGGTGTCCATCTGGTGGCTCGACAGCACCAGCGTGCAGCCGCGCGCGCGGGCCTCGAGCAGCACGTCGCGCACGACGTCCGTGCCCACCGGGTCGAGGCCGCTCATGGGCTCGTCCAGGATCAGGACCTCGGGCTGGTGCAGCAGGGTGGCCACCAGCTGGACCTTCTGCTGCATCCCCTTGGAGAGCTCGTTGAGCTTGCGCCGACGCCACTCGAAGAGCCCCAGCCGCTCCAGCCAGGGCGTGGCGCGCCGCAGGGCCTCGGCCCGCCCCAGGCCCTTGAGCTCGGCCAGGAAGGCCAGCTGCTCGTCGACCTGCATGCGCGGGTAGAGCCCGCGCTCCTCGGGCATGTAGCCGATGCGGTCGCGCGCGGCCGCGTCGGCCGGCCGGCCCAGCACGAAGACGCGGCCCGAGTCGGGCGCCAGCACGTCCATCACCATGCGCAGGGTGGTGGTCTTGCCCGCGCCGTTGGGCCCCAGCAGCCCGAAGACGCTCCCGCGCGGCACCCGGAGCGACAGCTCGCGCACGGCCACGTGGCCGGCGAAGGCCTTGGTCACCGACTCGAGGCGCAGGGCCTCGCCGTCGCTCGTCACGATTCCTCCCGGGTTGCCGGCCCGATGTTAGACGCAAGCCGGGGGGCAGGGGGTTCCCTTGCGGTATGATCGCCGGCGGAGGGGGAGTGGCGCTGGTCTCGGTGGCGGGCCCGTGCAGCCGCTCCGGCAAGACGGCGCTGGCGGTGAGCCTGCTGCGCGCCGCACCGCCGGGCGCGGCCGCAGTCAAGTTCACGACGACCGACGAGGTCTTCGAGCGCTGTCCGCGCGGCACGCCCTGCGTGGTGTGCGACATCGCCGTCCCCTTCCGGGTGCTGCGCGACGCGCCCACGCTGGAGCAGCCCGGCACCGACACGGCCCGGCTGGGCGAGGCCTGCGGCGGGCGGGTGGCCTGGGCCATCGCGCGGCGCAGCGCGGCCCGGCCGGCCTGGACCGCGCTGAGGGGCTTCCTGGCCGGCGCGCCGCTGGTGGTGATGGAGGGCTCGACGATCGTGGACGTGGCCCGGCCGGACCTGCTTCTGTTCGTGGCCCACCCCTTCCTGCCCCCGGAGCGCTGGAAGGAGGGCAGCGCCGAGCTGCTCGCCCGGGCCGACGCGGTG
>JBDIBD010000214.1:0-7982 GCA_039812725.1 Vicinamibacteria bacterium | reverse complement strand
CGCCCGCCGGGTCGGCCAGGGCCCGGTCGCGGCGCTCGCGCCAGCGCTCGACCGCCTCCGGCGCGGGCGAGACCAGGGCCGCCGTCCGGACGTAGAGCTGCGAGCGCTCCGACAGCCAGAGCCCCAGGCGCGCACGCGGCGAGAGCCGCAGGTGGGCGGCGTGCAACGCCAGCCCTTCTCCGTCGAGGGCGAACCAGGGCTTGGGGTGGCGGCCATCGTAGAGGAAGACCGGCAGGGCCGCGTCGGCGAAGTCGTTCTCGACGCAGAAGCTCATCAGCACCTCGGCCGGGCCCAGGGGCAGCCCCTCGCGCTCGAGGCGCAGCAGCGACTGGTCGGGGCCGAAACCCTCGACCCCGAGGTTGACCAGCTCCACGCCGGTGGCCCGCTCCAGCAGCCGCGCGTAGGTCTGCTCGTCGCGCACCCCGTAGCCGAAGGCGGTCGAGTCGCCCACCAGCGCCACCCGGCGGCGCGGCCCGGGCCGGGCCGCCACCAGCGGCCCGCGGTAGCCGGCGGCGTTGATCTCGGTGAGGGCGCCCCGCTCGACGGCGCGCGCCCCCGGCCGCGGCGCCCAGCCGTAGTCCTCGGAGTACGCGTGCAGCCGGTCGACGGCGTTGTCGCGCCGGCGCTCGAGGTAGCCCGGGTCCCACAGGCGCAGCAGCCCCTCGGCCAGCAGGAGCAGCAGCAGCACGGCGGCCGTCGCCCCCGCCGCCAGCAGGACCTCGCCGCGTCTGGCTCGCACGGGCGCATTTTCGCCCAACCGCGGCGCCGACGACGCCTGCTCTTGCGCATACCATGGGGCGCGATGAAGAGCTTCTTCGGCCCGCGGGGGGCCTTGGCCCGGGCCCTGCCTGGCTACGAGGAGCGCGGGGCCCAGCGTCAGCTGGCGGAGGCCGTGGCGCGCACGCTGCGCGAGGGCGGCCTGCTGCTGGCCGAGGCCGGCACCGGCACCGGCAAGACCCTGGCCTACCTGCTGCCGGCGGTCGAGCTGGGCCGGCGCGTGGTGGTCTCGACCGGCACCAAGAACCTGCAGGAGCAGCTGGTCCAGAAGGACATCCCGCTCTTGGCCCAGGCGCTCGGCCGCGACCTGTCGGTGGCGGTCATGAAGGGCCGCGCCAACTACCTGTGCCTGATGCGCTTCCGCTCCTTCCAGCAGTCCGGCAGCTTTCGCCGACTGGAGGAGATCCCGCTCTTCCGGCAGGTCGAGGCCTGGGCCCCGGAGACCGGCACGGGCGACCGCGGCGAGGTCCCCGACCTGCCCGACTCGGCCGACTTCTGGCGCGAGGTCTCGGCCGCCAGCGAGAACTGCATCGGGCAGTCCTGCCCCGACTTCGAGGCCTGCTGGGTGACGCGCATGCGCCAGCGCGCGCTCGAGGCCGACATCGTGGTGGTCAACCACCACCTGCTGTGCGCCGACCTGTCGGTGCGCGGCCAGAGCGACTTCGGCGAGGTCATCCCGAGCTACGACACGCTCGTGCTCGACGAGGCCCACCTGCTGGAGGACGTGGCCACGCAGTACTTCGGCGCCGGGGTCTCGTCCTACCGCGTCGAGGAGCTGTGCCGCGACGTGGAGCGCGAGCTCAAGGCCGCCAAGCTCGACGCCCGCGAGGTGCAGACCGAGCTCGAGTCGCTGCGCCACCGCGGCGAGCGCCTGTTCCGCATCCTGCACCACGGCCACGGGCGGCGGCTGAGCGCGGGCTGGATGAGCGACCGCACCGCGGAGGAGGCCGAGGCCCTGCTGCGCCGCCTGGAGGGGCTGCGCACGGCCATCCAGGCCCTGCCCGAGCGCCCCGAGATGCTGAACGGCCTGGCCGGCCGGGCCCAGCTGCTGCGGGCCGAGCTGCAGTTCCTGCTGGCGGCCGACGACGACAGCCACGTCTTCTTCATCGAGACCCGCGGCCGCGCGGTGCACCTGCGGGCCACCCCCATCGACGTCTCGACCCTGCTGCGCGAGCGCCTGTTCGAGCGCGTGCGGGCGGGGGTGCTGACCTCGGCCACGCTGGCGGTCGACGACGGCTTCACGCACCTGCGCACGCGCCTGGGCCTGCAGGGCCTGCCGCTCGAGGAGCTGCGCCTGCCCTCGCCCTTCGACTTCGCCAGCCAGGCGGTCTTCTACGTCCCCCGCCACATGCCCGCGCCGCAGTCGCCCTCGTTCGTGGACCGCGCCGCCGACGAGGTCGTGCGGCTGCTCGAGCTGTCGCGCGGGCGGGCCTTCGTGCTCTTCACCAGCTACGCCAACATGCACGCGGTGGGGGAGCGCGTGGCCGGCCGCCTCGACTACCCGCTGCTGATGCAGGGCGAGGCCCCCAAGCCGGTGCTGCTGGAGACCTTCCGCCGCACGCCCCACGCGGTGCTGCTGGCCACCGCGTCCTTCTGGCAGGGCATCGACGTGGTGGGCGAGCAGCTCTCCTGCGTGATCATCGACAAGCTGCCCTTCGCCTCGCCGTCCGACCCGGTGGTCTCGGCCCGCATCGAGCACCTCAAGGGCCAGGGCGGCGACCCGTTCAACGAGTACCAGGTGCCGGTGGCGATCCTCTCGCTCAAGCAGGGGCTGGGGCGCCTCATCCGCACCCGCAGCGACCGCGGCATCCTGGCCGTGCTCGACAGCCGCCTGGTCGAGAAGGGCTACGGCCGGCGCTTCCTCGACAGCCTGCCCCCGGCCCGTCTGGTGCACGACCTGCGCTCGGTGGAGGCCTTCTTCGACGACTCCGCCGCGTCGTCCTGAGCGACACCGTCCGGCCGGGAGCGAAGGATCTGCCGGGCCGTACAGCCCGACAGATCCTTCGTCGCCGACCTGGGCGGTGGCTCCTCAGGATGACGACAGCGTTTGCTGGCCTCCCCGACCGCGCCGCTGCGGTCCGAGCCCAGGACGACGGCACGGGTGGGGCTGTGGTTGAATCTCCGGCCAGGAGGCTCCCCCATGCCCACCCTCGTCCCGCTGCTGGCCCTGCTGACCCTGGCCGCTCCCGCCGCCGCCCCCTCGACCCGCGACCTGGCCCGCATCAACTGGATGGAGCTGCGCGAGTGGGTGCCGACGAAGGTCGACACCGTGCTGCTGCCGCTGGGGACGCTCGAGGCCCACGGCGTGACCGCCAACGGGTCCGACATCCTGGCGCCGGTGGCCATCGCCGAGGCCCTCGCGCCGCGCCTGAACGCCATGGTGGCGCCGGTGATCCCCTACGGCTTCACGGGCGTGCTGGACGCCTACGCGGGTGGCTTCACCGTCCCCGAGGAGGCCTATCGCGCCTACGTGCGCGCGGTCATGGTGGGCCTGGCCCAGAGCCGCTTCCGCAACCTGGTCCTGGTCAACGGCCACGGCGGCGGGCAGACAGCCGTCCTCAACGCCCTGGCCCAGGAGGTCGGGCGCGAGCAGAAGGTGCGCGTGCTGGTGGTCAACTGGTGGTCGTACTGCGCCGACGTCACCCAGGAGGTCTTCGGCGAGGACGGCGGCCACGCCGGCGACAACGAGACGGCCTTCATCCAGGCCATCGACCCGGCCCTGGTGCACCCCGAGCGCTACTCGCCCGAGCTGACCACCGCCTACCCGGCCCCCAACACCTGGAGCGCCTACCCCTTCCCGTCCAGCATCGGCCTGTACAAGGAGGGCCAGGGCTTCCCGCGCTTCGACGCCGCGCGCGCGAAGGCCTACTTCGCGAAGGTCAACGACAAGCTCGCCCGGCTGATCGAGGACACCATCCGCAAGTGGAACCTGGCCGGGCTGTGAGCGACGCGGGCCTTCCGCCCCTGGCGGACCTGCACCGCCACCTCGACGGCTCGCTGCGCGAGTCGACCCTGCGGGACCTGGCGGCCGCGACGGGCGTCGCCGTGCCGCCGCAGTTCCGCTTCTGGCCGGGGATGGGCCTCCACGCGGCGCTGCGCTGCTTCGACCTGACGCTGGCCGTGCTGCAGTCCCCGGCCGCGGTGCGGCGGGTGGCGGACGAGGCCTGCCAGGACGCGGCCGCCGAGGGGGTCACGACCCTCGAGCTGCGCTTCGCCCCGCAGTTGCACCGGGGCGCTCCCGTCCGCGCCATCGTCGAGGCCGCTGCGGAGGGCGCGGCCGGCCGCGCGGGCCTGATCCTGTGCGGCCTGTTCGGCGAGGACCCGGCGGTGCTCGAGTCGCTCGTGGACGCGGCCCGGGGCTGTCCCGCCGTGGTCGGCCTCGACCTCGCGGGCGGGCCGGGCCTGGACGGCGGGCCGCGCCTGGCCGACTACGCCCGCCCCTTCGGGCGTGCCCGCGACCTGGGCCTGGGCCGCACCGTGCACGCCGGGGAAGGCCGCCCCCCCGCCGAGATCCGCGAGGCCGTCGAGCTTCTGCACGCCCAGCGCGTCGGCCACGGCACCACGCTGCTCGAGGCCCCGGCCGTCGTCGAGCTGGTGCGCGAGCGGGGCGTGACCGTCGAGGCCTGCCCGACCTCGAACCTGCAGACGGGGGCGGTCAAGGACCTGGCGGCGCACCCGCTGGCCGGCATGCTGGCCGCAGGACTGCGCGTGACGGTCTGCACGGACAACACGCTCTTCTCCGACGTGGACGCGCCGGGCGAGTACCGGCGCGCGGCCGCCCTGCCCGGGGTGGGGGAGGACGGCCTGCGCCGGCTGGCGGCCTTCGGCCACGCCGCGGCCTTCGCGCGGCGCGGCCGCTGAGCTACTCGATCGCCAGGCCCTGCAGCTCCACCGGCGTGATCGGCCCGCTGGGCAGCGGCCAGGCATAGGCCCCGCGCGAGCGCGTGAAGAGCGCCAGCGTGGTGCTGCTGGTGAGCGGGTTGGGGCCAGCGCCGCGGTCCACCGACATGTCCCAGATCATCACGTTGGGCAGGCCGGCCGTGAACTTCTGCCAGACCGGGCTCGCCACGTTGACGTCGTTCGTGAAGTAGAGCCCCCAGTCGGTGCCCACGAAGACCTGCTGCGGGAAGCGCGGGTTGGCGATGATCGAGTCGGCCGGCACGTTGGGCAGGTTGCCGGTCTTGTTGGCCCAGGTCCAGTTGCCCGCCGAGGTGCAGGCCGAGGCGCAGGTGGCCTGGAAGACGTGCCCCGGCGTCGCGGCCGTGTTCTGGTCGAAGCCGCCCACTGCGGCCAGCACCGTGGTGGCGGAGGCCGGCGAGACGGCCACGTCGAGGATCGGCCGGTTGGGCAGCACGGCGTTGGCCTGGGTCAGGTTGGTCCAGGTGCCGGCCACGCCGCTGTTGAGGCCCGTCCCGTACTGCACGTTGCCGTCGTTCGTGCCCACCGCCACGACCGTGGTGTCCGTGGGTGCGAAGGCCAGCTGGTTGATGAAGGAGCGGTTGCCCAGCGTGTTCTTGGTCAGGTCGCCGCTGACCGCGGTCCAGGTGTTCGGCACGGCGCCGGTCAGGGTCTCCCAGACGCGGTAGCTGCCGGCCACCATGTGGTTGCAGGTGGCGGCCGGGCAGTTGAACTTGTCGATCTCGTAGGGGAAGACGAAGCTCAGCCGGTCCCCCGACCAGCCGCCCGTGGCGCTGGCCTGGCTGCCCGCGGGGCCCGTGGTGCTGACCCCCAGCGAGCCGTTCTGCGACTCCTGGTACCAGCGCTGGCCGGCCTTGGGCTCGATGCGCGCGAACATGCCGTCCCCGCCCCGGCGCAGCTGCCACATGGTCGCGCCCGGGCTGCCGGACCAGACGAAGGTCGACGAGCCGTTGTCCTGGGCCCCGGCGTTGATCCCGGGCGTGGCCGAGTTGGCGAAATCGGCGGTGATGTCGCCCGCGTAGAACTCGATCGTGTTGACGGTGTCGTTGATCTGGGTGAAGGTGGCGGTCGTCGCGTTGGCGTTCGTGCTGACGTAGATGCCGCCGTCGCTGCCGGCCAGCAGCACCGACGAGGAGCCGGGGACGAAGGCCAGCGCGTGCTGGTCCACGTGCACCGTGGTGCCCCCGTTGTAGCCGCAAGTCTGGTCCACGAAGGTCGTGCCGCCGTTGGTGGACTTCCAGATGTCGTGGGTGTCGAGGAAGACCACGTCGGAGTTGTTCGGGTCGACCGCCAGGCCCTGGTCGTACCAGTTCTGGTTGTAGTCGCCGTCGCAGCCGGTCAGGCCCGCCGTGCCCGAGCGCTGGCTCCAGCTCGTGCCGCCGTCGGTGGTGCGCCAGACGCCGAGCTGCCCGCCCTGGTTGGGAGTGATGGCCTGCACCTGGGCGTAGATGACCTGGTGGTTGGAGGGCGCCATGGCCAGGTCGATGCGCCCCAGCGTGTTGGTGGGATAGGGCGTGCCGCCGGTCGAGCCCGCCGGCCAGCCGCTGGCGAGGGCGGTCCAGGAGGCGGGGCAGCCGCTGGCCGGGATGGTGGTCTTGTACATCCCGTTGGCGCCGTTCTGGTCGAGGTTGGGCTGGACCGTGGTGGCGAAGCCGCGGGCGCCGATGGCCGCGTACAGGTCGGTGCTGGTGCCGTTGTCCGAGACCAGCAGGCCGGTCACGTCCTGGCGCTGGGTCGCGAAGGCGTTGGTGAAGCAGGGGCCGGTCCAGTTGTCGCCGCCGTCGTACGAGAAGAACAGCCCGGTCTTGGTGCCGGCCACGACGATGCTGGAGTTGCGCGGGTCGACCCGCAGCTTGCCCACCGCCTGGTACTGCGGGAAGCCGCCGGCCGAGGGCGGGTAGTGGCCGCCGAAGACGCTGGCGCCCTTGACCGACCAGGTGGCGCCCTGGTCGGTGCTCTTCAGCACGCCCGCGGCTCCCATCGAGAACGAGCCGAAATTCAGGTCGCCCGTCCCGGCGTAGACCACCGAGTGGTTGCCGGGGTCGATCACCAGGTCGTCGATGGCGGTGGTCGAGACCAGCGGGTCGTCCGTGACCGGCGTCCAGGTCGTGGCGGCGGAGCAGCAGTTGGTGGTCTTCCAGACGCCGCCGCCCACCGCGCCGAAGTAGGCCACGCTGGGCTGCACCGGGTCGACCGCGATGGCGTTGACCCGTCCCGAGGCGTGGCCGTACTGGTAGCAGCTCAGGCAGCCGTTCATCTGCAGCGGCTTCGGGCCGAGCGGGGTGAACTGGTTGGGGTCGAGGGCCAACGGCGAGTCGCCCGAGAGCTGCTGACGCTCGCCGGCCGGCAGGGCCCGCGGCACCCGCCGGTCCTGCTCGGCGGCCTCGACCAGCCAGCGCTGCTCGAAGCGCCCGGTCGGGTAGCCGATGCGGTCGGCCCAGTAGAGCTCGCGGGCCGCCAGGCTCTCGCGCAGGCTCTCGCGCTCGGCGTCCTCCGCGCGCGCCCCCGGCGCGGCGACGGCCAGGAACGACAGGACCACCAGGACCTTCTTCATGCCCCTCTCCCTCGTCCCGCGGGACGCTTGCGACCGAAACCAGGACTGTAAGGCCGGGGCGCGGTCGGCACAAGCGGCCGGCGTGGCATACTGCGGCCATGCAGCTGGATCGCCTGCAGCTGGAGATCGAGGGGCCCGTGGCGCGCGTCTGGCTGAACCGCCCCGAGGCCCGCAACGCCTTCGACGGCCTGATGATCAGCGAGCTGCGCACCGTGCTGTTCGACCTGCGCAACGTGGACCGGGTGCGCGTGATCGTGCTGGGCGGGCGCGGGGCCGCCTTCTGCGCCGGGGCCGACCTGGAGTGGATGAAGGCCATGGCCAGCTTCTCGCGCGAGGAGAACCTGCGCGAGGCCCAGGCCCTGGCCGACCTGTTCTTCACCGTCTACGAGTCGCCCAAGCCGGTGGTCTGCCGCGTGCACGGCGCCGCCCTGGGCGGCGGCTCCGGGCTGGTGGCGGCCTGCGACCTGGCCGTGGCGGCCGAGGGGACGCTGTTCGGCTTCACGGAGGTGCGGCTGGGGATCGTCCCGGCGGTGATCTCGCCCTACGTGCTGGGCAAGATCGGCGAGTCGGCCGCGCGCGAGCTGTTCCTGACCGGCGAGCGCTTCGACGCCGCGCGCGCGCGGGAGATCGGCCTGGTGCGCCGGGCGGTGCCCGAGGCCGAGCTCGACGCGGCCGTGGCCGAGCGCGTGGCCGAGCTGCTCAAGGCCGGGCCGCGGGCCCAGGCCGAGGCCAA
>JBDIBD010000213.1:0-8034 GCA_039812725.1 Vicinamibacteria bacterium | reverse complement strand
CGGCTGCGGGTCGAGCCGGTCAAGGGCTCGCGCCTGGTGGCGGTCTCGGTCGAGACGCTGCGCCCCGAGCTGGCCTCGCAACTGGCCAACGAGGTGGGCCGGCGCTACATCGAGCAGACCATGGAGTTCCGCTACCAGACCTCCTCCGAGGCCACCCAGTGGCTCAAGGGCCAGATCGAGGAGGCCCGCAAGAAGGCCGAGGACCTGGAACGCGAGCTGACCGAGATCAAGGAGCGCACCGGCGTCGTCAGCATCGAGGAGCGCCGCGCGCTGCTCAACCAGAAGCTCACGCAACTGGGCGGGGCCCTCACCGGGCTGAAGACCGAGCGGCTCGAGAAGGAAGCGCTCTTCAGCCAGATGCGCGGGGCCGCCAACGCCGAGGAGCTGCCCCAGGTGCAGTCGAGCCCCGTGGTGCAGAGCCTGCGCACCGAGCTGGCCGGCCTCGAGAGCCAGCTGGCGCAGCTCTCGCAGGTCTACCTCGACCAGCACCCCGATGTCGTCAAGGTGCGCTCCCAGATCGAGGAGACCCGCCGCCGCCTGCGGGCCGAGGCTCAGCGCGTCATCCGCGGGGCCGAGAACGACTACCGCGCCGCGGCGGCCCAGGAAGCCTCGATCGCGAAGGCCGTGGAGGAGACCAAGGCCGAGATCCAGGAGCTGGGCACGCGCGCCCTCGACTACGACACCAAGAAGCGCGAGCTCGAGGCGGCGCGCGAGGTGATGAACTCGCTCCTCTCGCGCTCCAAGCAGACCGACGTGGCCCAGGAGCTCAAGAACAGCAACGTGCGCGTGGTCGACCCGGCCGTGGTGCCGCGCTGGCCCATCCGGCCCAACCGCACCCGTGACGTCACCTACGGCGCCGTGCTGGGCCTGTTCCTGGGGATCGGCCTGGCCTTCTTCCTCGAGTACCTGGACAACACCGTCAAGACCCCGGAGGACGTGCGCCAGCATCTTCCGGCCCCTCTGCTCGGAGTCATCGGTGAGATGGAGTCCAAGGCCCCGGGCCCGGTGCTGACGGGCGCGCGGCCGGTGGGGGCCTTCGCCGAGGGCTACCGCGTGCTGCGCACGGCGCTAGCCTACTCCTGGCCCGAGGCCGGCCCGCGCGTCATCGCGGTCACGTCAACCTCCCCGGGCGAGGGCAAGACCCTCACCTCCGTCAACCTCGCTCTCATGCTGGCTTCCGCCGACGGCAAGGTGCTGCTGATCGACGGAGACATGCGCAAGCCGCAGGTCCACAACGTCCTCAAGCTGCAGAAGCGACCCGGCCTGTCCGACGTGCTGGTGGGGCAGTCCAAGGTCTCCGAGGCCGTACAGAGCGTGCCGGGCACGCACCTCAACGTGCTGGCGTCGGGCACGCACGTGCCCAGTCCGGCCGACCTCATGACCACCAACGTGCTGGAGGGCCTGGTCACCGGACTGCGCGGCGTCTACAACTGGGTCGTGATCGACACGCCCCCGGTGGCGGCCGTGGCCGACGCCCTGATCGTGTCGCGCTGCACCGACGGCATGGTCGTGGTGGTGGGCGCCGAGATGGTGCCGCGCGGCGCGGTGCGCCAGACCCTCGAGCGCATCGCCGAGAGCGGCACGCGCGTGCTGGGGCTGGTGCTCAACCGGGCCCAGATCAAGCGCCGCGGGTACTACTACGGCAAGTACTACGGGAAGTACTACGGCCACTACTACGGCAGCTACTACGGCCGCGAGACGCAGGAGCAGCCGGCCGCCTCCGGCGACCGGCCGCCGGCCAAGGTGGCCCACATCAAGGACCGCGGCACCAGCCACCGCTCTCGCGCCGCCGGCACCGCACCGACCCGCCCCAAGCCCGACGGCGAGACGGGCGGCGCGTAGGTGCGTCCCTCCGTCATGCTGAGCGCCAGCCGGCGGACTGACCCCACCGTCATGCTGAGCCCCTCCCGGCGGACTGACCTCACCGTCATGCTGAGCCCCTCCCGGCGGACTGACCTCACCGTCATGCTGAGCCCCTCCGTGCGGACTGGGGGCGAAGCATCTGCCGGCCTGGCCGTGCTGCTGGCGGCGGCGCTGCTGGCCCTACCCGCAGCAGCGCAGTCGAGCGAGGGCACGACGAAGAAGGGCAGCTTCCGCGCGGGACCGTTCTGGCTGACGCCGCGAGTGGTGCTCTACAACGCCGGATCCGACAGCAACGTCTATAACGACGAGGTCGCCCCGGTGGCCTCGGGCTCCGGGAGCCTGCGACCGAGCCTCGACGTGCTGCTGCCGGTCGGCAGGAAGCTGGACCTCAAGACCAACGGCTGGCTGGGTTGGAGCTGGTTCAAGGACCAGGACGGGCAAGGCTCGGTCGACCGGGGCCTCGGCGCTGGAGCCGAGCTGCGCCTGGGTCCCGTGACGCTCAACGGCAGCGCGAACAAGGGTTGGGCGCACCAGCGCTTCTCGATCGAGATCGACGAGCGCCTGGACCGCAAGGACGAGACGTGGGGTGGCGGCGCGTCGGTGCGGCTGGGCCGCCGCTTCTCCCTGGGAGGGAGCGTGGCGGAGAACCGCTTCCGCTACGAGGCCGGGATCGAGGTCAACGGAGACCTCGTCTCGGAATCCCTCGACCGGGACGGCCAGAGCCTGCAGGGCCAGGCCAGCCTGGTCCTCACGAACTTCACCACGTTGGTCCTGGAGGCTGGGCGGCAGGAGGACACGTTCGTCTCCGACCCGACGCTCCAGGACGCGGTGGCCTTGTCGTACCGTTACGCGGGGGGCTTCAACTTCGTGGCCGGAGGCTTGTTCACGGGGCACTTCCGAGTGGGGTGGCGCGCCTACCCTTCGGGCCAGCAGGCGGCTCCCGAGGCCAGTGGGACCTTGCTCGAGGCCAGCCTCGTCACCGGCGCGGGCCGCCTCGGGCGGCTGACCCTGGACGGCGCCCGCGACATCGCCTACGCCGCCGAACGCGTCGACGGGCAGCGCAACAGCTACGTCTCGAGCCGCTACGGCGTGCGGCTCGACACCGAGCTGCCGGCGAGCCTGGTGGCCCGGGGCTGGCTGGGCTGGCAGCAAGCCGACTACGTCCTGCCCTACGAGCAGGGCGACCAGAGCGTGGACCGCAAGGACACCGTCCGCATCCAGGGCCTGGGCCTGCTCAGGGCCTTCGGCAAGACCTTCAGCGTCGGCGGGACCATCGAGTGGTCGCGCCGGGCGAGCGACGTGCCGGGCTTCGACTACGTCCGTCGCGCGTACGGCATCACCGCGGAGTACACGCCGTGACCGCCGCGCTGCTGCTGCTCCTGGTGGCGGCCCTCACCTCGCTCACGCTCACGCCGCTCACGCGCACGTTCGCACGGAACCACGGCTGGATGGACCGGCCCGACGGCGGCCGCAAGCAGCACGCCGCGGCGGTCCCCCGTATCGGTGGCGTGGCGGTCTACGGCGCCTTCCTGCTGTCCTCGAGCCTGCTGCTGGCCATCGAACCCCTCGGCCTGGCGCCGGGCAGCGCGCTGGTCTCGGCCTACGGCCCGCTGCTGGTGGCGTGCGCTGCGGTCATGGGCGTCGGCCTGGTGGACGACATCCGAGGGGTCCCGCCGGCGGGGAAGCTGCTCGTCCAGGCGCTGGCCGCCCTGTACCTGTACGACAACGGCTTCCGCATCGACACGATCTCGAACCCCATCGACGGCGCCAGCCTCTCGCTCGGCTGGGGCGCCCTGCCGCTCACGATGCTCTGGTTCGTGAGCATGAGCAACGCCTTCAACCTCATCGACGGCCTCGACGGCCTGGCCGCTGGCATCGGCCTGTTCTCCACGACCACGCTCTTCCTGGCCGCGGCCCTCAACGAGCGCTGGGAGATCGTCATGCTGTCGGCGGCGCTGGCAGGGGCCCTGTTGGGCTTCCTGCGCTACAACTTCAACCCGGCCTCGATCTTCCTGGGCGACTCGGGCGCGCTGTTCGTGGGCTTTGCGCTGGCCGCCTTCGCGATCCGTGGCTCGATGAAGAGCTCGGCGGCCGTGGCCGTCGCCGCCCCGCTGCTCGCCCTGGCCGTGCCGCTGGTCGACGCCGGCATCGCCATCGTCCGCCGCCTGATCGCCGGCCGACGGGTCTTCCAGGCCGATAGCGATCACATTCATCACCGCCTCCTCCGGCGCGGCTTCTCGCCCCGCGGTGCCGTGATCCTCCTCTACGCCGTGGCCGGCTTGTTCGGGGCCCTGTCGCTCCTGACCATGACCGAGAAGAGCCAGGTCATCGGTGTGGTCGTCATCGCCTCGAGCATCGTGACCTGGATCGGCATCCAGCAGCTCGGCTACGGCGAGTTCGTCGAGCTGCAGCGCCGGCTGCGCCACGGCCTGCTGGAGGAGCGGCAGTCCATCGGCAACAACGTCTATCTCAAGGAGCTCAAGGGCCGGTTGCAGCAAGCCCCCGACTCCCAGGCCCTGCGCATGGTCCTGGTGGAGGCCCTCGCGCGCCTGGGCTTCTCCGCCTTCGAGCTCGAGGCCGAGCGCCGCGTGGCCCGCCTGCTCCCGGCCTGGGGCGAGGCGCACCCCACGGCCGTGACACCGACGCCGGGGTCGATCTGGCGCGTGCCGCTGCACGCCGCGGGCGAGCCCCTCGGGCAGCTGCTCCTGCACCGGCCGCTGGTCCAGGCTCCCTTCGAGGCCGAGCTGCTGGTGAACGCGCTTCAGACGGGGCTGGCGCCCTGTCTGGCCGGGCTGCGACTGAGCGAGGTGCCGCCGCGCCCCGTCGGCGACGCCAGCCGGGCGGTGAACCACGGCTGAGGCGGTCCAGCCGGCGAACCGCCGCTTCTACGAGCGGCGCATCGCGGAGGGCGGCTGGCAGCATCCCCCCGAGGGGCGGGCTGAGCTGGCCGACCTGCGCAGGTTCGTGAGCGCGTTCGGCCTGGCCCAAGGGCGCATCCTCGAGGTGGGCATCGGCCGAGGCGCCTTCCAGGACGTGGTGAGCCGCTGGGTCGGCGCCGACCTGGCCGCGAGCGCGGGGCGACTGGTCCACAAGGCCTTCGCGGCCTGCTCGGCCGAGGCGCTGGCGTTCCGGGGCGCGAGCTTCGACGCCGTGTGGACCATCGCGGTGCTGGAGCACGTGCCCCGACCCGAGCGGGCGCTCGAGGAGATCGCGCGGGTCGTCAAGCCCGGGGGGTTGGCCTACCTGGCCCCCGCCTGGCATTGCCGCCCCTGGGCGCGCGACGGCCTCCCGGTGCGACCGTACCGCGACCTGGGGTGGTCCCAGAGGCTCTCCAAGGCCACCATCCCCCTGCGCGAGAGCTTGCTCGTTCGAGCGGCGCTCGAGCTGCCGGTGCGCCTCTGGCGCGAGCTGCGCTGGCATCTCGAGGGGCGAGCCCTGTCCCTGCGTTACGGCAGCCTCGTCCCGAACTACGAGACCTTCTGGTGCGCCGACTCCGATGCCTGCAGCGTCCTCGACCCGCACGAGGTCCTGCTCTGGTTCGCGAGCCGGGGCTGGACCAGCCCGTCGCACCCCACGAGCTGGCGCCGCTTGTCCGTGCGTCACGGCGCCGTCGTGGTGAGGAAGCCGGGTCCGTGACGCGCCTGGCCGTCGTCACGACCCACCCGGTGCAGTACCAGGTCCCCTGGCTGCAAGCCCTGGCCCGCCTGGCCGACATCGACCTGAGGGTCTTCTACGCCCACCAGCCCGACGCGCTGGCCCAGGGCGCCGGCTTCGGGGTGGCCTTCGAGTGGGACCTGCCGCTCCTGGAGGGCTACGACCACGAGTTCCTGCCGAACCACGCGCGTCGGCCGGGACTGGAGGGGTTCTGGGGCTGTCACACTCCCACCGTGCTCGCGCGCCTCCGTGGGTTCGCGCCCGACGTCGTCCTGGTCCACGGCTGGCACACCCGGACCTGTCTCCAGGCCCTGGCCGCGGCGCGCAGGCTGGGGGTGCCGGTCGTCGTCAGGGGAGAGTCCAACGACCTCCGCCGCCGGCCCGCCTGGGTGAAGGTCGCCCAGAGACTGTTGCTCTCCCGGTACGCGGCCTGCCTGGCCATCGGCCAGGCCAACGCGGCCTTCTACCGGGCGCGAGGCGTGCCGGACAGCCGGATCCTCCTGGCGCCCTACTGCGTCGACAACGAACGCTTCGCCGCCTCGGCGGAACGCGCTCGACCGCGCCGCGACGACATCCGGGCCCGCTGGGCCATTCCGCGAGAGGCGTTCGTGGCGCTGTTCTGCGGCAAGCTCGTCTCCAAGAAGCGCCCCCTCGACCTCCTGCGCGCGGCGAGCCAGGCGCGCCGGCGCGGGGTGGGCTCGCTGCACGTGCTGCTCGCGGGGGACGGAGAGCTGCGACGCTCCTGCCTGGACCTCGCCTCGGAAGAGCGGCTTCCCACGAGCTGCGCGGGCTTCCTGAACCAGGGGCAGATCGCCGAGGCCTACGTCGCCGCGGACGTGCTGGTCCTGCCCTCCGATGGCGGCGAGACCTGGGGCCTGGTGGTCAACGAGGCCATGGCCTGCGGCCTTCCAGCCCTGGTGAGCGACCTGGTCGGCTGCCATCCCGACCTCGTGATCGCGGGCTGCACCGGCCGCACGTTCCCCTGCGGGGACACGGACGCGCTCGCCATGGAGCTCTCGGCCCTGGCCCGGGATCCCGGCCAGGCCCGCGAGTGGGGCGCGGCCGCCCGCCAGCGCGTCTTCTCCCACTACGGGCTCTCCCAGGCCGTGGACGGGACCAGGGCCGCCCTGGCTCTTCTCCTGGCCGGCGGCAGCCCGCTCCGGAGGCGCGAGGCGCGCGCCCGATGCTGACCGAGCTCTTCCTTCTCGCCGTCGCAGCCGGGGCGCTGGTCGCCCTCGACAATTGGCGTCTCGGCGTCCTCGTGGCGCTGCTGGTGGGAGCGGCGCAGGATCCCGTGCGAAAGCTGACCCCGGACCAGGCCCCCATCCTGGCCATTGCGTCGCTGCCCCTCTGGATGGCCGCGTTGCTCGGCCTGTGGCGCCGCGACCGTCAGGCGCTTCAGCGAGTCGAGAGGGCCCACCCGAGGCTGGGCCGGCTCGTGCGCGCCTTCCTCGCTCTCCTCGTCCCCCCGACCGCCCTGGTCTTCCTGCTCTATGGCGCCGGCGCCTGGAAGGTGGCGCTCTTCGGCCTCTTCGCCTACGTCGCGCCGCTCCTGATCGTGGCGGCCGGGTTCTCCTTCCCGCGCTCGCCGGCCGACATCCGGCGCCTCCTGTCCGTCTACGGGCTGATCGTCGGCGTCATGCTCGTCGGCACCTACCTGCAGTACGCCGGCCTCTTCGAGGACTCCCCGGCCCTCGGGACGCGCGTGTTCGGCTTCGAGACGCTGCGGTACACCGTGGACCAGGGCGCCTTCGTGCTCATCGCCGGCTTCTACCGCAGTCCCGACCTCATGGCCTGGCACGCCGCCACCCTCACGATGGTGGGCCTCACCCTCGCAAGCGCCAGGAAGGGCGCGCTGCGCTACGCCTGGCTGCTGGCGGTCGGCTGGGGGATCTTCTCGGTCCTCGTGGCCGGCCGCCGCAAGGCCGTCATCATGCCCCTGGTCTGGATCCTGGTGGTGGCCTGGACCCACCTTCGCACCCGGCGGCTCTCGGGGGCCATCGTCGCCCTCGGCATCGCCGGCGTGGCGGCCAGCGGCTTCTTCCTCGTCGCCGGGGAAGTGGTGCAGCAGCAGTACTACGGCTACGCGGCGAGCGTCGCCGCGGACGCGCCCGAGCGGCTGCTGTCCGGCACCTTCGGGACCGTGGTGTGGACCGTCCTGGAGACGGGCTTCTTCGGCCGCGGCATCGGCACGGCGTCCCAGGGGATGCAGTACGTGGCCGCCAACGTGCAACAGGGTTGGCAGGAGAGCGGCCCGGCCCGGCTGGTGGCGGAACTGGGAGTGCCTGGCCTGGTCGCCGTGGCCTTGCTCGCGTTCAGCCTGGGGCGGACCCTGCTGCTGGGACTCCAGCCGGGAGCCGGGTCGCCCCCGGACCAGGCCCTGCACGCCGGTTGCGCCGGTATCGTGGTGGCGTCGGCGGTGTCCTTCCTGGTCTCGCATCAGATCTACACCGACCTGTCCGTCCTGGGACTCTCCTCGCTGATGACGGGCCTGGTCCTGGCGAGCCCGCGCTGGCT
>JBDIBD010000212.1:0-8077 GCA_039812725.1 Vicinamibacteria bacterium | reverse complement strand
CGCAGGCGCGCGCCCAGGGCCTCGGTCACGCCGCGGTTGGTCTCGAGCAGCCCGCGCAGCAGCGTCAGCGACTGCCAGAAGCAGGCCTCCAGCAGGTTGGCGTCCTTGCCGGCGTTGCAGCGCTGCGAGCCCGGCTCGCAGGACGGCAGCTGCAGGTCGCTCTCGCGCACGAAGGGCTGCATGGCTTCGTAGAAGCCGCCCGAGCAGAGCTTGTGCCCGGCGCCGTGCGAGGCGCGCCCCTCGATGCCGTACTGCCAGCCCTTCTTGGTGCGGTAGACGATCGCCGTGGGCTGGCCGTTCTTCAGCTCGACCGCCTTCTTCTGGGCCTGGGCGATCGAGGCCAGGTCGAGGCCGTCGGGGACCAGGATCACGTTCCAGTCGTGCAGGTGGAACAGCTCCATCGGGTCCCACTGCACGTAGTCGCCGGGGTTCAGCCCCTCGCGCGTGACGCGCTCGGAGTCGATCGAGGCCTGGTTCCAGTCGACGTGGAAGACCACGTTGCCGAGCCCCGACGAGCCGGCGAAGGCCAGCGCCTCGGCCACGCGGCCGGGGGTCAGGCCGCCCTCGCCCTCGACCACGTGCACGTAGGGGGCGTCCTCGCCGTACCAGTCGAGGGCCCCCAGGGCCAGGCCGATGGAGGAGGCCACGCCCACGCCGGAGGCGCCGGTGGAGAGCTTGACGAAGGGCGTGGAGGGCGTCGGGTGGCCGTCGAGGGCCTTCGAGCGCAGCTGCCGGAACAGCGGCGTCGAGGCGGTCGGGTTGCGCCGGAAGCCCAGCAGGTCCTCCAGGCGCAGCTGCTGGGCCTCGTCCTTGGGCAGCAGCTCGGGGGCCGCGATGCGGGCCACCTCGTTGCGCAGGGCCCACAGCGAGTACAGGCCCATGGCCTTGTGCCCGGCCGAGTAGGACACGATGTCGGCGTCGGGCCGGTCGGGGCGCGAGAGGTCGTAGTCGAGCGCCCCGAACAGCAGCGAGGCCACGAAGCGGCCCGAGGAGATCGAGCCGCCCGGGTGGCCCGACATGGGCACGTAGTTGTAGAGCATGGCGCACAGCGAGCGGTAGACCTGGTCGAAGGTCGAAAGCTCGCCCGTGCCGGCCGGCGCCGCCGCCGGCGCCAGGTCCTTGCCGATCTCGATCCAGACGCCCCGGCGCGGCCCGAACGCAACCGTCATGGCATCACCCCCGTCAGCTCGTGTCAGTAAAGCGGGTCCCCGGAGCGCAGCCACTCGGCGAAGCCGGCCTTGTCGGCGGCGGCCTGCTCGAAGCGGGCCAGCCCCTCCTTCAGGTCGGGCAGGCTGGTGGCGATCGACATCCGCAGGTAGTGCTTGCCGTCGGCGCCGATGCGGCCGAACGACTTGCGGTCCATGGTCGCGACGGCGTACTTGAACAGCAGGAACATCTGCAGCAGCGTGCTGGGCGTGGTGCGCCCCTGCACCTCGGCCGGCAGCTTCTCGAGGGCCTCGAAGATCCCCAGCCGCTCGCACACGCCGGCCACGTTGGGGAAGACGTAGAAGGCCCCGCGCGGCATCTGGCAGCGCACGCCCGGGAGGCGGTTGAGGGCCGCCACCACCCAGTCGCGCCGCTCCTGGAAGGCCGCCACCATGCGCTGGATCTCGGGCGGGCTGAGGGGCGAGTCGAGGGCCAGCGCGGCGGCCGCCTGGTTGAAGGGCGGCACGCAGGAGAAGTAGTTGATGTTGAGGTTCTTGAAGACCTGGGCCTCGGCCGCGCTGGGGAACACGGCCCAGCCGATGCGGCCGCCGGTCCACGAGTAGGTCTTGGAGACGCCCGAGACCAGCACGGTGCGCTCGGCCATGCCGGGCAGCGAGGCGATCGAGACGTGCTGGGCGCCGTCGAACAGGATGCTCTCGTAGACCTCGTCGGAGTAGACCCGCACGTCGGGGCGGCACTTGCTCAGGATCACGTCGGCGATCGACTGGAGCTGCTCGCGGCTGGCCACGCCGCCCGTGGGGTTGGAGGGGAAGTTGATGAAGATCAGCTTGGTGCGCGGCGTGATCAGGCGTCCCAGGTCGTCGGCCGTGACGTTGAAACCGCTGGCCTCGTCGAGGTGGTACGGCACCGGCGTGAGGCCCAGGTACTGCGTGAAGGACTCGTAGATCGGGAAGCCCGGGCTGGGGAAGAGCACCTCGTCGCCCGGCTCGCAGTAGGCCTCCTGGCAGAAGCCGATGGGCGTCTTGGCGCCCGGGAAGACCACCACCCGGTCGGGGGTCAGGCCGAGCCCGCGCGAGGGACCCATGTTGCGCGCGATGGCCTCGCGCAGGGCCGGGATGCCCTGCGGGTCGGTGTAGTGGGTGTTGTCGGCGTCGAGCTGGCGCTTGACCTCGTCGCGGATGTGGGCCGGCAGCGGGAAGTCGGGCTCGCCCAGGTTGCACTTGACGACCTTGCGGCCGCGCTGCTCCACCTGGCGGATGTAGGGCCCGACCTTGAAGGCGTTCTCGGTGCCGAGCCGGTCGATGCGCGAGGCGAAGCGGGTGGCGGCGACGTCGATCACGGGGGCCATGGGCCACCTCCGAGGCCCGCAGGCCTCAGCCCATCTCCTCGAGACTGGCGGCCCGCCACCGCGCGGGGGAGGCGCCGGCCCACGGCTCCCGCGGATGGGGACGCGGTGACCGTGGCCGGCAGGCGCGTGGCCTGCCGCCCTGTTCCGAACCTGGATCAACGACTCTGGTCCGACCCACTCTCAATGCAGGAAACGTGCCCCGGCCGGCCACGACGAGGAAGGTGCTGCTCCGGACGCGCAAGTTGCCGGCCTGGTGGCCCGGAGCGGAGGATCCGGGGCGGGCGCCGGGCCCGGCCCCGGCGCCGCCCGCGCTCGAAGAGACGCGCCGGAGCGCAAGGGCTAGCTTTTCTGCGCGGCATCGCGAAGACTTTGCGTGGGGGCCCCGGGCTAAGTGCTGGCCCGGGAGCGTGCACGGGGCTTGCTTGCTGGGGGCTGGCGGCCCATGCCGGGTCCATCCAGGAGGTTGTCATGTCGCAGCAGGAGGCACGCGTTCGTCGGGTGGTGATCGTGGGAGCGGCCGGACGGGACTTCCACAACTTCAACGTGGCCTACCGCGACGATCCCTCCTACGAGGTCGTGGCCTTCACCGCCACCCAGATCCCGGGCATCGCCGACCGCCGCTACCCCACCGAGCTGGCCGGGCCGCGCTACCCCAAGGGCATCCCGATCGTGGACGAGAGCCGCCTGGAGGAGATCTGCCGCCAGCACAAGGTGGACGAGGTGGTCTTCGCCTACAGCGACGTCGAGCACGCCACGGTCATGCACATCGGCTCGCGGGCCCTGGCGGCGGGCGCCGACTTCGTGCTGCTGGGCCCGCAGCGCACCATGCTGAAGGCCAAGCGCCCGGTGGTGGCGGTCTCGGCCGCCCGCACCGGCTGCGGCAAGTCGCAGACCTCGCGCTTCGTCTCGCGCCGCCTGCGCGGCCTGGGCCTGCGCGTGGCCGTGCTGCGCCACCCCATGCCCTACGGCGACCTGGTGGCCGAGCGCGTGCAGCGCTTCGCCTCGATGGCCGACCTGGACGCGGCCCACTGCACCAACGAGGAGCGCGAGGAGTACGAGCCGCACATCGAGATCGGCAACGTGGTCTTCGCCGGCGTGGACTACGCCGCGATCCTGGCCCGGGCCGAGCAGGAGTGCGACGTCCTGATCTGGGACGGCGGCAACAACGACTTCCCCTTCCTGGTCCCCGACCTGCACGTGGCCATCACCGACGCGCTGCGCCCCGGCCACGTCGACACCCACCACCCCGGCGAGTCCGTGGTGCGCATGGCCGACGTGGTGGTCGTGAACAAGGTCGACTCGGCCGCCGGCGCCGACGTGCAGCACCTGGTCGACGCGGTGCGGGCCCTCAACCCGAAGGCCGTGATCCTGCGCGCGGCCTCGCCGGTGCAGCTGACGCAGCCCGAGCTGGTCAAGGGCAAGCGCGTGCTGGTGGTCGAGGACGGCCCCACGCTGACCCACGGCGGCATGAGCTACGGGGCCGGCTTCGTGGCGGCGGTGCGGGCCGGCGCGGCCGACATCGTCGACCCGCGCGCCACGGCCCACCCGGCCATCGCCGAGGTCTACGCCAAGTACCCGCACATGGGCCGCATCCTGCCGGCCGTGGGCTACAGCGACGAGCAGCTGGCGGCCCTCAGCCAGACCATGCGCGACGCGCAGTGCGACGTGATCGTCTCGGCCTCGCCCATCGACCTGGCCAAGCTGGTCGACGTGGGCAAGCCGATCGTGCGCGTGGGCTACGACTACGCCGACGCCGACAGCAGCCACCCGACTCTGGGCGAGCTGGTGGACGGCTTCGTGGCCAAGAAGGTCAAGGGGGCCTGACGTGCTGAAGGACCTGCTGCGCACCGCCGACCTGACGCCCCACGACATCTACCACGTGCTGGACCTGGCGGCCCACTACAAGCGCCACCCGCACCGCCAGAAGACCCTGCTCTCGGGCGAGACCGTGGTGCTCTACTTCAACAAGCCCAGCACGCGCACGCGCATCTCCTTCGAGACCGCCGTGGCGCGGCTGGGCGCCGTGCCCATCGGCGTGGGCCCCAACGACCTGCAGCTGGGGCGCGGCGAGACCATCGAGGACACGGCCCGCGTCATGAGCCGCTACTCGAAGGCCTTCGTGATCCGCACCTTCAAGGACGAGGACGTGCAGCGCTTCGCCGCCGCCGCCACCATCCCGGTCATCAACGCGCTCACCGACGGCCACCACCCCTGCCAGAGCCTGGCCGACCTGCTGACCCTGCAGGAGGCCTTCGGGCACCTGCAGGGCGTCAGCATCGCCTACCTGGGCGACGGCAACAACGTGACCCACAGCCTGCTCGAGGCCGGCGCCCTGGCCGGCGTGAACGTGCGCGTGGCCACGCCCAGGAACTACGGCTGCGACCCGGCCGTGGTCGAGCACGCCCGGGCCCTGGCCGAGAAGAGCGGCGCCAAGATCCTGGTGACCGAGGACCCGGCCGAAGCCGTGCGCGGCGCCCACGCGCTCTACACCGACGTGTGGCTGTCGATGGGCCACGCCGAGAGCGAGCGGGCCGTGCGCATGAAGGCCCTGGGGCCCTACCAGGTCAACGAGGCGCTCATGGCGCAGGCCAGCCCCGAGGCGATCTTCATGCACTGCCTGCCCGACCACCGCGGCGAGGAGGTCACGGCCGAGGTCGTGGACGGCGCGCGCTCGGTGGTCTTCGACCAGGCCGAGAACCGCCTGCACACGTCCGCGGCGATCCTCGAGGCGCTGGTGCGGAGGGAGTTGCAAGGCTCGCACCAGGCCTGAGGCGCTCCCCCGCCCGATCCTGATCCGGCGACTGCGCTCTTCGTGGCAGGCGCGCGAGCGACGCGAGGCGACCTGCTGGCCAGGCTCGGGCGGGCGCCGTCAGCGGAGGGTTCCCGCCCGCCTCCAAACGGGGAGCGGCGGGTCGTCCTACTTCTTCGCGGCTCGGGAGGGGCGCCGGGCCCTTCGGACCGCGCCGCTGGCACGGCGCGGAACGGTGGCGATGGCCGCCCGCAAGGTCCTGTTGACCGACTCGGACGTGGGAAACGCGCGAGCCACGTCCGGGTCGAGAACGACGGTCACGGTCCTGCCCTTCAGCCGGGCGGCGTACGGGTTCGGCTTGGCTTGGGAGTAGTCGAAGTCGTACTCGGGCCGGAGTTCGTCACTGACGACGGCCGAGACCCTACTCGCTTTCTTCATGGGCTCTTTGCTCGCGCCGGGTCGCTCGTCGGGCGCTGATCAGGCGAATACTACTCCCGCGGACAGAGAAGGCGACGAGCAGGAGATGCCCGCGGCTGGAGCGACCGACCAGGATCTCCCGTCGTTCATCGAGGGAGTGAGCCGCGTCGGGGTGCACCCTCCCGAGCGGGTCCAGGAAGGCAGTGAGCGCCTCGTCGAAGGAAACCCCGTGCTTGCGCCGGTTCGACCAGGCCTTGGCTGGGTCCCACTCGAACGAGGGCGTGCTCATCGCCTCCGGACGCTAGCAGCTCGTGACGCCCGCCCGGGTCCGGAGTCGCTGTGTTAGCCTCTGCGTACCCAACGTAGAGGAGGCGACCATGCCGGGACCGAAGGTTGCGGACGAGGACATCGTCATCGGCCAGACGCTCGTCGCGCTCGGGCAGGGGATGGGCGTCGCGTCTCCCTCGGCCGAAGCTCTCTCGGCGTTCCTGGAGGCCTTCGGCGACCGGCTCCGCGCCAGAGTCGAGGACTGGGAGGACATTCGGCTCGAGGTGGTCGAGAACGCGCGCCAGATCGGGCGACTGGCAGCCGGCCTGGCCGACGCGGACGGCAGCACGAGCGTGGGCCGCGCACACATGCGGAACGCGATCCGCACGGCCCACCCACCGAAGGGAGAGACGCGGCTGCTGAAGCCCTGCCCGATTTGCCCGTAGTCGCGGCACGTCCGGCCGGCACCGAGGTCGCCGAGATGGGTCGTCTGTGAGCGCGTGGCTGGGGCGGGCCGTCTGCTGGCTGGCGCTGGGCAAGCTCCTGGCTGGCCTCGCGGGCTGCCTGTCGCTCGAGAGCATCGACGTCGCGCGCGCCGTCCAACTGGGCGCCTACGGGGCAGTCGGGCTGATGCTCTGGAACGGAGCGGGGCGGGACCAGCGCGCCCGGGACTTCGGCGCCACGCTGTTGCTGCTGGGCAGCACGTTTGCCGACACCGCCGTCGGGCGCCTGAGGCTGCCGGGCCCGGTCACCACGGCCCTGATGGCCCCGGCCCTCGAGTTCGCCTCGGCAGGCTTCCTCTGGCTCTTCGTGAGGCGCTTCCCCCGCCGGGCTCCATCCGAGCCCGCGGGTCGGGTCGCGGGGCGGATGTCCTCCCTCAGCTTCGCCCTGGCCGTGACCTTTACGGCGACCAACATCCTGCTCCTCGACTCCGGCATCACGAGCACCATCGACGCCCTGCGATGGGGCCTGTTCGGCGTCCTTCTGGTTTCACCCTTTCCGTACGCGTGGGCGCGGGCGCGCCACGCTCCTGCCGGAGAGCGGCTGCGAACCCAGCTCTTCCTGGCGGGCGTGGCGGCCTGCCTGGTGCCGGCGGGCGTTGCCCTCGTCGCGTTCTGGGGGCTGAGCAGCAGCAGTCCGGAACAGTGGGAGCGCATCCAGGGCGCCGTCGCCTTGGCCGTCCAGGCCTGCCTGTTCGCGCTCCCCCTCACGACCGCCTACGCCATCCGCGTCCACCAGGTGCTCGAGGTGCGCTTCGTCCTGCGCCGGGCGCTGCAGTACGCCTTCGCGCGCTACACGCTGCTGGCCGTGGCCACGCTGCCCTTCGCCGCGCTGCTGGCCCACGTCTACGCCGCGCGCGAGCGCTCCGTCAACGACCTCGTGCGCGAGCCGGCCTTCCTCTGGCTGGCGCTGGCCGTGGGCCTGGCGGGCGCGCTGATCGCCACCCGCCGGCGCGTCTTCGCCGCCCTCGACCGGCGCTTCTTCCGCGAGGAGTACGACGCCCAGCGCATCCTCTCGGCGCTGGTGGACAAGAGCCGCCGGGCCGGCAGCGCCCGCGAGCTGGCCGAAGTCATCAACCGCGAGCTGGACGCCGCGCTCCACCTCGAGTCGGTGGCGGCCTACGGGCGCGACCCGCTCTCGGGCCACTTCCGCGCGCCGGGCGCCGGCCTGCCGGCCCTGGCGCCGGGGGCGGCGCTGGCGGTGCTGCTGGGCGGCTCGCCCGAGCCGCTCGACGTGGACCTGGAGGACGCGCGCTCGCCCCTGCGCCGCCTGCCCGAGGCCGAGAAGCAGTGGTTGGCCGACCTGGGCACCGTGCTGCTGGTGCCGCTGCTGGGCTCCGAGGGGACGCTGATCGGCTTCCTGAGCCTGGGACCGAAGAAGAGCGAGCTGCCCTTCTCGCGCGGCGACCGCGAGCTGCTGGGGGCCGTGGCCGCCGCCGGGGCGTTGACGCTGGAGAACCGGCTCAGCCGCGACTCGGCCGGCCGGCGCTCGCCCGACGGCGCGCCCACGCCCACCGCTCCGGGGACGCTCTCGCCCAGCCTCTCGCTGGCGGGCGACGAGCAGGTCTCGGACGAGTCGGCGGCCGAGTGTCCGCGCTGCGGGCTGCTGGCGCTGCCGGGCACGCCGGC
>JBDIBD010000211.1:0-8078 GCA_039812725.1 Vicinamibacteria bacterium | reverse complement strand
GGGCGATGGCCAGGGCCGCCTCGAACTCCCTTGCCGCGCCGGCCGGGTCGCCCTCGCCGGCGAGCACGTTGCCGAGCCCCTCGCGCGCCGCGACGCTGTTCGGGGAGCTGGCCACCGCAGCCCGAAAGTAGGCCGCGTCGCTGCGATAGGCCTCGCTGCGCCGGGCCGCCGGCCACCCGAGCGTGACCAGGCACGCGACCACCGGCACGGCCAGCCGGCGCGGTGACGCCAGGCCGCGCAGGGCCGCCGCCAGGCCGAGGCCGGCCAGCCAGGCCACCCCGATCATCGGCAGGTACAGGTAGCGCTCGGCGAAGTTGACGCGGCCCAGGTGCTGCGAGACGAGCACGGGGAGCAGGAAGGCCAGGGCCAACGCCGTGGACCAGGACACGGCCGGGGGCGTGGCCCGACGCAGCGCGGCGATCGCCGCCGCCACGGCGAGCACGGCCTCGGCGAGCACCGCGGGGTCGAGGGCGGAGCCCGGCGCCGGCACCTCGAGCAGGAGCTGCGGGGGTTGCAGGCAGGCGGCCACCAGCGACCAGGCATAGCGTCCCAGCAGCGCCGCCCCCAGCATCCAGCTGCGAGCCGCCCCGTACGCGCCCGGCCGCTGGACCGGCACCAGCGCCCCCAGCGCGTTGAGGCGCAGGGCCAGGTAGACGCCGAGGGCGAGCGCGCAGGGCAGCAGGCGGGCCGCGGCCTGGCGCAGCCCCTCGAGGCGGGCGGGCGCGGCCCGCGCCGCGTGCAGCTCCATGACCAGGAGCGGGACGACGAGCGCCACGCCCGTCTCCTTCGCCAGGCAGGCGCACAGCCAGGCCAGGCCGGTCCACCAGCGCCGGCCCGCGAGTCGCAGGCCGATCGCGAGCAGGCTGAAGCACGCGCAGAGCAGGTCGCCCTGGACGGCGACCCACGCGACCGCCTCGGCCTGGACGGGGTGCAGGCCGAAGACCAGCCCGGCCGCGAGGCCGCTCCACGCGCTGGCGGCCAGCCGCCACCCCAGCCAGGCCACGAGCAGCGTGGCCGCGAGGTGCAGCGCCAGCGAGAGCGCGTGGAAGGGGCCGGGGGAGACGCCGCAGAGCCGCGCGGTCAGGGCATAGGCCCCGATGAAGAGCGGCCGGTAGTAGTTCGAAGGGCGGTCCGGCAGCGCGCCCTCGAAGTCCCAGCTCGGCCGCCGCAGCAGCCTCAGGAGCCCGCCCGGCTCCCGCAGCAAGGGGTTCTGCTCGATCTGCAGGTGATCGTCCCACACGAAGCCGAAGGCCAGGCTGGGCGCGTAGGCGGCCGCGACCGCCGCCAGGATCAGGAGCCCGGCGGCGAGCCGGGTCGCAGACGATCGACCGACGAGGGCTGAGGTCAAGGCCCCAAAAAGGGGCGAGGCCCCCCCGTTCCCGGAGGAGCCTCGCCTGGCGAGAAGGCGGGCCTACTCGACGCTGAAGTTCGTCAGCTCGACCGGCAGCGGCGACGCGCCGTCGAGGGTCACGGACCAGGCGGTGAGCGTGCCCGTGCAGATGGTGGAGTCGTCGGCGGCCGTCAGGGTCCAGGTGCCGAAGGCGTCGGTGCCGTTGAAGGCCGCCAGCGCCGTCGCGTTCGGATTCGGGGTGGCGCCCTGCATGGCCTGGAAGGTGCCCGTGAACGGGGCGCCGGCGAAGGCGCAGTTGGCCACGGCGCCCGCGTCGTCGATGACGGTGTTCGTGAAGTTGTCGGCGCTGCCGCCGCAGTTCTGCATGATGGTCACCGCCGCCACCGCCGGCGAGGCGATCTGGATCAGGACGTCGTCGTCCCAGGTGTGGGTCACGCTGAACTGCACGTTCACGTCGGTGATGTTCCAGGGCGGCGCGACGGAGCCGGGGTTCGGCACCGTCGTGTTGTCGACCACCAGGGTGCTGGTCGTGCTGCCGTTGTCCGGGATCGCCACGGGCACGTTGGTCGAGGCCACGCTCACCGTCGCGTAGAGGCTCGCGGCGCCGGCCACCAGGGCCAGCGCGCTGGCCACCACGAACATCGCCTTGCTCTTCTTCTGGATCTTCACTTCGAGTTCTCCCTCCGTTGCCGCCGGCGCTTGCCGACGGGATCGAATGCCGTCGTGGATGGTCATCCCGCGAGGGCCGGAGGGGGCCCCCGTTGCCAGGCCACGCCGGTGACGTCGGGCCGCCGTGGGAAGGTGGGGTCCGATTGAGGCTGGAGCGCGGGCGGGGGCGTCTCGAGCGCCGCGCCGGCAACGAGCGCGAGCCAGCCGCGCTGGGGCAGCCCGGGTTGGCCCAGCCGCGGGAGCCCGCCCCGCCAGAGCGGCCCGCAGATCCCGCCCGCCAGGGGCTGGGGGAACGTCCGCACGTCACGCACCGCCAGCAGCACCTGCGCGCCGTCGCGCCCCACGGCCTCGAGGGTGGTGCGCACGCGCGCGCCAAAGAAGGCCGGCAGGTCGATGCGCACGCGGTACTCTTGCGGCCCCCCGGAGCGGGCCCGCTCGCCGCTGCCCGGCGCCAGGTCCCAACGGGCGGCCAGGCCGGCGAGGACCCCGTCCTCGACCGACGCCGTGAGGCGGTAGCCACGCAGGCCGAAGCTCTCCTGGGCCGTCCAGCGGACCTCGACCGCGCCGCTCGCGCCGACGACCGGGAGCGGAGCAGGCTCGGTCGCGGGCCGCCGCAGCTCGTCGGGCAGGCAGGCCTCGTCCTGGCGGACGACGCAGGCGCCGGAGTGGTGCGAGCTGGCGCCCGACACCGTCGCCGCGGGGACCCAGGGGGCGCAGCCGCCCACCAGCAGGGCCAGCCCGAAGGCACGCCTGATCCGCAGGGACGACGGCTTGGGAACGCGGCGCGTCAGGCTGCTTCTCCCATTGAGTTTTGACGAGGAGGAATGCGGGAGTCTAGTGGGGAGCCGTTCGCGCTGTCAAGGCGCCGAGGCGCTCCCGGGCGATCGCCGCGTGAAAGGCCGCTGCGCGGTGCCCGGGGTCGAGCCGCAGGACGGCTTCGAACTCCGCCAGGGCTCCCGCCGGGTCCCCGGCGCGTGCCCGGGCCAGGCCCAGCACGTAGCGCGCTCCCGTCCCGTTCCGCTGCCAGGGCAGGGCCGCCTGCAGGACCGGCACCAGGCTCCGCGCCGACTCGGGCGCGACCACCCACGCTGGCGCCTCGAGCAACTGCTGCAGGGTCGGCCACGGCCGCGGGTAGCCGGGGACGATCTCGAGCGACCGCCGCAGGCAGGTGACGGCTTCGGCGTACTGCCCGCGGGCCGCCAGGATCTGCCCGAGGTTGTTGCTGGCCAGGGCCGAGGGCCCGAGCGACAGCACCTGCCGCCAGACGGCCTCGTCGTCGCGCCAGACCCGCGCCTGCCGATGGCTGAGCGTGCCCCAGCCGGCGAGCACGAGCGCGACGCCCGCCCACGCCAGGACCTTGCGAGGACGCGTGGCCCGGTCCACCCAGTGGACGAACGCCGCCGCCGCCACCAGCGCGAAGCCCAGGGTGGCCAGGTACGAGTAGCGGTCGGCCACCAGCTGCACGCCGCTCTGGAACAGGCCCAGCACGGGCAACAAGAAGAGGAGGTAGGTCGTGGCCGCCGCCGCGAGCGCCGGCCGGCCACGCCCGAAGCGCAGCAGGGCGGCCAGGAGCAGCACGCCGGCCAGCGCGGACAGGGCGAAGCGGGACGCGCCGGGCTCGAGGGGCACGGGGCGCTCGTACAGCGGCGAGAACGTGACGGCGAACGTGGCGCGCAGGTAGAACACCAGGCCGTAGGCTGCCTGGGCGAGGCGCGCTCCCGGCGAGTGCGCGCCCAGGTCGAGCAGCGCTCCCGAGGCGGCCTGGGCCCGCAGCGCCACGGCGGCCGCGCCTGCCGCCAGCGCGAGGAAGGGCAGCTTCTCGGGCACCAGGCGCGCGAGCCCGGCCCAGCGCTCGCCCGGCGTCGTGCCCCCGACCCGTCGCAGCGGGTAGGCGTCCAGCACCAGGAGGACCGCGGGCAAGACGGCCTGGGCCTTCGACAGGAGCGCCAGAGCGAAGAGGCCCAGGCTCGCGGCGTACCAGGCCCCGCGACGGCGCGCGCGAGCGCGGGCCAGGTAGCAGGCCAGCGAGCCGAGGACGAAGGCGGCCGACAGCACGTCGCGCCGCTCCGTGGACCAGGCCACGGACTCCACGCGCAGGGGATGCAAGGCGAAGAGCGCCGCCGCCAGGAGCGACGCCACGGTGCGCCGGCGCACGGTCCAGTCCGGGCGCGCGTGCGCGAGCAGGCTCGCGCCGACCAGCGCGAACAGGCCGGCGTTGAGGGCGTGCAGCCCGAGGTTGACGGCGTGGCTGGCGCCCGGGGATTCGCCGAACAGGCGCTCGCCCAGCGTGTGCGACAGGGAGGTCAGCGGCTGGTAGTGGCCCATCACGAAGGAGCCGAAGGCCCAGCGCACGCCGTTCCAGCCCCAGGCGCGCTGGTCGCGCGTGCCCACCACCGTGGCCCAGTCGTCCCACACGAAGGCGTTCGCGAACAGCGGGCGGTAGACGACCCCCAACAGCGCCGCCAGCGCCAGGCTTCCCAGGGCGAGCCAGGCCAGGTCCTGCGAGCGCCCGCTCGAGGTCATGGCCGGGTCAGGGCCTCGAGGTCGGTCTGCCCGAGCCGGAAGGCGAACAGGGACGTGCCGATGCGCTCGTCCTCGCGGCGCTCGCGCAGCCGGCTGACCAGCCGCGCCCGTCGCAGCGCGTCGAAGCTCCGGCCGGCCTCGGCCGTCTCGAAGCGCGCGCCCTCCCAGAGCGCCTGGTAGCTCGCCCGCAGGCGCGGGTCCTGCCAGGTGGCCTCGCGCTGGTAGGGCTTGAACAGGCCGAGGAGCTCGTTCGAGCTGACCACGTACCAGCCCGGCTCGAGCGGGGCCAGGGGCTCCTGGGGGCCCGCGGGCAGCAGCGGGCGCGCCTTCAGGCCCCGGGGCCAGGGCGCGTGGCCCGACTGCAGCAGGAGCACGTTCTCCTCGGCCCGCGCGCGCGTCCAGTCGCGCAACCGGAGGAGGTCCTGGCTCCAGTCCACGTTGCTGTCGGCCAGGAGCAGGTGCCCGCGCCGCCAGCCCCCGGCCAGCTCGTTGAAGTAGCCGAGGAAATGGGGGTAGGCCGCCAGGCTCGAGACGCACAGCCAGGCCGCCAGCGCGGGCACGACGGCGCGTCCGAGACGGGTGTCGGTCCAGGCCGCCGCGGCCCCGGCCGCCACGAAGATCAGGGGGTAGAGCGGCAGCAGGTGACGCTGGCCGATGTTGAGATCGGCTCCCAGGGTCGCGGCCGCGTACGTCACGGCAAACGTCACGAGCCCCACGCTCAACAGCGGGTCCCGGCTGCGCACCCGCCCCAGAGCCAGGGCGGCCAGGCCCATCCCGGCCAGCAGCAGCGTGGCCAACGGCGTCTTCCAGGCCAGGACCAGCGGAAAGTACTCGATTCGTCCGCCGGCGTAGAGCTCGCCCCGCAGGTAGGCCGTGCGCTGGAGCGACTTGCGATCGAGGTAGGCCAGGCCGTAGAGATAGGCCTCCGGCAGCAGGCGGTGGCGGCGCCCCTCCCGCACCAGGGCCGGGAGGAGGCCCTCGCGCGGCCGGCCGGTCCCAGGGTCGCGCAGGATCAGCTGCCAGGCCTCTTCCATGTCCGCCGGCCGCGGCGGACCGAAGACCGAGGCGGGGTACATGGTGGCGCGAGCGGTGTCGGGCCCGGTCAGGGCCGCATACCGGAAGCCGTACGCCGCCCACAGCCCGGCCCACAGCGCCAGGGCGAGCAGCGCGCCCAGCGCCACCAGCCACCCGCCGCGCCGCGCTCTGCCGGACAGTGGCCGCCGGGCCAGGCCGGGCAGCGCCAGCAACGGGGGCTCGGGACGCCACCAGGCCCACAGCGCCATGGCCCCGAGCGCCGGCAGGGCCAACACCCAGGCCAGCTTGGCGAGGCTCAGGGCGATCAGCGCTGCCGCGGCGGCGGCCAGGCGGGCGAGCCGGATCTCGCGGCACAGCCCCGCGAACGCCGCGAGGCAGACGAGGGTGGCGAGGGTCATGGGCAGGTCCGTGGTCACGTAGTGACCGTGGGCCAGGAAGCCCGGATCGAACACCGCCAGGAGCAGGGCCAGGGCTCCCGCCGACGGGCCGAACAGGCGCCGCGCCACCGACCAGGTGGCCAGGCAGGTCGCCAGCAGGAGGCCGACCATCATCACGCGCGCGGGCCAGAGCAGTCGCTCCGGGTCGTTGTGCTCGAAGACCCAGGGGCCGAAGCGCCACCAGTCGCCGTCGCTCCAACCGGGCGCGTCGGCGGTCTGCCAGGCGTGGGCTCCGAGGAAGACGGGCAGGGCGGCCCACAGGCGCGCCAGCGGCGGGTGGTCCGGCGCCATGCGAAAGTCGCCCTCGTGCCAGACGGCGAGGCCGGCCACGAGGTGGCCCGGCTCGTCGATCGTGGCGCTGTCGCCCCGGGCCGCTCCCAGGGCGAGCGCGGCGCAGGCCGCCAGCAGCAGCGGCACGTACAGGCGCGCGGAGACGCGAGGCAGCCTCATGACCGGTGGGCGGAGCATAGGCGAATTCGGCCGACCTGTTGAGCGCTGCGCGCCCGCCTGCTAGCCTCTGCGCGTGGCGCTCTGGCCTCGGCGCGTCGTGGCGTGGGTGGCCTACGCGCTGGCCGTGGCGGCGCTGTTCGAGGGGGCGTCGCGCTGGTTCCTGATGGACGAGGCGCGCCTGATGCGCTTCGGCAGCCCGGTGAGCGAGGCCTCCTGGCGCCTGCGCTTCGTGCTGCGCTACGCCCGCAGCGGCCCTGCGCGGGCGACCCTGGAGGTCCCCCACCCCACGCGCGGCTGGGCCCTGGCCCCCGGCCTGCGCGCGGTGCCGGCCTTCGCCGGCCGCGCGGTCAGCTCCAACAGCCTCGGCCTGCGGGGCCTGCGCGAGCCCGCCGTGCCCAAGCCGGCCGGCGTCCGGCGCATCCTGGCCTTCGGGGACTCGTTCACCTTCGGCGAGGACGTCGGGGACGAGGAGACCTTCTGCCACCGCCTGGGCGGGCTGCTGCCGGGAGTCGAGGTCCTGAACTTCGGCGTGCGCGGCTACGGCCACGACCAGATGCTGCTGTACCTGCGCGAGGCGGCGGCGCGCTACCAGCCGGACGTGGTCCTGCTCGGCTACGTGACCGACGACGCCCTGCGCAACCTCTCGGGCTTCCGCGACTTCGCCAAGCCGCGCTTCGAGCGGGCGCAGGGGCGGCTCGTGCTGCGCGGCACGCCGGTGCCCACCCCGGACGAGGTCCTGGTGGCCGAGCCCTGGCGCCCGAAGGTGCTCGACTTCGTCTCGATCCTGGTCCAGCACGCGGCCTGGCGTAGCGGCCGGAGGCAACGCGAGGCCACCGAGCTGACCCTGGCCATCCTCGACGAGTTCTTCGGCGAGGTGGCCCGCCTCGGAGCCCGGCCGCTGGTGGTGGACCTGCCCGTCTGGGACGAGCTGCGCGTGCGCGATCCGGCCCCGCTGCCGCGCGAGCGCGGCCTCGAGGAGTACTGCCGCCGGGCCGGACTGCCCTACCTGCGCCTCCGGCCGCTCTTCCTGGCCCACGAGCGGGCCGGCGGGCGGCTCGAGACCCGCGCGCACTGGGGGGCCGGCGAGCACTGGCTGGCGGCCGAGGCCATCGCCGACTTCGTCCGCGCGCGCGGGTTGCTGGGGCCCGCGACCGGGGGGCTATAATCCCGCCCCCTATGCCCCGGTTTCCTCGATGGTCGCAGGCGGGTTGGCTCGCGCTGGTCGGTCTGGGTGCGCTGGGCGGGTCGCTGGGCTGTCGGCGCGCCCCCGTGGCGGCGGCCAGGCCCGATCCCGACCAGGTCGTGGCGACCTGGGTGGGCGGCTCGATCAAGCGCTCCGAGGTCGAATCCGGCTACGCCCGCCGCCTGGCGAGGGAGCCCGGCGCCTCGCCGGAGCGGCAGGCCGAGATGCTGCGCCTGACCCTCGAGCGCCGGGCGCGGATCGAGCTGCTGTACCGCGAGGCGCTCGCGGACGGGCTGCCCGAGCGGCCCGACCTCGCGGTCGCGCTGCGCGCCCAGGCCGAACGGCTGCTGGCCGAGGACTGGCTGGAGAAGCACGTGGCCCGCGCGGCCAGCGCCACGCCGGCCCAGGTCGAGGCCGAGGTCGCGCGCCG
>JBDIBD010000210.1:0-2500 GCA_039812725.1 Vicinamibacteria bacterium | reverse complement strand
CAGCAGATCGAAGTCGGCCTCGCTCGTCACGCCTGCTCCTCCAGGATCCGGGCCCGCCGCCCCTCCAGACGGTAGCGGCCCTCGGCCGCCAGCCGCAGCGCGCGCGGGTAGAGACGATGCTCCACTTCCAGGATGCGCGAGGCGAGGCGCTCGGCGTCGTCGTCCTCGCGCACCGGCACGGCCTCCTGTAGCAGGATCGGCCCGCTGTCGAGCCCGGCGTCCACCAGGTGCACCGTGGCGCCCGAGACCTTGGCGCCGTGCTCCAGCGCCTGGCGCTGGGCGTGCAGCCCCGGGAAGGCCGGCAGCAGGGCCGGGTGCACGTTCAGGATCGGCCCGCCGAAGCCGCGCACGAAGCCGGGCGAGAGCAGCCGCATGTAGCCGGCCAGGCACAGCAACTCGATGCCGCGCTCGCGCAGCAGCGCCAGCAGCTCGGCGTCGTAGTCCTCGCGTGTCCGGCCGCGCGAGGGGCGGCACTCGGCTGGGATGCCTGCCGCCCGGGCGCGCTCCAGGGCCGGGGCGCCCGGCACGTTCACGACCACCAGCTCCAAGCGCGCCGGCCCCAGCTGGCCCCGCGCCTGGGCCTCGATCAGGGCCTGCAGGTTGCTGCCCCGGCCGCTGGCCAGGACCGCCACGCGCGTCACTCGAACTCGACCCCCGCCCCGGGCACGACCGAGCCGATCACGAAGCTCTGCTCGCCGCGCCGCTCGAGCGAGTGCTCGACCTCGTGCAGGTCCTCGGGCGCCACCACCACCACCATGCCGATGCCCATGTTGAAGGTGCGGAACATCTCCTCGTCGGAGACCTGGCCGCCCTTCTGGATCAGGTGGAAGAGCGGTGGGACCTCCCAGGCGCCGCGACGCACCCGGGCGGCCAGGCCCTCGGGCAGCACGCGCGGGATGTTGCCCGGGAACCCGCCGCCCGTGATGTGGGCCATGGCCCTCAGCTTGTCCCGCTCGAGCAGCGGCTCGAGCGCGGCCAGGTAGCCGCGGTGCGGCCACAGCAGGGCCTGGCCGACCGAGGCCCCGAGCTCGGGGACGTGGCTCTGGACGGTCAGCCCCATCGTCTCCAGCAGGACCTTGCGGGCCAGCGAGTAGCCGTTCGTGTGGAGCCCGGCCGAGGGCAGCCCCAGCAGCACGTCACCCTCCCGCACGCGGGCGCCGGTCAAGGCCCGCCCGCGGTCGACCACGCCCACGATGAAGCCCGCCAGGTCGTAGTCGTCCGGGGCGTAGGTGCCGGGCATCTGGGCCGTCTCGCCGCCCAGCAGCGGGCACCCGAACTCGCGGCAGGCCCGCGCCAGGCCCGACACCACCGCCTCGACCTTGGCCGTGTCCATGCTGCCCAGGGCGATGTAGTCCAGGAAGAAGAGCGGCACCGCGCCCTGCACCAGGATGTCGTTGACGCAGTGCGCCACCAGGTCGTAGCCGACCGTGTCGTGCACGCCCACCTGGTTGGCCACGTGCAGCTTGGTACCGACGCCGTCGGCGGAGGCCACCAGGACGGGGTCGCGGAAGCGCGCCAGGTCGGGCCGGAACATGCCGCCGAAGGAGCCGATCTCGGTCAGCACGCCCGCGTTGAAGGTGCCCCGGGCCAGGGCCGCGATGCGGCGCTTGGCGGCCTCGGCGGCGTCGATGTCGACGCCCGCGTCGCGGTAGTCCATGGCGCCGGATCTTAGCCCGATTCCCGCTCCGCGGCGCGCGCCGGCGCCGGTGCGCGAGGGGTTAAGATGCCAGCGGGAGGTGGTCTTGCTTCAGGAAGGTCAGCCGGCGCCCGACTTCACCCTCGACTCGGCCGAGGGCCGGCCGCTGAGGCTCTCGTCCTTGCGCGGCCGGCCGGTGGTGGTCTACTTCTACCCCAAGGACGACACGCCGGGCTGCACGCGCGAGGCCTGCGGCTTTCGGGACGCGCGCGCCCGCCTGGCCGCGGCCGGGGCCGTGGTGCTGGGCATCAGCCCCGACAGCGTGGCCTCGCACCAGCGCTTCCGCGAAAAGCACCAGCTCGACTTCACGCTGCTCTCAGACCCGGACAAGGCCGTCGCCAGCGCCTGGGGAGCCTGGGGCGAGAAGGTGCTTTACGGCAAGAAGACGGTGGGCATGATCCGCTCCACGTTCGTGCTGGACGGGGCGGGGCTGGTGCGCAAGGTCTTCCCGCGCGTGCGGGTCGACGGTCACGTCGAGAAGGTGTTGGAGAGCCTGAAGGGGCTGGGCTAGCGGGCCGTGGCCACGGCCGTGGGTCGGTTCGACGCGCTCGAGCGCACGCTCGAGACCCGGCGCCAGGAGGTCGAGCGGGCGCTGCGGGGCCTGGTGCGCCCGGGCGAATCGCCGGCCGTGGCGGCCGCCCTGGACGACGCGCTGTTCGCCCCGGCCAAGCGCCTGCGGCCCGAGCTGGCGCTGATGGTGGCCGACGCCCTGCGCGGCGACGCCGCCTCGGTGCTGCCGGCGGCCTGCACGGTCGAGCTGGTGCACACCGCCAGCCTGATCCTCGACGACCTGCCCTGCATGGA
>JBDIBD010000209.1:0-8129 GCA_039812725.1 Vicinamibacteria bacterium | reverse complement strand
GCCGCGCCCCAGCGGCCGCGAGTCGCGCCGGCCCGCCTCGTCGCCCGCGCCGGCGGTCTCGGGCCAGCGGCAGAAGATCATCTTGCCGGCCGTGGTCTGCAGCACGCTGCTGACGGCCACCTCGATGGTCTTGCCCAGGGCCTTCTTGCCCTGCTCCACCACCACCATCGTGCCGTCGTCGAGGTAGCCCACCCCCTGGCCGGCCTCCTTGCCCTCCTTGAGGATGAAGACCCGCATGATCTCGCCGGGCAGCACCACCGGCTTGAGGGAGTTGGCCAGCTCGTTGATGTTGAGCACGCGCACGCCGCGCAGCTGGGCGACCTTGTTGAGGTTGAAGTCGTTGGTGACGATCTTGCCGCTCATGCGCTTGGCCAGCTCGATCAGCTTCAGGTCGACCTCGCGCACCTCCGGGAAGTCGGTCTCGACGATCTGCACCGTGACGTTGCCCATCTTCTGGATCTTCTGCAGGATGTCGAGGCCGCGCCGGCCGCGGTTGCGCTTGAGCGGGTCGGACGAGTCGGCCACCTGCTGCAGCTCGCGCAGCACGAACTGGGGCGCCACCAGGGTGCCCTCGATGAAGCCGGTCTCGCAGATGTCGGCGATGCGGCCGTCGATGATCACCGAGGTGTCGAGGATCTTGTACTGGTGCAGGCGGTCCGAGTCGCGGAAGGCCGCGATCATGCGGGCCGGCTCGAACCACTCGCCGTGCTGGGCCCCGATGGCGATGCCCATGTAGATCAGCAGCACCACCAGGAAGACGTGCACGAAGTGCTCGCCCACGATCTCGACGCCGCGCAGGGCGCCCCAGGTCAGGTGGGCGCCCACCAGTCCGGTCACGCCGCCCACCAGCGCGCCCACCAGGTTGTGGCCCGGGACGCGGCGCATGTTCAACTCGAGGGTGATGACCCCCACGGCCGCCGCGGCCCCGATGGCGGCCCCGAACCAGGGGCCCTCGGAGTAGGGGCTGTAGACGTAGCCGGAATGGACCAGCACCACGACCACGAAGAGACGGAAGAGGATCAGCCACATGTGATGAAACCCCGTCCGCGGCGAGGTATGGGACGGCGGCCGCCGCGGCGCGTGGGAATGATAAACGCCCCGGGGGCAAGAGGAAACGCCCCCGGGGCGGCGCTGCAGGCCCGATCAGAAGTGGCAGGTGGCCTTGATCACGAAGGTGTGCCAGTTGGGCGAGAGGCCCTGCGGGTTGTCGAGCGGGTCGACCCGGAACGTGCCGTCGATGGCGTGGTACTCGGCCTTGACCAGCAGGTTCGGAAGCGGGTCGAAGCGGACGTGCACCGTGAAGTCCTTGTCCCAGGCCTGGGCCGGGTCGGCGCCCACGGCGCTGAAGCGCGCGCCATCCTTGTCGTCGGAGTCGCTCCAGCTCTCGGTGTAGTAGGCCCCGAGCTGCCAGCGCTCTCCGGCCCGGTAGACCGCCTGCGCGTACCAGCCGGCTGGCTTGGTGACGATCGTCGGCGCCAGGATCAGCCCCGTGGGCAGCTCCGCGCGGAGCGTGTTGCGCAGCTTCTGCCAGGTGTACTCGGCGGTGACACGCCAGGGGCCGCGCGCCAGCTCGACCGAGCCGATCACGTAGTAGTCGTACTCGATGCGCGTCTCGGTCCGCACCGGCAGGGAGACCGGCAGGCCCTGGAGCGAGGCATCGATGTGCGAGTCGGCGGTGACGTCGAGCTTCGTCTTGAGGCCGGTCAGCTTGAGCCGCAAGCCTCGCGCGGGGCGCACCTCGAGCGCGCCGCCGTAGAAGGCGCGCATCTCCGTGTTGGCTTCGCCCGGGACGCCCTGGGCCCCGGTCAGGCCGCTCGCGCCCAGCCCGCCAGCCAGGCCGGCGACGGTGGTGCGGACGAGCTGGTAGGTCACGAAGGACTCGTCGAGGTCGACGGAACCGATGAAGGCCTCGTAGTCCACCGCTCCCCCACCGATGGGCAGCGTGCCGTACAGGCCGCCGCCGTCGTAGGCCCGGCCCACGTCGGCCAGGGTCTCCGGGTAGACGCCCTCCGGCAGCTTGACCTCGGGCCGCGAGACGTCGGTGTCGCGCAGCACGCCGTAGAGGCCGAAGGGCACCTTGACGCGCCCGAAGCGCACGCCCAGCCAGTCCTGGGCGCGGTAGTCCCCCGTGGCCCAGTCGAGGGCCACGTGGTGATTGCCCTCGAAGCCCTTCTCGCGGGCCATGATCTGGGCGCCGAAGCGCAGCCGCCGGAGCGGCTCGACCGAGACGTTGAGGGCGGCCTCGTTGTATTCGAAGGTGCCCTCCGAGGTGTCGCCGTAGTACAGGTCGTTGTCGCTCGTGTCGACGAAGCCCTGGGAAACGTACCCGTGCCACGTGGGGTTCAGGGCCTCCTGGGCACCCAGCCCGGACGAGCCGGCCGCCAACGCCACCAGCACGGCTGTTCGCAACGTTCTCTCGCTCATGCCGGTCCCCCTAGTTCTCGAGCGTGACCGGCTTGACGCCGGAGAGCTCCGCCGACTCGCTCACGTAGCCGATGGCCCCGGGCGTGCTCGCCACGTAGCGCAGCACCTCGGCGTCGCCGTCCTTCACCGGGGGCGGGGTGCCGCGGCCCGTGAAGATCAGCTGGCGCCAGTAGCCCTCGACCGCCGAGATCTTGCCCAGGCCCTCCACGGCCAGGACTTCCTTGGAGAAGGCCGCCCTCACGGGAGACCGGGCCGACTGATCCACCGGCACGGCGTCGCCCCCGTTGCGCCAGCGGCTCTGCTTGCGCAGGAAGATGCGCGCCACCTCGGCTCTGTCGAGCTTGGTGACGTTGCTGTTGGGCGAGACGACCAGCCGAAAGCCGGCCGGGGCGTCCGCCGCCAGGATTCCAGACCCTGCCCAGGACAGCCCCAGGGCTGTGCCGAGCAGAACCGCTCGTATCGCACGCAAGAATCACCTGCCTTCCGCCGGATGGCGGAGTTGAGGAGGGAGGCGGGAGTATAGCCCCCCGCCCGGGCTCACGCCAGGCCCAGCCGGTCGAGGGCCTCGTCGAGCGAGGCCACCCCCTGCAGCGCGATGCCGTCGGGCTGCTCGGGGACGTTGCGGGCCGGCAGCAGGCAGCTCTCGAAGCCCATCTGGGCCGCCTCGCGGATGCGCAGGCCGGCCTGGCTGGCGGCCCGCACCTCGCCCGCCAGCCCCACCTCGCCGAAGATCGCCACCTTCTCGGGCAGCGGGCGGTTGCGGAAGGCCGAGGCCACGGCCGCCGCCACGCCCAGGTCGGCGGCCGGCTCCGAGACGGCCAGCCCGCCGGCCACGCTGACGTAGACGTCGTCGCCCAGCAGCTCGAGCCCCAGGCGCTTCTCCAGCACGGCCAGCAGCAGGCTGGTGCGGTTGGGGTCGATGCCCAGCGACATGCGCCGCGGCGTGCCGAAGGACGAGGGCGAGACCAGCGCCTGCACCTCCACCAGCATGGGCCGCGAGCCCTCGATGGTGGCCACCACGGCCGAGCCGGGCGAGCCGGCCGGGCGCTCGGCCAGGAACAGGGCCGAGGGGTTGGGGACGGGCACCAGCCCGCGCCCGGTCATCTCGAACACGCCCAGCTCGGAGATGGCCCCGAAGCGGTTCTTGACGGCCCGCACCACGCGGTGGTGCAGGTGCCGCTCGCCCTCGAAGTAGAGCACGGTGTCGACGATGTGCTCGAGCGACTTGGGTCCCGCCAGGTTGCCGTCCTTGGTGACGTGGCCGATCAGGAAGGTGGTGACGCCCTTGCCCTTGGCCAGGAACAGCAGCTGGGTGGCCACCTCGCGCACCTGGCTGATGCTGCCGGGGGCGGAGGGCAGCCGCGAGGAGAAGATGGTCTGCACGGAGTCGACCACCAGGGCCGCCGGCTTGATGGCCTCGACCTGCTCGAGGATGCGCTCGAGGCTGGTCTCGGCCATCAGGAACAGCCCGCCGCCGGTGATCCCCAGGCGCTCGCCGCGCAGCTTGATCTGGCGCTCCGACTCCTCGCCCGAGACGTACAGCACGGCCCCGAGGGTGCGGCCCAGCAGGTGCGCCACCTGCAGCAGCAGCGTGCTCTTGCCGATGCCGGGCTCGCCGCCGATCAGGACCATCGAGCCGGGCACGAGGCCGCCGCCCAGCACGCGGTCGAACTCGCCGATGCCCGAGGGGACCCGGTCGGCCTCGCTGACCTCGACCGCGTCCCAGGGCACGGCCCCGGCCCCCGGTTCGAGCGCGAGCGTGCCCTGGCGGGCCTTGCCGGCCGGGGCCACCTCCTGGCGTTCCTCGACGAAGCTGTTCCACTCGCCGCAGTCGGGGCAGCGCCCCAGCCACTTCGAGCTCTCGAAGCCGCAGGCCTGGCAGACGAAGACGGAGCGCACCTTGCTCATCGCCCCGAGCCTAGCCGACGGCAGGGCCGCAGCGCGTCCGGGGACGGCATCAGCCGACGTGCTCGCGCGGGACCCGGGTGCTGACGGCCGTGAGGGCCTGCCAGGCGTTGGTGCCGGCGCAGCCCGCCACCTCCCAGGCCCCGGGGGCGTCGCCGAACAGCAACGCCTCGTCGCCCTCGGCCGCCTCCGGGACGTCGGTCACGTCGACCATGGTCAGGTCCATGCAGACCGTGCCGACCACCGGCGCCCGCCGCCCGCGCACCAGGAAGGCGCCGCGCTGGCGCATGGCGTCGGTGCGCGGCACGCCGTCGGCGTAGCCCAGCGGCAGCGTGGCGATGCGCGACGGGCGCTCGGCCACCCAGTGGCCACCGTACGAGACGGGCGTCCCCGACGGCACGTCGACCAGGCGCGCGATGCGAGCCGAGACGGTCATGACCGGCTCCACCGTCACCTCGGGCGACAGCGGCCGCGGGCGCACGCCGTAGAGCAGCAGCCCGGGGCGGACCACGGTGTGACCCGGCCGCGGGAAGGCCAGGCCGGCGCTGTTGGCGGCGTGCACCATCGGCGGCCGCAGCCCGCGCAGCTCCAGCGCGCGGACCACTTCGTCGAAGACGTCGAGCTGGTGCTCCGTGGCCGCGGCGTCCTCGTCGGCCGAGGCCAGGTGGGTCATCAGGCCCTCGAGCCGCAGGCCGGGACGAGACGCCAGCGCCTCGGCCGCGGCCGCCGCCTCGTGCGGCGCGAGGCCCAGCCGGGTCATGCCGGTGTCGACCTTGAGGTGCACCGCCAGCGGGCGCTCGGGCCGGCCCGCCAGGTCGAGCACGGTGCGCAGGCTCCAAGTGGTGGAGACCACCGGCGTCAGGGCGTCCCGCAGGACCACGGCCTCCTGGCCCGGCGCGAAGGGCGTCAGCACGACGATCGGCACGCGCACGCCGCCGGCCCGCAGGGCCGAGCCCTCCTGCACGTAGGCCACCGCCAGGATCGTGGCGCCCTGCGCCTCGAGGCGCCGCGCCACGGGCACGGCCCCGTGTCCGTAGGCGTCGGCCTTCAGCACGGGCATGAGCGGCCGCCGGGCCAGGCGCTCGAGCGCGCGGTAGTTGCGCTCGAGCCGCCCGAGGTCGACCCGGGCGCGGGCGGAGCGCGGCGCGTCGGCGGGGCTCGTCACCGCTGGTAGTCGAGGTTCTCGAAGCGCGTGTATTCCTTGAGGAAGGCCAGCTTGAGCGAGCCGGTGGGCCCGTTGCGCTGCTTGCCGATGATGATCTCCGCGATGCCGCGGTTCTCGTCGCTCGGCTTGTGCTCCTCCTCGCGGTAGATGAACATCACGACGTCGGCGTCCTGCTCGATGGCCCCCGACTCGCGCAGGTCGGCCAGCTGCGGCCGGCGGTCGGTGCGGGCCTCGGGCGCGCGCGAGAGCTGCGAGAGCGCGATCACCGGGCAGGACAGCTCCTTGGCCAGCCCCTTGAGCGAGCGGCTGATCGAGGAGATCTCCTGCTGGCGGTTCTCCACCCGGCCGCCGCCCGACATGAGCTGCAGGTAGTCCACGATCACCAGCCCCAGGCCGTGCTCGGCCTTCAGGCGCCGGCACTTGGCGCGCATCTCGAGCGGCGTCAGGCTGGAGGCGTCGTCGATGAAGATGCGGGCCTGGGACAGGTCGGCGTAGGCCTTGGCCAGGCGGGCCCAGTCCTTCTCCTGCAGGTTGCCGGTGCGCAGGCGGTGCGAATCGATGCGCGCGTCGGAGCACAGCAGGCGCAGCACCAGCTGCTCCTTCGACATCTCCAGCGAGAAGACGCCGATGGTCTCGCCCGTGCGGTAGGTGGCGTTCTGGGCCACGTTCAGGCAGAAGGAGGTCTTGCCCATGGCCGGTCGGGCGGCCACGATGATCAGGTCGCCCTTCTGCAGCCCGCTGGTCTTCTCGTCGAGGTCCACGAAGCCGGTCGGCAGGCCCGTGACGACGTCCTTCGACTGGGAGAGCTGGTCGATGGTGCGGAAGCTCTCCTTGACCACGTCGCGGATGGCCACGAAGCCCTCGCGGATGCGGCGCTCCGCGATCTCGAAGATGACCTTCTCGGCCTGGTCGAGCAGGCTCGAGGCGGCCTCCTCGCCGTCGTAGGCGGTGTTGACGATGCGCGTGCCGGCGTGGATCAGGGCCCGGAGGACCGACTTCTCCTTGATGATCCGGCACCAGGGCTCGAGGTTGGTGACGCGCGGCACGCCGTCCATCAGGGCGGCCAGGTAGGACGGGCCGCCCACGGCCTCGAGGGCCTGGGCGCGCTGCAGCTCGTCCTTGAGCGTGACCGGGTCGATGGGCTGGCTGCGCTCGGCCAGCGCGGCCATGGCGTCGAAGATGCGGCGGTGGGCCTCGCGGTGGAAGTCCTCGCGCGAGAGGATCTCGGCGGCCGAGTTGAAGGCGGAGTTGTCCACCAGCACCGCGCCCAGCACGGTGCGCTCGGCCTCGGCGTTGTGCGGCAGGGCACGCTCGCCGACGGAGCCGGCGGGCTCCCACCCGCGCGGCTCCTCGGGCGGCCGGACTCCCCCCCGACTGGCCATGGACTGCTCCCCCACGAGGCACGGCAGGCCGCGGGACGCCCGGCCGGGCGCGCCCCGCGGAGTCGCGGCTAGCCTTCCTTGGTGACCAGCAGGCGCAGGTTGGCCAGCACCTCGGGGTGCAGCTTGACCTTGACCTCGTGCTCGCCCAGGCGCTTGATGGGCTCGTCGAGCTGCACCTTGCGCTTGTCGACGTCGATGCCCTTGCCCTTGAGGAACTCGGCCACGTCGCTGGCGGTCACCGAGCCGAACAGCTGCTCGTTCTCGCCCACCTTGCGCGGGGCCACGAAGCGCAGGGCCCCGATGCGCTGGGCCAGCGACTCGCAGTCGGACTTCTCCTTGGCCTGGCGCGCCTCCCAGGCCTTCCTCTCCTTGTCGATCATGGCCTTGTTGGCGTCGGTCACGGCCAGCGCCAGGCCCTGCGGCAGGAGGTAGTTGCGGCCGAAGCCGTCGGCCACCTTGACCACCTCGCCGCGGCGGCCGAGGTGCGTGACGTCTTCCCTCAGGATCACTTCCATCGTTCGCTCCCGTCCTCGGAAAAGCTACTCGTCGTCGTCGCCGGGCGGGTCGGCCCAGCGCCGGAAGTCCGCCCACTGGTCGAACAGGCCCAGCAGCACCAGCAGCTGCGAGGCCCACGGGTTCAGCAGCACCAGCGCCGCCAGCCCGGCCCGGAACAGGGGCGGCCCGGCCAGCCGGCGCAGCACGTAGGCCACCACCGACAGCCCCTGCAGGGCGAAGAAGAACGCCAGCACCAAGAGCGCGTTGTAGGCGCCGCGGCGCAGCGGCTCGTGCAGCAGGCCCAGGCCCGCCAGCACGAACGGCACGGTCAGGAACAGCGGCCAGCGCAGGCCCTCGAGCTCGTCGCCCTCCAGCCAGCCCGGGTCGGCGCGCGCCAGCCAGGTCCGCAGCAGCACGGCCTGCAGCGTCACGGCCACGCCCCCCAGCACGAACCAGGCGGCCGGCAGCACCACGGAGAGCCCGTCGCGCAGCCGCGCGGCCTGGTCGAGCAGCTCGTCGAGCTGCCCGTCCGGGGCCTGCTGGCGCACGCGCGCCAGCGACTCGGCCGTGAGGCCCAGCAGCTCCTGCAGGCGCAGCTCCATGCGCCCGGGGGCCGCCACCAGCAGCGCCGCCAGGACCAGGCCCACCGCCAGCAGGGCCCAGCCGCAGCCGCGCAGCAGCCCGCGCCCGCGGGCCAGCGACTCGGCCACCAGCAGCCCCGGCAGGAGCAGCCCGGCCGCCACCACCTGCGGCATCCA
>JBDIBD010000208.1:0-8130 GCA_039812725.1 Vicinamibacteria bacterium | reverse complement strand
GAGCCGCTGGCTCCCGCCGCAGGCGGGGCAGGACGGGCCGGCCTCGACCAGGGGCTCGCCGCAGCGCAGGCAGCGTCGCGACGGCGCGGGGCCGGACGCCGGCGGGCTGCTGGTCATCATTCCTCCCGTCCCTCGGGCGCGGCCGCCGGGGCGACCGCGAACACCAGGTCGTCGTGGTCGTCGTAGCTGCCGGTGCTGCACGAGCCGTCGCTGCCGTTGAAGCGGAAGCGGGCCCGCACGGCCTGCAGGGCGCCGGAGGGCAGCGTGAAGCTGGCGCTCAGGGCCTGCTGACCGGCGGCCGTGGGCGTGAGCGTGGCGCCGATCTTGGTCCAGGCCGGGCTGGCCGCGCTCGCGGCGTAGAACAGCTCGAGCTTGTCGGAGGAGAAGGTCGAGTAGGCCCAGACCGTGGCCTGGACGGTGACCGTCTTGCCCGGCGCCAGGAAGCTGCCGTCGTTCGTGAAGACCTTGAGCCGGTCGTTGGACTCGTCGGAGTGGAAGGTCCCCGAGGACCCGTCGGCGCAGGAGGCGCCCACCGTGTTGGGCTGGTTGGGCTCGCCCGGCGCCATCGTGCCGCGGCCGAGGAGCAGGCTCGGGCCCGAGTCGCAGGACTTGCCGGCGGTGGCGCACTTCGGGGCCTTCAGGGCGGCGTCGTAGGCGGCCAGCTGGTCCATCGGCAGCGTGTTGTCCACGATCACGCTGACCGCCGGGCTGGTGCCCACGTTGCCGGCCAGGTCGTAGGCCTTGACGTAGAGCGCGTGCGGCACCAGGCGCTTGTGGTTCGTGACGTCCCAGTCGCAGGTGTAGGGCGGCGTGGCGTCGGTGCAGCGCAGCAGGCCGTCGACGTAGAACTCGACCTGGGTCACGCCGAAGTCGTCGCTGGCGGTGGCCGTGATGGTGACGACACCGCCGCCCACCGTGGCGCCGTTGGACGGCGCGCTGACCGCGGCCGTGGGCGGTGTGGTGTCGGGGCCCGCCGGCGCGAAATCGGCCGTGACCACCAGGGCGAAGGGCTGCGGGCCGTTCGGCACGTTGAACGAGCGCACGGTGACCGTGTAGACCCCCGGGGTGGGCGTCGCCAAGAGCACCTGCTCGAGGGTGTTGAGCCGGTCGGCCGAGCCGCCCGTGCTCGAGGTCCCGCCCGAGAAGACGTTGCCGCGCCAGAGCAGACCGCCCGGTCCGCTCACCTCGAGGTCGAGGTCGTTGTTGACGTGCGGGTTGGCCGCCGGAGTCGAGGGGTAGTCGGTCCAGGCCAGGGTGGCCTTGAAGGGCGTGGCGGGGTTGGCGATCGTGAAGGCGTAGCTGCGGGTCTCGCCGCTCGAGCCGGTGGGGAAGGGCGCCTCGTCGTCCTTCGCGAACAGCTGGCGCGTGTCGCCCTGGAAGTAGAGCGCGTCGTCCAGCAGGGCGCGTCCCCAGCCCTGGCAGTTGGACGGGATCGCGGCCACGCCCGTCATGCTCGTGGCCGAGCTGATCAGGGTGGCCCGCACCAGCGCCGCCGAGGGGTTGAAGGCGTCGCCCACGGTGGCCACGCCGCTCGGGTAGAAGCCGTCGGCGTAGTACTGGCGCACCAGCGCCCCCAGGCCGGCGATGCCCGGCGTGGCCATGCTCGTGCCGGACATCGAGCGCGTGCCGCAGTTGTTGGTGCCGACGCTCGCATCGTTGCCGGCCGAGACGATGCCGCTGCCGGGGAAGGTGATCTCGGGCTTGATGCGGCCGTCGTCCGTGGGCCCGCAGCTCGAGAAGGAGGCCAGCGAGTCGGCGCTGGATCCGCGCAGGGTGGCGCCCACGGACAGGGCGCTCTTGGCGGTCGAGGGGCTGCCGACCGTGGCCGTCCCCGGCCCCGAGTTCCCGGCCGCGAAGACCAGCAGGAAGTCCTTGTGGTTCCACATGAACTCGTCCACGTCCTGCGAGCCCGTGGTGTAGTCGTTCTGCGGCATGGCGTCCTCCTGGTCGCCCCAGGAGTTGGAGTGGATGCGCGCGCCCTGGTCGTAGGTCTGCTGGAAGACCGGGTTGAGGTCGACCACCGGGCAGCCGATGCCGGGGCAGTCGGCGCAGGGGTTGACCTGGTAGCCGCAGTCCTGCACCACCAGCTTGGCCCCGGGGGCCATGCCGTCGGCGGCGTCGTGGCCGATGGGCGTCGCGAAGTTGTCGCCGGCGATGGTGCCGCCCACGTGGGTGCCGTGGTTCTGGGTGTCCCACTCGGTGGCGGAGATGCCGCCGGCGCACTCGCTCGACCAGAGGAAGTCCGCCGCGATGACCTTGCGGCGGGCGTTGTTCACGAGCGTGCCCCCGTCGCAGGCGTTGACGGGCGGCAGGCTGAAGTCCGTGGCGCTCTCGCGGAAGTAGCACATGTCGGCGTCCACGCCGGTGTCGAGATAGGCCACCACCTGGCCCTCGCCGTGGATGCCCTTGTCGAAGACCGGCGTGGCCTGGCCGCCCAGGAGGCCCGACTGGCCGACCCACACCGAGGTGTCGTTGTAGAGCCGCCGGCGCGACTCGAGGTCGACCCAGAAGACCTCCGGGATGCGGGCCAGGTCCTCGCGCAGGGCCGCGACGCGCTCGGCCGTCTCGAGCAGCCGCAGGCGCGAGAAGAACGGGTTGCGCTCGCTGCCCACGACCCGGGCGCCGAGCGCCGCCACCTGGGCGCTCACCCGCTCGAGGTCGGCGTCGGGGAAGACCTGCAGCATGACCAGGCGCGGGGCGGGCCGGCCGGTCCCCTCGGCGGCCGCCGGGGCCCGCAGCTCGCGCACCCAGCGCGAGAGCTTGTAGGCCGGGTGGTACGGCTCGACGAAGCTGGCGCCCAGGGCCCGCAGCTCGGCGTCGCGCTGCTCGCGCTGGCCGCGCACCCGGCGCACCAGGAAGGCGTCGTGGGGGAGGTAGGTGTAGACCCGCGCGCTCCAGGCCTGCAGGGCCGCGACCTGGGCCGCCGTCGGCGGGCCCGGGAACTTGACCAGCAGGTACTCGTCGTCGCCCGGCTGGGCCCGCAACGAGTCGGAGACGCCGGCCCCGGGCCGGCGCGGGTCGACCACCTGGGAGTTGAGCGAGACGACGTCCCGGCCCTGGGCCGCCAGCGGTCCGGCCAGGACGGCCAGGAACAGGGCGGGCCCGCGCAGCGACGGCCACACAGCCTTCATGCTTCCTCCGGAGGGAAACGGACGGGTAGCGGGATTGTACCCGCTCGACGCGTCGGCGGAGGGGGCGCAGGGCGGCAGGCGGCGCGCCGGGGGCGGGCCCCGGCGCGCGGGGCGCGGCTAGAACAGCGTGTAGATGAAGGGCGCCACGGCCGTGCCCTGGGTGAAGACCACCAGCAGGCCCAGCAGCACCAGCATCAACACGATCGGCCCCAGCCACCACTTCTTGCGGACCTTCATGAAGGACCACAGCTCGCCCAGGATGCCGAGCTTTTCCCTGGATTCCTCGAAAGCCATCAGACTCCCCTGAAAATCAATCCGGCTCGAACAGCGTGCGCCAGTCCACGTCCTCCTTGAACTCGGGCTGCTCGCCCCGCTCCAGGAAGTACGGCCCCAGCACCAGGTCGTCCATGTTGGTGCGCATGAAGCAGACGTAGGCGTCGTGCGGCGTGCAGACGATCGGCTCGCTGCGCACGTTGAACGAGGTGTTGATCACCAGCGGCACGCCGGTGAGCTTCTCGAACTCGCGGATCAGGTCGTAGTAGAGCGGGCTGTCCTCGCGGGTCACGGTCTGGATGCGGGCCGAGTTGTCCACGTGGGTGACCGAGGGGATGACGCGCTTGCCCTCCCGCACCTGGGCCACCAGCAGCATGTAGGGGCTGTCGCAGTGGAGGTCGAACCACTCGGAGCACTTGTCGGCCAGGACCGAGGGCGCGAAGGGCCGGAAGCCCTCGCGGAACTTGATCTTCATGTTGAGCGTGTCGCGCATCTTGGCGTCGCGCGGGTCGGCCAGGATGCTGCGCCCGCCCAGGGCCCGTGGCCCGAACTCCATGCGTCCCTGGAACCAGCCGATGACGTGCCCCTCGGTCAGGCGCCGGGCGGTCTTCTGCAGCAGCTCCTCGCGCCCCAGCACCTGGTACCTGGCGCCGCGCGAGTCGAGGTACGACTTGATCTCGTCGTCGCCGAAGCCCGGGCCCAGGTAGGCGTTGGTCCAGTGGCCGTTGCGCGGCTGCTTCTCGATGGTGTTGTACAGCCAGTGGGCCACGCCCACGGCGCCGCCCGCGTCGCCCGCGGCCGGCTGCACGAACAGGTTCTTGAAGGGCGTCTCCTTGACGATGCGCCCGTTGGCCACGCAGTTGAGGGCCACGCCGCCGGCCATGCACAGGTTCGTCAGGCCGGTCTGCTGGTGCAGGTGGCGCACCATGGTCAGCACGACCTCCTCGCAGACCTTCTGGACCGAGGCGGCGATGTCGAACTCGCGCTCGTTCATCCAGCTCTCCGGCACCCGCGGCGGGCCGCCGAAGAACTCGTGGAAGGCCTCGCTGGTCATGCGCAGGCCGTGGTCGTAGTCGAAGTACCGCATGTCCAGCTTGAAGGAGCCGTCCGGGGCGAGGTGCACCATCTCCTTCATGATCCGCTCGAAGTGCACGGGCTTGCCGTAGGGCGCCAGGCCCATGACCTTGTACTCGGCGCTGTTGACCTTGAAGCCCAGGTAGTACGTGAAGGCCGAGTAGAGCAGCCCCAGGCTGTGGGGGAAGCGGATCTCCTTGAACAGCGTGATGTCGCTGCCCTTGCCGACGCCGAAGGAGGAGGTGGCCCACTCGCCCACGCCGTCCACCGTCAGGATGGCCGACTCCTCGAAGGGCGACACCAGGAAGGCCGAGGCCGCGTGGCTCATGTGGTGCTCGGCGAAGAAGATCGGCCCCTGGTAGGGCCGCAGCTCCTTGCGGATCAGCGAGCGCGTCCAGAGCTTCTCGTGGATCCAGACCGGCATGGCCGTGCGGAAGGACGAGAAGCCCCGCGGGAAGGTGCCCAGGTAGGTCGACAGCATGCGCTCGAACTTGAGCAGCGGCTTGTCGTAGAAGCCCACCGCGTCGAGCTCCTCGGGCTTCAGGCCCGCCTCGCGCAGCACGTACTTGACGGCCCGCGAGGGGAAGCCCGAGTCGTGCTTCTTGCGCGACAGGCGCTCCTCCTGGCAGGCGGCCACCACCTTGCCATCGCGCAGCAGGGCCGCGGCGGAGTCGTGGTAGAAGCAGGACAGTCCCAGGACGTTCATGTGGTCGGGCTCAGAACTGGACGCGCGCGGCCGCGCGGGGGCCCAGCGGGTTGGGCTCGTGGGCGCGCCAGAAGCTGGGCTCCGGGCCCAGCGAGCGGTCGAGCGGGTCCTTGCCGAAGAGCTTCATCCCCAGGGCCATCGGGCCGATGGCGACCAGGTACAGGATCGACAGCAGCACCACCGTCCAGACCTTGCCGATGGCCAGGAACAGCGCCGTCCACTTGGCGTAGAGGCGCGACTTCGGCGCCACCTGCCGCAGCAGCAGCTCGATCACCAGCATGCTGGTGGCGACCGCCAGCAGCACCCGGGTGTGGGTCGGGCGGGTCGCCAGCCAGTGGCCCGCCCGCTCGAAGAAAGCCTGAAGATCCAAGAGGTTCGATACCCCCGAAGAAGAAACGAACACGCTATTGTAAGGCCCGCCCCCGGCCCGGTCAACGAACGCCCGCGCCGTCCCCGGCGGGCCGCGGCGTGACGGCCCGCACTCCTGCGCCCGGGACCGGGCACTATAATCCGGACGTGGTGAGCGTGGAGCCCGACGACGGCCCCGAGGCGCCGGAGGCGCCGGCCTGGTCCGACCGCGACGTGCGCTCCGCCTCCGAGTTCCTGCGCGGCCAGATGCGCCACTGGATGGAGCAGGTGGTGCGCGAGGGGCGCCAGGACGAGCTCTTCGAGCTGGAGCTGTGGCTGCGCAGCTTCGAGCGCTTCTTCCGCATCAAGAACCAGCCCCTCTCCGAGCGCGAGACCCTGCAGCTGACCCTGCGCAACTGGTCCGAGGAGCTGCGCCTGGTGGACCACGTGCTGCAGCGCGTGGTGCACCTGTGCTCGACCATCCTGACCGAGGAGCAGGTCAACCAGACCCGCTTCGACAAGTACGTCGAGAGCTACCTGCGCAAGGACGAGGCCGCCCCGGTCGACCCCTACGTCGAGAAGCTGCTGCGCCAGACCACCCCCGAGGCGGCCCTGGCGCTGCTGCGCGAGTCGAGCGAGGACCTGCACGTCCTGCTGAGCGACCTGGTCAAGCTCTCGCGCATCCCCTACGCCACCTTCGCCGCGGTGGGCAAGCAGATCTACCGCGAGATCCGCCGCAGCCACCTGCTGGCGCTGCTGATCGACAAGAAGTTCAAGCCCATCCACGACCGCATCGCCAACCCGGCCATCCTGGCGGTGGTGCGCCGCATCGAGAGCCCCACCCAGCGCAAGCAGGCCGCCAAGGTCTTCCTGGAGCTGTTCCGGCTGCTGCACTACCTGCAGTACGCCGACCCCGACCGGCTGGAGGGAGACGACCTCAAGAGCACCATCCTGGTCTTCTCGCTGATCACGTCCGAGACGCGCCTGCTGCTGGCCTACCTGGAGAAGAAGGTCCTCAAGAGCCTCGACCCCGACACGCCCCTGTTCCAGGTCTACGACTCCTTCGTCTACTGCCTGCCGCTGGAGCTGAAGAAGGTCATCAACACGGAGCTGCTCGACCTCTCGGTGGCGCGGCAGGCCGACTCGGTGCGGGCCCGGGTGGAGAACAGCCACGGCATCCTCAAGGACGCCTTCCAGCAGTCGGTGGTGCAGCTGGCCCAGATCTTCGACCCGGGTGTCGACGGCGACGACATCTTCTCGGACTTCACCGCCAAGCTCGACCAGTCGCGGCGCCTGCGCGACGGCCTGGCGCGCCTGATCACCCAGGTGCGCGACTTCCAGGGCCACAAGGACGAGGCCGCCGCGCGGCGGCTGCGCGACGAGATCTCGGGCTTCTACGACTCGTCCATGAAGTACCTGATGTACCGCGACTGGTCGGGCTTCGAGCTGTTCTTCATCGAGATCCTCAAGTGCCCCAGCCTGGGCGGCCTGGCCTCGATCGCGCACCGCTTCGAGACCTTCCTGGTGACGCTCTTCCGCGAGGTCCAGAAGCGCTCGATCCTGCAGAACCTGCCGGTCTCCGAGGAGGTCAAGGCGGTCGACGCGGGCGTCCCCCCGGCCTGAGGGCCGGCGCCCCGCGCCGGCTCCGGCCCTCCCCGGAATCTGCTACACTCCCGCCACCCGAACGGCATGGCCGAGAAGAACCCCTTCGCCCGCTTCCTGACGCACTTCAAGACGGGGAGCGTCCTCTTCAGGGAGGGCGACCACGGCGAGGACATGTTCATCATCCAGAGCGGCCGGGTCGCCATCAAGAAGCAGGTGGGCGACTCCGAGACCACCCTGGCCGTGATGGAGAAGGGCGACTTCTTCGGCGAGATGGCGGTGCTGGAGCGCCTGCCGCGCTCGGCCTCGGCCGAGGTGGTCGAGGACGCCGACATCATCGTCATCAGCGGCGAGACCTTCGGGGACATGATCAAGGCCAACCCCGAGATCGCCGTGCGCATGCTGCGCAAGTACTCGATCCGGCTGCGCGAGGCCAACAAGCAGATCGAGCACATCCTGGCCCAGGGCGGCGGCCACCCCGAGCCGCAGCGCGAGGTGCCGGCCACGCCGCCGGCCACCGCCGGCACGATCCAGGCCGAGGCCGTGGCCTACTTCCTGTCGAACGCCACCGGCAACGTCTTCCCGGTGCTCCGGGCCGAGAACCTGATCGGGCGCTTCGACTCGGTCACCGGCATGCGGCCCGAGATCGACCTGACCAACGAGGACACCCACCGCAACGTGTCGCGCCGGCACGCCCGGCTGGTGGTCAAGGACGGGCGCTTCTTCGTGGCCGAGGAGATCGGCACCATGAACGGCACCTTCCTCAACGGCCAGAAGCTGCCCAACGCGGTGCTGACGCCCATCAAGGACGGCGACGAGCTGACGCTCTGCCGCCTGCCGCTGACCTTCAAGACCGCGCGCCGCTGAGCGGGGCGGCCCCCCCCTAGGACGACGAGGGCGGCTGCGCGCGCTGGTCGCGCAGGGCCTCGTCCAGGGCGCGCGGCCGCCAGCCCAGCTCGCGCGCGGCCCGCCCGGAGTCGAGCGAGACGTCGGCCG
>JBDIBD010000207.1:0-8148 GCA_039812725.1 Vicinamibacteria bacterium | reverse complement strand
GCCCCGGCCAGCGCCGTGACCAGGTAGAGCAGGCCCAGCCCCGCTGCCAGCCCGCCCACGGCCAGGCTCAGCGGGTCGCGCCAGCGCGGCCCGTCCGGAGCGGGCCACAGCCCCGCCGGCAGGCCGGGGACCGCCCCCAGTCGCTGGCAGCCCTCCCAAGTGCTTCGCAGCAGCTCCCGCACGGGATACTCGGTTCCCAGCGCCAGCAGGAGCAACGGCACGACGGCCACGTCGGCCGGCCAGCGCCGGTCGATCAGCACTGCCAGCGGCAGGAGCAGCGCGGCCAGGAGCAGGTAGTTCGGGTTGGGGATGCGCGACAGCCAGACCGAGGTCAAGAGCGCGGCGCTCCCGCACAGGAAGGCGGTCGACACCCGCGGCGCGCGGAACAGGGCCCGCAGCAGCAGCAGCCCCACGGGGACGAAGAGCACGTAGAAGCGGCTCATCGGGTAGGGGTCGCCCAGCGACTGCACCGCCCCGCCGTAGATCAACAGGTTCGCCAACCCGAAGCCGGGCGTGCCCCCGAACGGGTACTGGTCGCTGCCGGGCAGGCCCACCTGGTAGCGGAAGATGTCGGCGTAGAAGGCGCCCCAGTCGCGCGCCGCCACGGGGACGACCAGGGCCGCGGCCACGCCCAGGGCGATGAGGACCGGTCCCGCCAGGCGCCGCCAGCCCGAGCGGCCGAGCAGCTCGCGCCAGCCCGTGAGCCCCGCGGCCAGCACCAGCAGGAACGGCGCGAAAGGCCAGCAGAGCTGCTTGAAGGCGCAGGCCGCCCCCACCCAGGCCGAGGCCAGCCGCCCCTGGCCGCGCTGCAGGCACAGCCCGGCCAGCAGCAGCGGCACCGCGCTGAGCACGTCGTTGACCCCGAAGATCTGCGGCCACCAGGACAGCGGGTGGAGGAGGAACAGGCCCGCCGCCGCCAGGCGCGTCTCGGCCTCCCCGCCGGCCAGCCGCGCGGCCAGCACGGCCGCCAGGGCCCAGCCCAGCAGGGTCACCAGGCGCGGGTCGAAGAAGCCCAGCAGCGCCCGGCAGAGCAGGTAGGGCGGGATCATCACCAGGTGCACGCCGGGCAGGTACCAGTGGTGGCGCGTGATCGGGTTGCCGCCCAACGGGGCCCAGAACTCCGAGGCCCGCGACTGCCGCCCCAGCACGCTCTTCGAGTAGTCGGCCTGGTAGGGGCTCTCCCCCGCCAGCACCTTGTCGAGCGCCAGCGGCAGCTGCACCACGCCGCCGTCGTGGCCGTACGGCAGGCGCATGGCCTGGCCGAGGCCCACGAAGGCCAGCGTGGGCGCGGCCACCAGCAGCGCGCCCGAGAGCGCCAGCACGGCCGCGCGCGTGCGGGCCCTGGCCCCGCGCAGGGCCAGGGCCAGGTAGGTCAGCGCCAGCGCCACGGCCAGCCCGCCCAGCAGCAGGGCCACGGGGTCGAGGTCGAGCCAGTCCCCCGGGGCCGGCCGCAAGGCCCCGAGCCAGGCCGAGCGCCGGTCGACGCGGGCGTCGTGCGAGAGCTGCCAGAACAGCTCGCGCGTGGGCTGGAAGAGCACCGCCTCGCGGGCGATCAGCAGCAGGCCGAGGGCCGCCACCGCCGCGTCCAGCGGCAGCCGGCGCCGGGGGCTCTGGTCCGGCACCGGGCCCTAGGCCGCGGGGCGCGGCGCGGAGGAGAGCACGCTGCGGATCTGGTGGGCCAGCTCCTCGCGCGAGAGCGAGCCCTTCTGGAAGATCTTCTTGACGTGGCCGTCCAGGCGCAGCTTGTCCTCGGTGGTCAGGTCCTTGGCAGTCACCACCACGACCGGGACGCGGCGCCACTGGTCCTTCTGGCGCAGCTGCGCGACGAACTCGAAGCCGTCCATCTCGGGCATCATCAGGTCGAGCAGGATCAGGCTCGGGACGCGCTCGGACACGCGCTCGAGGGCCACGCGGCCGTTCTCGGCCTCCTCCACCTGCCAGCCCTCGCCCTGCAGCGTGCGGCGCACCATCTCGCGCGTGTTGGGGTCGTCCTCCACCACCAGCACCGTGGCGCCGTCGCCGTGGCGGTACTTGCCCAGCACCCCCACCAGCCGGTCGCGGTCGAAGGGCTTGGGCAGGTAGTCGGAGGCGCCGAGGGCGTAGCCCATGTCCTTGTCGTCGACCATCGACAGCATGATGACCGGGATGTGCTCGGTGACCGGGTCGCCCTTGAGGGCCTTGAGCACGGCCCAGCCGTCCATGCCGGGCATCAGCACGTCGAGCGTGATCACGTCGGGGCGCAGCTCGTGGGCCAGGCGCAGGCCCTCCTCGCCCGTGGGGGCCACGTGCACCTCGAAGCCCTCGCGCCCCAGCCCGCGCTGCATCAGGTCGAGGGCGTTGGGGTCGTCGTCGATCGACAGCACCACCGCCGTGGGCGGGCCGGCGTGCACGCCCGTGCCGGTGGCGCGCGGCTTCTCCGCCGGGACCGCGGGGGCCGCGGCGGGCTTGTTCTTGTCGGCCACCCGCAGGGGCAGGCGCACGCTGAAGCACGAGCCCTGGCCGACCTCGCTGGTGACGGTGATGTCGCCGCCCATCATCTGGCAGAAGCGCCGGCTGATGACCAGGCCCAGGCCGGTGCCGCCGTACTTGCGCGAGGTCGAGGCGTCGGCCTGCACGAAGGCCTGGAACAGCTTGCCCAGCTGCTCGGGGTTGAGGCCGATGCCGGTGTCCTTGACGTGGAAGGCCAGCCAGGGGGCCCCCTCGGGCCCCGTCTCGCGCTCGACCAGCAGCGAGACCGTGCCGTGGTCGGTGAACTTGCTGGCGTTCGAGAGCAGGTTGAAGAGCACTTGCCGCAGGCGCGTCATGTCGGCGTGCATCGGCAGGAGGTCGTCGGGGCAGCGCACCTCGAGGGTGTTGGCGTTCTTCTCGATCAGCGGGTAGATGGTGCTCTTGACGTCCTTGACCAGCTGGGCCACGTCGAAGTCCTCGACGTAGAGCTCCATCTTGCCCGACTCGATCTTGGACAGGTCGAGGATGTCGTTGATCAGGGCCAGCAGGTGCTTGCCGGCGCTGTGGATCTTCTTGAGGTCCGGGACGTAGTCGTCGTGCCCCAGGTCCTCGCACTCCTCCTGCAGCATCTCGCTGTAGCCGATGATGGCGTTGAGCGGCGTGCGCAGCTCGTGGCTCATGTTGGCCAGGAAGGCGCTCTTGGTGCGGTTGGCCTGCTCCGCGGCCTCCTTGGCCACCGTCAGCTCGGCGTCGCGGCTCTGGATCTGCTCGAGCATCTCGTTGAAGCCGTCGATCAGCAGGCCGGTCTCGTCGTTGCCCTGCTTCTGGGCCCGCAGGGCGAAGTCCTTCTCGCGCGAGACCCGGGTCTCGACGTCGACCAGGTGCAGGATCGGCCCCGAGATGGCGCGCTGCAGGCGCGAGGAGAGCACGAAGGCCAGCAGGATCGAGGCCAGCAGGGTCAGCCCCACGATGCGCCGGTACTCGCGCATGCGGGAGTACAGCCCCTCCATGTCGGACTGCACGAAGACGGTCCCGATCTTCTCCCCGGCGGGGTCCACGATGGTGCGGAAGATGACCAGCCGGTCCTCGGCGAAGCGGGCCCCGTCGGGCTCCACGGCCGGCGGCTTGAAGTCCTTGACGTCCTGGCGCACGTAGCTGGCCAGGGGCTGGCCCTGGCCGTCGAAGACCACGGCCGCCATGGCGTTCTCGCGGGCCCGCAGCGAGTCGAGGATGTTGGCGGCCGACTGGGCGTCGCCGAAGTCGAGGGCCGGCTTGACGTTGATGGCGATGCCCTCGGCGGCCACGCCCAGGTCCTGGGCCATGCGCTTGCGGAAGTCCACCACCTCGTAGACGCCCAGCGCCACGCAGGCCACCAGCAGGGCCGTGACGCTGGTGGCCATCACCAGCACGTTGAGCTTGCTGCGCAGCGACAGGTCGCGGAAGCGCTTCATGCCCTCACCGACCGAGCACGGTGGCGATGCGCAGCAGGTTGGCGTCGAAGTCCGAGCCCTCGGACTTGGCCGAGGCCAGGTTGATCAGGATCTGGGGCTTGTCGCTGCCCATGCCGACGCCCACCGAGACGCCGCGCTTGACGTAGTCGGGGACGCCCGTGAGGGTGGTGATGCCGCGCGCCTGGGCCAGCTTGAGGATGGCCGGCAGGGCCTTGTCGAGGCCGGGCGCGACGTAGAAGGCGTTGATGCCCTTGGCCTTCACGAAGGCCTCCAGCTCGGCCGCGCCCGTGTACTCCACCTGGAAGTACTTGATCGGCACCTTGCGCACCGTCTTGCCGGCGAAGCCGTACAGGGTGTCGGAGATCTGCCCCGTGGCCTTCGAGGAGGCCCCGTCGGAGGGCGCGTAGACGATGCCGATGGTCAGGGCCGCCCCGGCCTTGACGTCGAACTGGCGGTCGTAGGCCAGCACCTTCATGAGGATCGGCACCTGCAGGCCGGCCTCCACGGCCATGCCCTGGGCGCGCGCGGGGTGCGGCAGGGCGAAGAGCAGCGCCAGGGCCGGGACCAGGAGGCGGGGACGCGGGCGCATCAGAACTTGTACCCCGCCTGGACGAAGAAGGCCCGGCCCGAGCGCGGGTAGTCGCCGGGCAGGCCGCCGGGGGGCGAGGGGTCGTTGGCGGCTTCGTCGAAGGCGTCGCGCAGGGTGGCCGACAGCTCCAGCGTGCGCCACAGCTGGCGCGTCCGCAGCACCACGTCGAACAGGGCGTAGGACTCGAAGTCGGCCCGCGTGTCGCCGGGAGCGCGCGGCCGGCTGCCGCGCCAGTACAGCGTGGGCGAGACCAGCAGGTGCCGGCCGGCCGGGAGGCTCAGGCCCGCGTTGGCGAGCAGGCTGGGAACGCCCGGCGCGTCCACCTCGACGCCCCCCACCTCCTGGCGCGGCTGCTGCCAGGTCAGGTTGGCGAAGGCCGCCCCGTCCAGGCCGAAGCTCCACTGGCCCTCGAGCTCGATCCCGCGCGTGGTCAGGTCGCCCACGTTGGCCCAGGCCTGGGCCACGCCCGGGTCGTACTCCCCCGGCAGCCGGATGGGGTCCTTCTCGCGGCTCCAGAAGCCGTTGGCGGAGATCCAGCCGTCGTGCCAGCGGCGCGCGAGGGCCAGCTCGGCCGTGTCGCTGACGGAGGCCCGCAGGGCCGGGTTGGCCAGCCGGCCCGGCAGGTCGAAGGCCAGCTCCTGGAAGCTCGGCACGCGCCAGCCGCGCGCGTACAGGGCGCGCGCGTCGAAGCCGCCGCCCAGGCTCACCTGCAGGGCGGCCCGCGGCGCCAGCTGGTCGTCGACGTCGTCGAAGGCGTCGTAGCGCAGGCTGCCCGTCAGCGTGGTCCGCCCGCGGCTCCAGCTGTCCTGCAGCCAGAGGGCGAAGGTGTCGCGGCTGCGCGCCTCGACCGCCCCCGGCACGTCGCTCACGTCGGTCAGCAGCCGTCCCGTCAGGTAGTCCAGGTTGCTCCGGACGTACAGGTCCTCGGTGCGCTCGCGCGCCACCTCCAGCCCGCCGGCCAGCGCGTGGGCCCCGGAACGCCGCTCCAGGCTCAGCTCGCCCGCCAGGCGCGAGGTGTCGAACTCGTCCTGCTGGTAGACGCCCGACGGGAACACCACCTGGCCCTCGGGGGTCTCGAAGCCGAAGCCGGCCGGGGCCGTGTTGAGGGTCTCGCCCGTGCGGGTCTTCATCAGGGTGCCGCGGGCCTCGACGCGCCCCTGGGAGGTGCGCCGCGTGAAGCCCAGGGCCAGCGCGTCCTGGCGCAGGTCGAGGGAGTTGTCGCGGCCCAGCGTGTCGGCGAAGCCCACGAAGCCCTGGGTCTCCTCGCGCTTCGAGTGCCACTGCAGCCACAGGTCGCGGAAGCCCAGCTGGTAGGTGGCCTGGAAGACCTCGCGGCCGTCCTGCACGCTCGACGGGGCCAGCGAGACCGGCGCGCTGCCCGGCGGGGCCGCGAGGTCGCGGGCCGTCTGGCGGTCGGCCGGGACGTCGAGCGCCGCGCCGTCGCTGTCGTTCCACAGCACCAGGCCCGAGAAGCTCAGGCCCTTGAAGGTCTGGGCCAGCCGCAGCCCGTAGCGCTGGCTGCCGAACGAGCCCAGCTCGGCCTGCAGCTGGATCCCCTGGAAGTCGCGCGGGCTGGTGCTGATGAGGTCGATCACGGCCCGGGCCGCGCCGGCCCCGTAGAGGGCCGTGCCGGCCCCGCGCCAGACCTCGATGCGCGACAGGTGCTCGACCGAGAGCTCGAGGTTGACGCTGGTGGCGCTGCCGGTGACCGCCTCGTTCAGGCGCTGGCCGTTGAGCAGCACCAGCACCTCGTCGCCACCGCCCGCGGAGGCCGCCAGCCCGGCCCCACGCACCGCCACGCGCGGCCGCCCGAGGGTGTCGCGCTGCACGTCGAAGCCCGGCAGGGCGCGCAGGACGTCCTCGAGGGTGCGCGCCCCGAGCGCCCGCATCTGGGCCTCGGTCACGATCGTGACGGCGCCCGGCGCGCGCTCGACGCTGGTGGCCCCGCGCGAGGCCACCGAGACCTCCACCTGGGCCGTCTCCAGCAGCGCCTCGAGGTCGAGCTCGTCGAAGTCCTGGAAGAACCCGAAGCGGGCCAGCTCCGAGCCGCTGACCTTGGGCCCCGGGCCCTGGGCGCCCGCCGACCCGGCCAGGGCCAGGGCAGCCAGCGCGGCGCCGCCGCACCACCGTCGCGAAGCCGACCTCCAGCGCGTCTGCATCCCCTCCCGCCGAACCCTGCGGATTCTTGGACGCGCTGCCGGGAGTGTCAAGTCGCCCGCCTCAGGCCCGCGCACCGTCGTCGCCGCCCAGCGCGCTGCGCACCGCCCACAGGTCGGGGAAACCCCGCTTGGGCAGCGTGGAGCGCAGGTAGCCGACGCCCTCGCTGCCGCCGGTGCCGCGCTTGGCCCCGATCATGCGCTCGACCATCAGGACGTGGCGGGCCCGCCAGAGGGCCACGGCCTCGTCGATGTCGAGCAGCACCTCGCACAGCGCCAGCACGTCGGGGTGGCTGTCGGGGCGCGCGTAGATGCCGGTCAGGGCCCGCAGGCGCCACTCTTCCGAGCGGGACGCCTCGCCGGCGACGGACGCCGGGCCGCGCTCGAAGCCGCGCCGCGCCAGCAGCGCGTCGACCGCGTCGCCCAGCGAGGGCGCCTCGAGGCGCCGCCGCAGGCGCGCCAGCTCGGCCGGCTCGGAGCGCAGGGCCTCGAGCACCCGGGCGTCCTTCATCCCGAGCGCGAACTCGAGCTCGCGGAACTGCACCGACTGGAAGCCCGAGGCCGGGTTGAGGTGGTCGCGGAAGCCCAGGAAGTCCTGCGGCCGCATGGTCTCGAGGATGCCGACCTGGGCCACCAGCACGCGCCAGGTCTCGACCACCCGGCGCAGCAGCCGGCGGGCCTCCCAGACGTCGTCGGCGGCCAGGCGCTCGGCGGCCGTGTCGACCTCGTGCAGGATCAGCTTGAACCACAGCTCGTAGGCCTGGTGGATGACGATGAAGAGCGGCTCGTCGTGGTGGGCCGGGGCCGAGCGGCACTGCTGCAGCGCCAGCAGCTCGGGGATCTTGAGGTAGCTGCCGTAGGTCAGGGGCTTCTCGGCCATGGCGCATGTTAGCGCGTCCGGCCCGCCGCGTCGTTGCCCGGCGCGCGGCTTGAGGCGACACTACGCCGCATGGACTGGAAGCTGCTGGCCTCGTCGTTCTCCCTGATCTTCCTGGCCGAGCTGGGCGACAAGACCCAGCTGGCCACGCTGGCCCTGGCGGCCGGCGGGCGCTCGCGCCTGGCGATCTTCGCCGGGGCCGCGCTGGCGCTGGTGGCCACCAGCGCCATCGCCGTGCTGGCCGGCGAGGCCGTGGCCCGCGTGGTCCCCGAGGTCTGGATCAAGCGCGCGGCCGGGCTGGGCTTCCTGGCGCTCGGGGCCCTCTTCCTGGCCGGCAAGGCCTGAGGGGCGGGCCGGCCCGGACCGATCCGGGCCGGCCCGCGTGCTAGACTCCGCCGGTCTTGGGGGGCCGCGCGCCGCGGGCCCCGCGGCGGGCCCGCTCGCCTCTCCCGGGACCTGGCCGGGGACGGGAACCCTCAGGAGGTCAAGCACTTGGCGAAGGCGAACCGGGAGACGGAGGCGGAGCGTCCGCAGCTGGGGTTGTTCGAGCAGGGCGAGCCGGCGACGCCCGCGCCCCCCCCCCCCCCCCCCCCGCCCGCGGCCCCCCCCCCCCCCCCCCCCCCCCCC
>JBDIBD010000206.1:0-8155 GCA_039812725.1 Vicinamibacteria bacterium | reverse complement strand
CTCGATCGGCAGCCGGTCCTCGTGCCGGATGAGCTGCTTGTAGAGGCCGCCGCGGGCCCGCACCACCAGCTCGCGGGCGGCGGCGTCGACCAGCGGGATGTCGACGCTGGGATAGCCCAGCAGCTCGTGCACGGCGTCGGCGGCGCGCTGCAGCAGCTCGTCCAGCTCGAGGCCCGCCGTGATGATCTGGCCCACGCGGGCGATCAGCGCCAGGCGCTCGGTGCGCCGTCGTTCCTGGGCGTAGAGGCGCGCGTTCTCGACGGCGACCGCGGCGTGGCGGGCGAGCTGCTCGAGGGCCTGGACGTCCTCCGGCCCGAAGCGCAGCGGGGGCGGCCCGCCCAGGCCGAAGAAGCCCAGCAGCCGTCCGTGGCGGACCAGCGGCACGGCCACCACCGCGTGGTCGCCCAGCTCGGGCCAGGCCGGCGCCGGGAGCTGGTCGTAGCGCTCGAGCACGACCGCCGTCCGTCGGCGCAGCACCTCGCCGGCCAGGCCCTGGCCGGGGGCGAAGCTGCGCCCCAGCTCGCCCTGCGGCAGGCCGCGGGAGGCCGCCACGCGCACCAGGCCGAGGCCGTCGTCGTAGAGGCCGACGGCGCCGTGGCTGGCCCCGAGCAGGCCGCAGGCCTCGTCGAGCACCCGTTGCAGCAGCGGCTCGAGCTCGAGCTCGCCGCCGATGGCCTCGATCACGGCCGGCAGCTTCTCGCGCGCGTCGGGGCGGGACGGGCCCGGGGGAGGGAGCACGGGCCCATTATCCGTGCTCCCCTCGCCCGGGACCCGCGCCGTGGCGGGACCGGCTCAGCGGCCGCCCTCGAGGCTCGTCACCCGCGTGCGCAGCCGGTCGAGCTCGGCGCGCAGCTCCTCGTTCTGCCGCACCAGCGCCTGGATGGCGGCCAGGCTCAGCCCGGCCATGTCGCCCGGGGCGATGTGCCGGTCGTCCTCGCCCAGGCCGAAGGCGGCGTGGAAGTCCTGGGCCATCGGGCCCGCGTGGGTGGCCGTGTCGCCCTTGTAGCGCCAGGTCGCGATGGGCAGGTCGGCGATGCGGGCCAGCACGCTGGCCGGCTCCACCGCGTCGATGTCCTCCTTCGAGTTGCGGTCCGAGCCCTGGGTCAGCGTGCCCGTGATGGTCAGGTTGCCGGCGGAGGTGAGGTTGAAGGCGAAGGTCTGCCCCGGCGTCTTGCCGATGAAGAAATCCCCGGTGCCGCGCGAACCGAAGCCCCAGATCGAGCCGTCGAGGGTGTTGTCGAAGCGGAAGGTCGAGGCGCCGTTGTTGACGATCTGCAGCATGTTGCGCGACTGCGTCGTGCCCGAGGCCTCCTCGACCTTGAGCTTGGCGGTTCCGTTGGTGCGCTTGACGTGCAGGGTCGCCCCGGCGATGTCGACGTTGGCCACGCCGGAGTCGGCGAACAGGGCCAGGTTGCCGGTGCTGTCCAGGTGGATGCTGCGGCCCGGAGCGCCCGGACGGAACGAGACGTTGATGGCCGGTGAGACGCCGATGCCGAAGGCGTTCGTGTTGCCGAACATCCTCCAGGGCGTCGTGCCGTCGTCGAAGTTCACGCCGGCGTTCCCAGCCAACGTGAGGCCGGGCTGGCCGGCGGTGGCCGTGCCCACGCCGATGACGGGCGTGCCGGACGCGTGCTTCGCCAGGTACAGCGAGTCGTTGGGCGCGACGCTCTCGATCGTCACCGGCGTCGTCCCGGCGGTGGTCTCCTGGACGAGGAACTGGGTCCCGTCGGCCGACGTCCTCACCTGCCAGTCCTGGGCCCCGGCGTCCGTGTCGTCGAAGCTCAGCTGCGGAGTCGGGTCGCTGATGGTCAGGTCGGCGGTCGGCACGCGCGTGGACGGGGCCGGGTCGTCGGCAGCCGGTTCGCTCGCGGCGCCCAGGCTGAACCGCCCCCACGTCACGCGGGTCGTGTCGGTCGGTCCCAGGAGCCGAGCCTCCCAGGTGTAGCTTCCGGGCGCGGCCGGTCCGTCGGCCCGTTCCAGGTCGAGCACCGCGGGAGCGCCGCAGGCGAAGACCGCGCGCCTCCAGAAGTCGCCCGGGCCCTTGACCGTGAAGCTGAGCCGTTCACACCCGGCGAGGGCTCGGGCTTCGAGCAGGCCCCCCGTCAGGCTCACCTCGGCCCACCGGCGCGTCCCCGTCTCCTCCGCCGTGGCCGTGCCGAGGCCGAGCGCCGCGATCAGGGCCAGAGCGGCCCGGCACTTCCGGTTCGACCATCCCAGGAGCCTTCGCATGATCCCCTCCCGACGCCTCCCCTGGCGTCCGAGCCGCACTGTGCCCGAGCGCCATCGCCCGGCCCAGCCCCGAGAGTGGGGTCCCGAGACCTGTCTTTCGTCAGGGGTCGCCCTCCCACGCCTGAGTCCGCACCGTCGGGGCGGGGCTACAATTCCCCCGGCCGCTGCCCGCAAGCCATTCATTTCCCTGGAGGTCCCCCGTGAAGCGCGTGTTCGCCATCCTGCTCTCGCTCGCGCTGCTGCCGCCCGTGCCCGTGTCGGCCCAGGCCGCGGCCCCGCCCACCACCCCCGCCCAGGCCGAGAAGAGGGCCGAGGCCAAGCCCGCCGCGAAGAAGGAAGAGAAGAAGAAGGAGGAAGTCAAGCCCGGCCTGAACGCCGAGACCCTCAAGGGCCTCGAGCTGCGCTCGATCGGCCCGGCCCTGACCTCCGGCCGCATCGCCGACTTCGCGGTCGACCCCGGCAACCGCAAGCGCTACTTCGTCGCCACGGCCTCGGGCGGCGTCTGGAGGACGGTCAACGCGGGCACCACCTGGAAGCCGGTCTTCGACGGCGAGGGCTCGTTCTCGATCGGCGCCATCGCCCTCGACCCCAAGAACCCCAACGTGGTCTGGGTGGGCACCGGCGAGAACAACTCGCAGCGCAGCGTCAGCTACGGCGACGGCGTCTACAAGTCCGAGGACGGCGGCGAGTCGTGGACGAAGGTGGGCCTGGAGAAGTCCGAGCACATCGGCAAGATCCTGATCGACCCGCGCGACAGCAGGGTGGTCTGGGTGGCGGCCCAGGGGCCGCTCTGGTCGGCCGGCGGCGACCGCGGGCTCTACAAGACCACGGACGGCGGCCAGACCTGGAAGGCCGTCCTGACGATCAGCGAGAACACCGGCGTCAGCGACATCGCCTTCGACCCGCGCGATCCCGACGTGGTCTACGCCACGGCCTACCAGCGCCGGCGCCACGTCTGGACCATCGTCCACGGCGGCCCCGAGTCGGGCCTGCACAAGACCACCGACGGCGGCGCCACCTGGACGAGGCTCAAGGCCGGCCTGCCGAAGGAGGACCTGGGACGCGTCGGCATCGCGGTGGCGCCCACCCGGCCCGACTGGGTCTACGCCATCGTCGAGGCGGCCGACAAGGGCAAGGGCTTCTACCGCTCGACCGACCGCGGCGCGACCTGGGAGAAGCGCAGCGACTACGTGGCCGGCGGCCCCCAGTACTACAACGAGATCACGGTCGACCCGCAGGACCCCGAGCGGGTCTACTCGATCGACGTCTACTTCAAGGTCACCGACGACGGCGGCAAGACCTTCAAGAACCTGGGCGAGAAGCACAAGCACGTCGACAACCACGCCATCTGGGTCGACCCGCAGGACACCGACTACTACCTGGTGGGCTGCGACGGCGGCATCTACGAGAGCTTCGACCGCGGCGAGAACTGGCACTTCAAGTCCAACCTGCCCGTGACCCAGTTCTACAAGGTGGCGGTGGACGACGCGCGGCCGTTCTACAACGTCTTCGGCGGCACCCAGGACAACTTCAGCCTGGGCGGCCCGTCGCGCACCGCGAGCGTGCACGGCATCCTCAACCAGGACTGGTTCGTGACCTGGGGCGGCGACGGCTTCGAGTCGGCCCCCGACCCGCAGGACCCCAACATCGTCTACGTGCAGGCCCAGTACGGGGCGCTGGGGCGCTTCGACCGCAGGAGCGGCGAGGGCCTCGGCATCCAGCCCCAGGGCCTGGCCGGCGAACCGCCGCTGCGCTGGAACTGGGACTCGCCCCTGATCGTCAGCCCGCACTCGCCGACGCGCCTTTACTTCGCGGCCCAGAAGGTCTACCGCAGCGACGACCGCGGGGCCAGCTGGAAGGCGATCAGCGGCGACCTCAGCCGCCAGATCGACCGCAACAGCCTGCCGGTGATGGGCAAGCTCTGGGGCCCCGACGCGGTGGCCAAGAACGTCTCGACCTCGTTCTACGGCAACGTGGTGCAGCTGGTCGAGTCGCCGCTGCAGGAGGGCCTGATCTTCGCCGGCACCGACGACGGCCTGATCCAGGTGACGGAGAACGGCGGCCAGAGCTGGACCCGGCTCGAGGCCTTCCCGGGCGTGCCGAAGAACGCCTACGTGCGCCGCATCGAGCTCTCGCAGCACGACAAGAACCTGGTCTACGCGGCCTTCGACGACCACAAGATGGGCGACTTCAAGCCCTACCTGCTGAAGAGCGCGGACCGCGGCCGGACCTGGACGCCGATCACGAAGGGCCTGCCCGAGCGCGGCTCGGTCTACGCGCTGGCCGAGGACCACGTCGACCGCAACCTCCTGTTCTGCGGCACCGAGTTCGGACTGTACTTCAGCGTCGACGCCGGCCTGAGCTGGGTGCAGCTGCAGGGCGGCCTGCCCACCATCCAGGTGCGCGACCTGGCCATCCAGAAGCGCGAGAACGACCTGGTGCTGGCCACCTTCGGGCGCGGCTTCTACGTGCTCGACGACTACTCGCTCCTGCGCGGCCTGACGGACGCCAGGCTGGCCCAGTCGGAGGCGCTGCTGTTCCCCGTGAGGAACGCGCCGCTCTACGTCCCGACGGCGCCGCTGGGCCTGCGGGGCAAGTCCTTCCTGGGCGAGAGCCTCTACACGGCCGACAACCCGCCCTTCGGCGCGGTCTTCACCTATTACCTCAAGGACGCGCTCAAGACGAAGAAGGAGCTGCGGCAGGAGGCCGAGAAGGCCGCCGAGAAGAAGGGCCAGCCGATCCGCTACCCCACGCCCGACGAGCTGCGGGCGGAGGCCCTCGAGGAGGCTCCGACCGTGATCGCCACCGTGCGCGACGCCGACGGCCAGGTGGTGCGGCGCGTCGAGGGCCCGGTCAAGGCCGGCCTGCACCGCGTGGCCTGGGACCTGCGCCTGCCGGCCGCCGAGCCGATCAGCCTGGAGGAGAAGGAGCCCGACCAGTTCAGCCTGCCGCCGATGGGCCCGCTGGCCCTGCCGGGGCGCTACACGGTCTCGCTGCAGAAGCGCGTGGACGGCAAGCTGACGGACCTGGCCGCGCCGCAGCCCTTCGAGGCGGTGGCGGTCGGGACGGCCACGCTGCCGGCCCAGGACAAGGCCGAGCTGCTGGCCTTCCAGAAGCAGGCCGCCCGGCTGCAGCGCGCGGTGCTGGGCGCGGTCGAGGCCGCCAAGGAAGCGCAAGCACGGCTCGACCACGTCAAGAAGGCCCTGCTCGAGACCCCCGGGGCCGAGACCCAGTGGGGCGACGAGGCCCGCGCGCTGGAGGCGCGGCTCAAGGACCTGCGCCGGGAGCTGGAGGGCGACCGGGCCCTCGCGCGCCGCAACGAGCCCGTGCCGCCCTCGGTCACCGAGCGCGTGGGCGGCATCGTGGACAGCCAGTGGATGTCGACCTCGGCGCCCACCGGCACCAACCGCGAGCAGCTCGAGATCGCCGGCAAGCTGTTCGCGCCCGTGCTGGAGAAGCTGCGCGCGCTTTCCGAGACGGACCTGCGCGCGCTGGAGCAGCGCCTGGAGAAGGCGGGCGCGCCCTGGACGCCGGGACGCGTGCCGGTCTGGCCGTGAGGCCCTGAACGGTCGTGCTCCCCGAAGGCTGGCGCGAGGCGATCGAGACGCCCTGGAAGCCCGTCTCGACGCCGGCCCTCGGGGGGCTCAGCGCGCTGTTCGCCCTGGTGTCGGCGGCCTGGCTCTCTTCCGACGAGGGCTGGGTGCCGATCCTCGACTCGGCCAACCTGGCCTTCCACGAGGCCGGCCACCCGCTCTTCGGTCTGTTGGGCGAGACGGCCGGCCTCTACGGCGGCACCTGGATGCAGCTGCTGGTGCCGCTGGCCGTGCTGGGCGCGGCCTGGCTGCTGCGCGAGGCCGCCGGCGCGGCGGCCGCGGGCTTCTGGCTTTCGCAGAGCCTGCTGAACGTGGCCCGCTACGTGGCCGACGCGCGCGAGCAGCTCCTGCCCTTGGTGGGTGGCGGCGAGCACGACTGGGCCGCCATTCTCGGCCGCTGGGGGCTGCTGGCCGCCGACAAGCGCCTGGCCGGGCTGCTGACCGGCGCGGGCCTGCTGGGCGGCCTCGCCGCCTGGTCGTGGCTGGCCTGGCGCTGGCGCGAGGATCGCGGGGCGCGCTAGAAAAGCAGCGGGCGCAGGAAGGTCTCGAGTCGCCCCAGCACGTCGTCGGGACGGTCGCGGTGGGGCGTGTGGCCGCAGCCCGGCAGCAGCTCGGTGTGCACGGGGCCGCCCACGCTGCCGGCGATCCCGTCGAGCTGCCGGGCGGTGCCGTACTCGTCGTCCGCCCCCTGCAGGGCCAGCACGGGCACGCGCACGGCTCCCAGCTCGGGGCGCAGGTCCCAGCGCTCGAACTCCGGCGCCAGCCAGGCCCCGCTCCAGCCCTCGAAGAGGGCTTCCGTGTTGGGGCCGTGGTGGCGCTCCAGCCGCCGGCGCAGGGGACCGGTCTCGAACTCGGCTCGCGCGGCGGCGATGGAGTCGCGCGTGAGCGGCTCGCAGAAGACGTGGGCCGCCAGCGTCACGACGGCCCGCAGCCCCGGGCGCGGGGCCAGGGCCGCGTTCAGTAACGCGATGGAGCCGCCGTCGGAGTGGCCCACCAGGGCGTGCTCGCGCAGGTCGAGCTGCTCGAGCAGCGGCGGCAGCTCCAGGCGCGCCTCCTCGTGCATGAAGGCGGTCCCGCGCGGCAGGGGGGCGGGTTGGGAGCCGCCGTGGCCCGCGCGGCCGAACACCAGCGCGCCGCAGCCGAGCCGCTCGGCGAGCCGGGCGGGGAAGTCGCGCCACAGCCCCAGGCTGCCGAGCCCGTCGTGCAGGAAGACCAGGCTGGGCGCCTCGCCCGGGGGCGGCCCCAGCCAGGCGCACTCCAGGCGCCCGTGGCGGCCCCGGAGGAAGAGCACGTCGTCGCCGTGCAGGACGTGGCTCACGCCCCATTGTCACCCGGCGGCCGGCGGGCGGTCAGGCGCGCGGGCCCGCGCGCTCCTCCAGCCGCTCCAGGCGCCGGTCGAGGCCGCGCCCAATGGCCTCGAGCTTCTCGTGCAGCTGCTGCACGCCGAACTCCGCCCGCACGTTGACCTGGTACTCGACCTCGCTGCGCAGGCGGTCCTTCTTGTCCTGGCGGTTCTGGCTCATCATGATCACCGGGCCCTGGACGGAGGCCAGCATCGAGAGCCCCAGGTTCAGCAGGATGAAGGGGTAGGGGTCGAAGGGCTCGCCGTTCTGCTGGCGCACCACGACGAAGACGGTGTTGAGCAGCATCCAGACCGCCAGCACCCCGGCGAAGCTGAACATGAAGGCCCACGAGCCGCCGAAGCGCGCCACGGCGTCGGCCACGCGGTCGCCCAGGGTCTCGCGCTCCTCCAGCACGTCGTTGGGGTTGCGCACGCGGTGCTTGAGCAGCTCGTCGGTCTTGCGGATGCGCTTCACCAGCGCCGCCAGCAGGTCGAGCGCCATCTCCGGCCGGCGGGCCAGGAGGTCCACGAAGGGCTTGCGCTCGAGCGCCAGGCAGTCGAGGTCCTCGAGGGCGGTGGCGCTGGTCGAGCGCAGGCCCCCGTCGAGCAGGGTCAGCTCGCCGAAGAAGTCGCCCGCGTGCAGGGTGTCCACCGGCACCTTGGCGCGCTCCTCGTCGGTGACCCACAGCTCGACCCGGCCGTCGCGGATCAGGTACATGACCCCGCCCGGGTCGTTCTCGCGGAAGAGCGTGGCGCCGGCGGGGAAACGCGTCCCGGTCATCAGGGCCGCCACGGCCGTGCGCTCGGCGTCGTCGAGGGTCTGGAAGAGCGGGACGTCCCTGAGAAGCTCGGGGTCGGCGGCCATGCGCGCTCCTTGTCGAGGAGGGGCCAGTCTAGCAGGGCCGGCCGCCGCTCAGCGGCCGCCCGCCTGCAGGGAAACGCGCGCCAGGGCGGGCTCGGGCCGCGGCGCCCGCTCCCCGGCCGCGCGCGG
>JBDIBD010000205.1:0-8195 GCA_039812725.1 Vicinamibacteria bacterium | reverse complement strand
GGGCGAGACCCGGCCGGCCGGGCTGCTGCTGCCGCGCTCGGCCCGGCCCGGCGCCGACGGGGCGGCGCCCCGCAAGGCGGACAAGCCGCGCCGCAGCACGCTGATGAACCGGCGCGGCCCGAACGGGGAGCCCTTCGTCCCCGGCGACCTGCTGATCCCCTCGGGAGCGCAGAACCTCGAGGAGATCTTCTACTACTTCCGCGGCTGCTCCGCGGCCGAGCGGGCGGCCATGGAGACCGGGCTGGGCGAGCTGCTGGCCAAGCGCGGGAGCGAGGGCGAGGCCGCCCTCAGGGTCGAGATCGAGCGCATCGCCGCCGTCATGCGGCAGCGCTTCGAGAAGGGGCCCATCGAGCAGGCCCTGCCCAACCGCCCCCAGCCCCCGCGCCGCACCTTCCAGGGCGTGGCCGAGCGGGCCAAGGGCCGGCGGCGCGAGATCGGCGCCTTCCTGCGCGGCCTCGACATCGGCCGCACGGAGACCTCGCACATGGACTCGCACGGCGAGGCCAGCCTGCAGAGCCTGATGGAGTGGGCCGCCCGGCTCGAGTCGCTCTCGGAGTCCGACGAGCCGCAGCGCGCCGACTACGGCAAGTTCCACCGCGTGCTGGACCAGCTGGACCTGACCACCGAGGCCCTGATCGTCGACGTCGAGCAGACCCTGCGCCGCCTCAGGGACCGCCTGCAGGCCCGCTAGCCGGCGCCGCGGGCCGTCAGGACTGGCGCGGGCGCTGGCCGCCCCGCAGGGCGGCCTCGTTGGAGTGCTGGCGCGCCTGGCGGTGGTCCGTCCCCTCGACCCGCACCAGAAGGCACATCTCGAGCAGCCGCGAGCGCAGGCGCTGGCCGATGCGGTCGACCAGGAACTCCTTGCGCCGCAGGGCGTCGGCCTGGCGCGCCTGGCGGGGGTCGACGTCGTCGTAGTTGGTGGTGATGAGCGTGGCGCGCTTGGCCAGGTAGCGGCTGTTGAGGATGTAGAACAGGGTGTCGTTCATCCAGTCCGTCATCTTCCAGGCGCCCAGGTCGTCCAGCAGCAGCACGTCGGCCTCGATCACCGGCTGCAGCACCGCCAGCTCGCTGGTCTTGGTCTCGGGGTCGTAGGAGCGCCGGATCTCGCGCATCAGCTCGTGGAAGTCCCAGAACTGGCCGCGGGCGCCCTTCTGGGCCACCAGCTCGCGCAGCACGCCCACAGCCAGGTGGGTCTTGCCGACGCCGGTGTCGCCGATGAAGAGCAGCCCCAGGCCCTCGTCGGTGCTGCCCAGGTAGGGGTAGCCCTTGCAGAACAGCAGGCACTTCTCGAGGGCCGCGGCCAGGGCCGGGCTGCCGGCCTCGAAGTGGGCCAGGGTGCACTCCTCGTAGCGCGGCGGGATGCGGCAGGCCGCCGTCAAGGCCGCCTGGCTGTCGCCCGCGCCCGCCGGACGCCGGCACGAACAGGGCCGGGCGAACTCGCGCCCGTCGCGCTCGACGATCTCGAAGCCGCTGCCGTTGCACCGTTCGCAGGCCATCAGTTCAGGTACCCCCGCAGCTGCTGGAAGGAGCGGTTGCGCCGCAGCTTTTCCTTGGCCTTGCTCTCGATCTGGCGGATGCGCTCGCGCGACAGCTTCATCTCGTCGCCGATCTCCTGCAGCGTGCGCGGCTCCTCGCCGTCGAGGCCAAAGCGCAGCCGCAGCACCTCGCGCTCCTTCTCGTCGAGCCCCTCCAGCAGGCTGCGGGTCTGCTCGACGAAGGAGCTCTTGATCAGCTCGTCCTCCACGGCCGGCACGCTCTCCTGCTCGAGGGTGTCGCCCAGCTCCAGCGTGCCCTCCTCGCCCACCGTGCTCGAGAGCGAGAGGTCCTCGCCCGAGACGCTCAGCAGCACGTCGATCTCCTGCTCGCTGAGCTCGGTGGCCTGGGCCAGCTCCGAGGTCGAGGGCTGGCGGCCCAGCTCGGCGGTCAGCCGGCTGCGGGCCCCCGTCAGGCGCGAGACCTGGCCCGAGAGCTTCTGGGGCAGGCGGAAGATGCGGGTGTGCTCGGAGAGCGAGTGGAAGATCGACTGGCGCACCCACCACACCGCGTACGAGATGAACTTGACGTTGCGGGTCGGGTCGAAGCGCTTGGCGGCCTCGATCAGCCCCAGGTTGCCCTCGTGGATCAGGTCCAGGAACGACAGACCCAGGCCGCGGTAGCGCTTGGCGTACGAGACCACGAAGCGCAGGTTGGCCTCCACCAGGCGGTGCAGGGCCTCCTGGTCGCCCTGCTGGATGCGGCGCGCCAGCTCCTGCTCCTGCTCCAGGCCGAGCGGCTTGAAGCGCCCGATCTCGCGGATGTAGGCGTTCAGGCTGTCGAGGGACGGGACGCGCGCCTCCTCGGGCCGCGCCGGTCGGGTTCGGGCCGTCTTCTTGCGGGTCGCCATGCGGGGCCGGACCGGGGATTATACGCGAGCGCCGCGCGCGCCCGGCGGCCTCACTCGGCCTGGCCCGGAGCGGGGCCGGGCTCGGGCGCCGGCGCGCGCACGATCTGGGTGGGCGGCAGCCGCACCAGGGCCTGCTGCAGGCGCTCCTGCCAGCCCTCCTGGTTGGCGCGCCGCAGCTCCTCCTGCACGTCCGCCACGAACTCGTTCACCTCGCTCTGCATCTGCTCCATCTTGCGCCGCATGTTCAGGATGATCTCGATGCCGGCCAGGTTCACGCCCAGGTCGCGCGAGAGGTTGAGGATGACCTCCAGCTGGCGCAGGTCCTCGTCGGAGTAGAGCCGCGTGTTGCCGTCGGTGCGCGAGGGCTTGAGCAGCCCCTCGCGCTCGTAGAGGCGCAGGGTCTGGGGGTGGATGTCGTACTTCTGGGCCACGGCGCTGATCATGTAGAGACCCCCGGCGGCGGGCCCGGCGGCGCGGCCCCGGCGTCCACGTGGCATGCCCTACTCCTTTCCCGCCCGCCCGCCGGCGGCGCGCGGGTCCTCGGGGTTGAGACGCTGCAGCTCGCGCAGCAGCTCCCGGCTGCGCTCGTCGCGCGGCCGCAGCACCACCACCCGCGCCTCGACCCACAGGTCGCCGCGCGAGCGCTCCCCCGGCCGCGGCATGCCGCGCTTGCGCAGCCGGAACTGCTGGCCGTGCTGCGTGCCGGACGGGACCTCGATCGTCACCGGCCCGTCCGGCGTGGGCACCTCGACGTGCGCCCCCAGGGCCGCCTCCATCATGCTCACGGGCACCTTGCAGCGCAGGTCGGCCCCGTCGCGCTCGAAGACCGGGTGCGGCTCGACCTCCACCCGCAGCACGAAGTCGCCGGCCGGCCCGCCGCGCCGCCCGGCGCCGCCGCCGCCCGGCAGGCGCACCCGGCTGCCGCTCTCGACCCCGGCCGGGATCTGCACGTCCAGCCACTCGCCCTGCATCACGCGCCCCTCGGCGCCGCAGTGGTCGCAGGGCTGCCGGTCGAGCCGGCCGCTGCCGCGGCAGGCGGCGCAGGCGCGCGTGAAGAGCATGTGCCCGCGGGCGGCCTGCACGCGCCCGGCCCCGCCGCAGCGGGGACAGGGGATCGGGGCGAAAGAGACGTCGCCGCGCCCCGAGCAGGCCGGGCACTGGTCGTGGCGCACGAGCTGCACCCGGCGGCGCGCGCCGCGCAGGGCCTCCTCGAAGCTGATGCGCGTGGACTGCTCGAGGTCCTCGCCCGGGGCGGGGCCCTGTCCGGCCGGGCCCTCCTGCAGGGCCCCGTCGAAGATCTCCCGGAAGCTGCCCCCCTCGCGCCGGGCCTCGACGGTGAAGTCGAAGCCCGCGAAGCCCACCTCGGGCCGGCGCGGCCCGGCCTGGGCGAAGGGGTCGCCGCCCCGGTCGTAGACGGCGCGGCGCGACGGGTCGGAGAGCACCTCGAAGGCCCGCAGCAGCTGGCGGTAGCGCTCGGCGGCCACCGGGTCGCCCGGGTTGACGTCGGGGTGCCAGAGGCGGGCGCGCTTCTGGAAGGCGCGCTTGACCTCGGCCGCGCCCGCGCGTGCCCGCACGCCCAGCAGCTCGTAGAGATCCATGCCGCGCGCCCCGCCGTCCCGTCGGCCCGCTAGGACTTCTTGCCGTCGTCCACAACCTCGGCGTCGACGACGTCGCCGCCATCGCCCTGGCCCGAGGGGCCCGAGCCCGCGGCCGGCTCGCCGGCCGCGGCGGCCTGCTTGTAGAGCGCCTCGGCCAGCTTGTGCGAGGCCTTGGTGAGGGCCTCGGCCGCCGCCTCCAGGCGCTCCTTGCCGCCCTCCTCGAGGGCCTTCCTGGCCTCGGCCACGGCCTTCTCCGCCACTTCGACGTCGGCCGCGGGCAGCTTGTCGCGCCCCTCGGCCACCGTCTTCTCGGTCGAGTAGACCAGCCCGTCGAGGCGGTTGCGGACCTCGACCTCCTCCTTGCGGCGCTTGTCCTCGTCGGCGTGGGCGGCGGCGTCCTTGACCATGCGCTCGACCTCGTCCTTGGCCAGCCCGGACGAGCTCGTGATGGTGATGGCCTGCTGCTTGCCCGTGGCGCGGTCCTTGGCGGTGACGTTGACGATGCCGTTGGCGTCGATGTCGAAGGTCACCTCGATCTGCGGCACGCCGCGCGGCGCCGGCGGCAGGCCCACCAGCTGGAACTTGCCCAGCGTGCGGTTGTCGCGCGCCATCTCGCGCTCGCCCTGCAGCACGTGCACCTCGACCGAGGTCTGGTTGTCCGAGGCGGTCGAGAAGACCTCGCTCTTGCGGGTCGGGATGGTGGTGTTGCGCTCGATCAGGCGCGTCATGACGCCGCCCAGGGTCTCGATGCCGAGCGACAGCGGCGTGACGTCGAGCAGCAGCAGGTCCTTGACGTCGCCGGCCAGCACGCCGGCCTGGATGGCCGCCCCCACCGCCACGACCTCGTCGGGGTTGACGCCCTTGTGCGGCTCCTTGCCGAAGAACTCGCGCACCAGCGCCTGCACCTTCGGGATGCGCGTCGAGCCCCCCACCAGCACCACCTCGTCGATCTCCCCGGGCTTCAGTCCGGCGTCGGCCAGGCACTGCTTGACCGGACCCATCGTGCGCACCAGCAGGTCCTCCACCAGCTGCTCGAACTTCGAGCGCGTCAGCTTCAGCACCAGGTGCTTCGGCCCCGACGCGTCGGCCGTCACGAAGGGCAGGTTGATCTCCGTCTCCAGCGTGGTCGACAGCTCGCACTTGGCCTTCTCGGCCGCTTCCTTCAGTCGCTGCAGGGCCATCTTGTCCTTCGACAGGTCGATGCCCTGCTCGCGCTTGAACTCCGACACGATCCACTCGATCACGCGCTGGTCCAGGTTGTCCCCGCCCAGGTGCGTGTCGCCGTTGGTGGCCTTGACCTCCACCACGCCCTCGCCCACCTCCAGCACCGAGATGTCGAAGGTCCCGCCCCCGAAGTCGTAGACCGCGATGGTCTCGTCCTTCTTCTTGTCGAGCCCGTAAGCCAGCGCCGCCGCCGTGGGCTCGTTGACGATGCGCAGCACCTCGAGCCCGGCGATCTTGCCCGCGTCCTTGGTGGCCTGCCGCTGCGCGTCGTTGAAGTAGGCCGGCACCGTGACGACCGCCTTGGCCACCTTGTCGCCCAGGAACTGCTCCGCCGCGTCGCGCATCTTCTGGAGCACGAAGGCCGAGATCTCGGGCGGCGAGTAGAGCTTCCCGGCGGCCTCCACGCGCACGTCGTTGCCCGACTCGGTGACCTTGTAGGGGACCATCTTCTGCTCCTCGGAGACCTCCGAGTAGCGGCGCCCCATGAAGCGCTTGATCGAGAACACTGTGTTCTCGGGGTTGGTCACGGCCTGGCGCTTGGCCGCGTGGCCGACCAGCCGCTCGCCCGCCGGCGTGAAGGCCACCACCGAAGGTGTCGTGCGGTGCCCCTCCGGGTTGGCGATCACGGTCGGGCTGTCGCCCTCCATGACGGCCACCACCGAGTTCGTCGTTCCCAGGTCGATGCCGATGATCTTGCTCACGCTTCCTCCTGCCTGCCCATGAGCGTACAGGGTTGAGTCCCTATGAGTCAATCAGCTTGCGTGCCTGGACTGCGCCGGGCCCGCTCCCGGTTTCCGCAAGTCCCTGCTAAGATATTCCAGTACATCGAGATGACCACTTTCGAAGCCGATCTGCACGGCAATCTCACCACGCTCGGTGAAGCGCCCTTCCTCGACGGCGTCTACACCACCTTCCGCACCTATGGTGGAACGCGGGTGCTGCGGCCCGAGCAGCACCTGGCCCGCCTGCGCGAGTCCGCCGCGCTGCGGGGCCTGCCCGACGACCTGGACGCCCGCCGCTTCGAGCCCGCCGTCGCGCGCGCCATCCCCGCGGCCGGGCTGCCCGAGGCCCGCCTGCGGGTCACCTTCGCGTCGCCGCGGCTGGTGGTGACGGCCGAGGCCTTCGAGCCGCTGCCCGCCCGGCTCTACGACTCGGGCGTGGATTGCGCCAGCGTGCCGGCCCGGCGCGCCAACCCGCACGCCAAGGACACGCGCTTCCTGGCCGAGGCCTCGGCCGCCCTCCCGGCCGGCGCCCACGAAGGGCTGATGTTCGAGGCCGACGACGAGGCCCTGCTCGAGGGGCTCAGCAGCAACTTCTTCGCCGTGGTCGACGGCCAGCTGCGCACGGAGCGCGAGCGCGTGCTGGCCGGGGTCACGCGCGCGATCGTGCTCGAGCTGGCCGCCGGCCTGCTGCCGGTGCGGCTCGAGCCGGTGCGCCGGGCCGACCTGCCGCGCCTGGCCGAGGCTTTCCTGACGAGCGTCTCGCGCGGGGTGCTGCCCATCGCCCGCATCGACGGGCGCCCGGTCGGCCCGGGACGGCCCGGCCCGGTGGCGCGGGCCCTGCGAGAGCGCCTCGCGGCCCTGGTCGAGCGCGAGGCCCGGCCCCTTCAGTCGATGTAGCCGAGGGCCCTCAGCCGCTCGAGCATGGCCGCGTCGACCTCGCCCGAGGCCGCCTCGAGCGACTCGGGCCGGGCCAGGGTGCCGTAGCTCGCCACGGTACGCGGCGGCAGGGCCGCCAACAGCTCCGGGCGCAGCAGGCCCTCGGGCAGGTGTCCCCTCAAGTCCTCCGCGACCGGCAGCCCCTTCAGGTAGGCCAGCAGGGGCATCACGTCGAGCACCCCCAGCCCATCCACGCGGCCGGGGCGGAAAGCCGGCCCGGCCGCCGCGAAGATCCCCGGCGGGGCGTCGCGGTGGTGGTAGCGGCGCAGCCCGCCCGGGAACTCCTCCAGCTCGAAGCCGTGGTCGGACAGCACCAGCACGTTGCAGCCGGCGCCGCAGGCCGCCGTCAGCTCCCCCACCGCGGCGTCGGCCTGCCGGTAGGCCTCGGCCACGCTGCGCCCGAAGGTCGCCCGCCCGCCCTCGGAGGAGTCGACGTGCTCGCTCACCAGGTCCGAGTGGTGCAGCGAGGTGTGGCAGACCTGGTCGATCAGGCGGAAGAGCACCATCAGGTCGGGCGCGCGCCCCAGCTCCTCCCGCCCGCGCGCCATCACCGCGCGGGCGTGCCGACGGTTGGTCTCGAACAGCGACACGAAGTACGGCAGCTCCGCCAGCGCGTCGCGCGCGTCGCCGCGGCCGGTGCGCAGGGCCTCGGCCCACTCGTCGGCGCTCACGTCCACGAAGCGCCGCGCCTGCTCCAGGCCGACCTGCTCGTAGCTCTCGACCTGGCCCGCCAGGTCGCGGTAGAGGCCGGGCGGCCAGGTCAGGCGCTCGCTGGGGTCGGCCGGCCGCCCGTTGAAGTAGTAGGCCCGCTCGCTGACCACGTAGCCGTAGACGGGCTCGGCCGGCCACGTGACCCACCACCCCACCAGCGCCACCGGCGCGCCGGCCTGGGCCGCCAGGTTCCAGATGGCCGGCACGCGCCGGGCGTGGCTGGTGATGGGCTGGTCGCGCACCAGCCCGCGCTCGCGGGCCTGCCGCAGCAAGAAGCGCAGGCCGGTGAAGTCCTGCACGTGCAGGTCGGGCAGCGGCTCCTCGACCCCGCGCAGGCGCGGCTGCACGAAGCCGGTCACGCCGTGCCGGTGGGCCGGCTGGCCCGTGGCTACCGTGGTCCAGATGATCGGGGAGAGCGTGGGCTGCAGCGTCTCCAGGGGCCCCCAGGCGCCCGTCGCCCGCAGGCGTGCCAGGTTGGGCAGCTCGCCGCGCGCCAGGAGCGGCTCGGCGTAGCGCCAGTCGGCGCCGTCGAGGCCGATCACGATCAGCGGCGGCAGCGCGGAAGGGCGCGCGGGGCGGGTCTGGGCCGCCGCGGACTCGAGCACGCGCGCCGGGGCCGGG
>JBDIBD010000204.1:0-8223 GCA_039812725.1 Vicinamibacteria bacterium | reverse complement strand
GTGCGGAGCTACGGCCGGCCCATGCGCGGCGGCGTGGATGCCGCACGGGGCAGCGGCTCGCCCGAGGTGCCGCTGCCCGGCCTGCCCGACGCGCGCAGCGCGCTGGTGCTGCCACTGGCCGTGCGCGACCGGCTGCTGGGCGTGCTCGCGGCCGAGAGCCGCGACCCGCTGGCTTTCGACGAGTGGGACGAGGCCTACCTCGAGGTGGTCGGGAACCAGATCGCCCTCTCGCTCGACCGCATGCTCGAGCGCACCGAGGATCGCGAGGAGGCCGCGACCGAGCCCGCCCCCGCCGGGACACCGCTGCCGGCCCCGGCCGGGCGCCGCCGCACCGTCACCTTCTACCGCGGCGACGACAGCATCTTCGTGGACGGCGAGTACCTCGTGCGCAACGTCCCCGCCCGCATCCTGTGGAAGATGCTGGGCGAGTGGTCGGCGCAGGGCCGCGCCGACTTCAGCAACCGCGAGCTGCGCCTCGACCCGGCCCTGGGCCTGCCCGAGCTGCGCGACAACCTCGAGAGCCGCCTGATCCTGCTGCGGCGCCGGCTCGAGGAGAAGTGCCCCGACCTGCGGCTGGTCTCGACCGGCCGCGGGCGGCTGCGGCTGGAGGTCGCGGCGGAGCTGGAGCTGGTCGAGAAGGACGCGGGCTGAGGACGTGCCGCCCCCGCTCGCGGGGGCCTGGACGTCCGTTCTGCGCGAGGAGGCGCCATGACTCGAGGTCGCTGGGCCGCCACCCTTCTGTTGCTGGCCGGCTTGGGCGCAATGGGGCCTTGCCGGCGACCGAGAGGTCGGACATCGGTCGGATTGTCGACCGCGCGCCAGGTCGAGCTTGGAATGGCCTGGGGCGACGGGCGGGAGAAGTGAAGGGTGGGGCAGACGACGCCCCCGTATGCGACGGGAACGTGAGAAGGCCAGTCGTGGAGCCGGTTACGCAGCGGCCGGGACGAGGATCGGGAAGAGCCGCTCGGTGGGCGCGAGCATCTCGATCCTGAACGGCACGCGGCGATCCCCTTCGCCTGGCTGGCCGCGTGGCGCCCGCCGCGCCCGCTGGCAGGCGGGCGCGAGGCCCAGAAAGACCTCGGCTGGGGTCGCACCGTGCAGCCCCTGGTGTGGCCGGAAGCAGACGTAGTGCCAGAGAGCCGGAAGGAGCCTTCGCTCGAGGTCTTCGAGGGTCAGGAAGACGGGGAGTCGCAAGCGCGCGCTGTTCTTGAGGGTGCGCCAGAACGACTCCAAGCGAGCGGTTCCGGCGATGTAGTCCTTGCGGCGGAAGCGTTGGACGATGCCCAGGCGGGCCAGGGCCTTCTTGAACGCGCCTTGGAACTCCGCTCCCAGGTCGGTGATGACGTACTTCGGTCGACCGAAGGCGCGGATGGCGCGCTTGAGGAGCCCAGCGGTTTCGCGGGAGTTGGGTCTGTGGTCGAAGGTCTGGAAGGCCACGGGGGTGCGGGAGAAGGCGTCAAAGGCGGTGGCCATGTAGAAGGTGCCGCCGAGGAAGGCCCGGACCTCGGACAGGTCCATCATCCAAACGTGGTGGACGAAGTGGGCCTTGACCGGGCGCTGGGGCCTGGCCGGCGGCCCTGGCGACTCCTCGACCGGAGCGGGCTGCAGCCTCTCGCGAGTGATGCGTCCGATGGCGCGGCGGGAGATCTTCCACCCGGCGCGAACGAGCGTGCGGGCGATGAGGTCGTCGGAACCGAAGCCCAGGCGGCGCATGGTCTGGGCCAGGCTGCGGACGGCGTCGGAGAGACGGACCACAGGCGGTACCGGCTTGACCGTGGACCCGACGGTGCCGGTCTCGGGGTCGACGGCGGCCTCCCAGTTGGAGATGGTGTTCTGGCAAACGAGGAAGGTGGTCGCGGCCTCCTCGCGGGTCCAGCCCAGGAGGCGCTTGATCTCGACGATGCGGAAGCGCTGGGCCGGGGAGTAGTAGGGGCGGTGTCGCTCCGGGATCTTGGCCAGGCGTGCCTGGACGACGTGGAGAGCCTCCCAGGCGAGCTGGGCCTTCAGCTCGGCCTCCTCCAGGCGGCCCTGGAGGTTCCGCAGGGGGGTCCTCCTGGGCGCGGGCCTCGCGCAGGTGTCGGCCGGTGGCCAGGCTCAGGAGGTTGTGTGCCTGGAGCAGCGCGGCCATGGCGAGGTGGTTGGCGACTTGACCGACCTGGCGAAAGCGACGCAGGTCGGGCGGGGTCGTGGTGATCGTCGAGGGCGGCATGAGGCTCCTGGAGGGGGAGGGTGGGATGGTACCCCCAGGCCATGCGGCCAACTTGAGACCGCTAGCCTTCTCCGACCGCCCACGTGAGGGCGCCTCTTCCCAGCCTAGCGCCGGGATCTGCACAGGCCGCCCTGGGAGGCGACGTACAATCGAGCAGACTCGGAGCCGATGCCATCCGACACGGAGGAGGAAGCCGGCCGTGCCCACGCTGCTCCAAATCGAGGGGTTTCGGTTCTTCTTCTACAGCAACGAACGGCAAGAGCCCGCTCACGTTCACGTCGAGAAGGGCGACGGGGAAGCCAAGCTGTGGTTGCAGCCGGTGGAGGTCGTCTACGCCCACGGGTTGACACCCAGCGAACAAAGGCGGGCGCGGGAGCTGACCGTCGAGCACCAGGCCACGTTCTTGGAGCGTTGGAATGAACACTTCCGTCGTTAGTCCGTCGCAAGCCCGCGCTCGCAGCGTCGAGTTCGTCCAAGACTCGCTGGTCGTGCACCTGGAGGACGGCCGCACATTGGGCGTGCCGCTCGAGTGGTTCCCACGCTTGCGCGATGCCAGTCCTGAGCAGCGCAACCACTGGCGCATGATCGGACCCGGTAGCGGCGTCCATTGGCCCGACCTCGACGAGGACCTCTCGGTTGCCGGTTTGCTCGGGTTGCCGGACTGACATCCCTCGGCCTGTCGGTGTGTCCTGCAGGCGACGGGCCCCTGAATGTCGGCATCGTGTGGGATGCCGAAAACCGCTTGGCCGAGGTCAGGCAGGGGCCCACTACGCTCGCGAGCTTCGGGTACGACGGCCTGCGACGGCGAGCTCAGAAGAACGCCGGGGGCGTGACGCACACGTACGTCTGGGACGCGAGTCGCCTGCTTGAGGAACGGGCTGGTACTGGAGAGGTGCTGCGCTATGTGGAGGGGGTGGGGATCGACCAGCACCTGGCCATGCAGGACGGAGCCGCCCCGACCTACTACGTGGCCGACCACCTGGGGAGCGTGGTACAGGCGACCAACGCGAGCGGTGTGGTGACTCTGGCGAGGAAGTACGACCCCTGGGGAAACATGCTCTCGGGGGCGGGCAGTGCAGGCTGGGCCTACACCGGCCGCGAGTGGGACCCAGGGATCGGCCTCTACTATTACAAAGCCAGATACTACGACCCAAGGGTCGGGAGGTTCTTGAGCCAAGACCCTATTGGGCGGAAGGGTGGGCTCAACCCGTACCGGTACGTCAGAAACGCTCCCCAAGGCATCGGGATCCCCGAGGTTCGTGCGAAGAACCCTGCTACTACCAGAAGTACGACTGCCCCAAGGGATCTTGTCTTTGTGTGATCACTACATACCGAGCGAAGTCGTGCCCACCTGAGCAGGCGCCCGATGACCCGCAGCGAGTTCCCCACAATCGCTGGGTCATCAGGCCGGGCTGTTCGTCCCCGGGGGATGCGTCGGAAGCTCCGGACGAGCCCCCAACTTGGTCTCCTGCTCCGCCGGACGGTCAAGAGGAACCTGACGTCTATGACGAGATGGACGCGCGGTCGACCAAGCAAGACGACACGGACAGCGATCTTGGGACTTTCGAAACTCCTCCGGCACGTCCGCCGGATCCAGGCAACTGAATGAAACTAGATCATTTGGCCGGCCGTAGTGTGGCATGCGCCGTCCTGGCGATGGCTACTGCACGGGTGCCGTTGGCGGCCGCTAGCCGCTCCGAGGTACTTGTCGTTCGCTACCAAGGAGCTAGGTTCGTTCCCTTGGGGGAAGACTGGCGTGGGCTTGCGCCGGAGGGCACCAGCGAGGCCAGAGTCGGTTGGGAGGTCGTCGGTCGGCACCTCCTGAAACTTCCGCACGGAAGCGAGCTTGGTCCGCTAGCTCGGGAGATGTTCTGGACTGGGTTGGTCACTCGCGGTCGGGTGGCGGTTGCGACTACGAAAGACCGGTTCAGGGTTGGTCGGTTGGGCTATTTCGCCGTGGCCGCAGGGGACGAGTATCACCTGCGCTGCGATAGCGACGAGGACTGCATCTTGATCACCCTCCAGGCGGGACCGGGGAATCCAGTGGTCCCTCCGTACGATGGTGAGATTCCGAGTCGGGCGCTGGATCTGGGCACGCTGGCCTTTCAGGACGACAAGGGGACAGAAAGAGCCGAGTTGCCCCCGGGGCTGCTCGTTCAGCTGGGTCCGGACCTCCTTGATATCGTCCGGCTCCAGCCTGGGCCTGGATCCCCACGGGCGTGTGGCGGAACTGGACAGCCAGGTGGACATCGGGCCGGCTTCGTTCTGTTAGGCACTGCTTTGGTGACCGTAGGAGGCAAGCTCGTCGAGGTCCCGGGCGATTCATACTTCAGAGTTCCGCCCGTCGCGGCGGAGTGTGGCTGTGTTGGGCCGGAGACCTGCCTCTTGCTCGTACCGAGGCTTCGCTGAGCGGACCTCCGACGTCGGGATCGAGAGCGACGTGGTGGGACCGCGCACGGCGCTCGGGGCCAGGCTGCGCGAGCTGCCGGCGCGCTTGGCGACGCCAGCCGGCTGAGCCATCTTCCTTGATCGCGCCGGCGAACAGTAGCCGCCGGCCCGGCGCTTGCGCCCGAGGTTCGGGCGCAACGGGAGTTTGGCGGCCGAGAGGCCGGAGATCGGTCGGATTTCGACCTCGCGGCGAGTCGAGCCTGGAATGGCGTGAGGCAACGGGCAGGAGACGTGACCGGCGTGGCAGACCACGCCCCGCACCTGGCGGAGCGGGAGATGGCCAGTCGCGGAGCCGGCTACGCCGCCGCGGCCGGGACGAGGATCGGGAAGAGTCGCTCGTGGGCGAGAGCATCTCCGATCCTGAACGGCACGCGACGGTCGCCGGTCCCTGGTTGGCCGCGCGGCGCCCGCCGCGCCCGCTGGCAGGCAGGATCGAGGCCTAGGAAGACCTCGGCTGGGGTCGCGCCGTGCAGCCCCTGGTGCGGTCGGAAGCAGACGTTGTGCCAGAGGGCCGGCACGAGCCTTCGCTCGAGGTCTTCGGCGCATGGTCTGGCCAGGCTGCGGACGGCGTCGGAGAGGCGGACCACAGGCGGTACCGGCTTGACCGTGGATCCGACGGTGGCGGTGTCGGGATCGACGGCGGCCTCCCAGTTGGAGATGGTGTTCTGGCAAACGAGGAAGGTGGTCGCCGCCTCCTCGCGAGTCCAGCGCAGGAGGCGCTTGATCTCGACGATGCGGAAGCGCTGGGCCGCCAGCTGGGCTTTCAGCTCGGCCTCCTCCAGGCGGCCCTGGAGGTTCCGCAGGGGGTCCTCCTGGGCGCGGGCGTCGCGCAGGTGCCGGCCGGTGGCCAGGCCCAGGAGGCTGCGGGCTTGGAGTAGCGCAGCCATGGCGAGGCGCCTCAGCCGCCTCGGCCCCTGCCTCGCGAGCCCGAGTGTGGTTCAGGCTGGCAGGCGAAGGCCGTACAATCGACGGCGGGAGAGCCCATGACCAGTGTGACGTTGCAGCTTCCCGACGACGTCTTCTCGGCGCTGCGCCGCTCGCCGGACGAGTTCGTGCGGGAGCTGCGCCTGGCTGCGGCGATCCACTGGTACGAGAAGGGCGAGATCTCGCAAGAGAAGGCCGCCAGCGTGGCTGGTCTGGATCGCACCGGCTTCCTGCTGGCGCTCGCCCGCGAGAACGCTGACGCCTTCGTGGTCGATTTCGACGACCTGAAGCGTGAGCTGGAGCGTGGCTGAGCCAGCGGTCGTCAACGCCTCGCCGCTCATCTACCTCACCCGCGGCGGCTTCATCGATCTGCTGCGCCTCGCCGGCGAGCTCGTCATCGTCCCGCAGGCTGTAGCCGACGAGATTCTGCGGCGAGGGAAGGACGACCCGGCGGCAGCGGTGCTGGCCTCGACGCCCTGGCTCCGCATCGCGCCCGGCCCGCCAGTGCCGCCGTCGGTCCAGACTTGGGACCTTGGTCCAGGCGAGTCGTCGGTGCTGGCGTGGGCGCTCGCTCACGCTGGCAGCGAGGCCGTCCTCGACGACCTACAGGCCCGCCGTTGCGCTGCTGCCCATCGGCTCCCCGTGCGTGGCACGCTGGGCCTCGTGCTGGTCGCAAAGCAGCGTGGCGTGCTGCCCGCCGCACGCCCGGTTCTCGAGAAGCTGCGATGGGCCGGCATGTACCTCTCCGACGCGGTTCGCGACAGGGCCCTGGGTGCCGTCGGAGAGTAGCCAGGGACTCTCGTCACCCAACTTCAGAGACAGCGGGTATTGCGCCGTGGGCGTGCTCGGCCGGGGCGATGCCGACCCCCTGAATGTCGGCATCGTGTGGGATGCCGAGAACCGCCTCACCGGTGTCAGGCAGGGCGCCACCATCCTGGCGAGCTTCGCCTACGACGGTCTGGGACGCCAAGAGCCAGAGCTGCCGCGCTGCCTCAGGGTTGATGCGGCTCAGCGGCTCAGCGCCTCCGCCACCTGCTCCCGGCTCCACAGCCCGAGCTTCTTCAGGTGCCCCGGCACGCCGTCCGGCAGCACCACCTCCGGCGGCGGGAGCGAGTAGGGCGGCTTCTCGAGGTCCAGCGGCCGGAAGGTCCCGGCCGCGCCGTCCACGTTCTCGCGGGCCGCGTGGCTGGTGGCCAGCAGCCACGGGATGGAGGAGCGCGCGAAGCCGGCCAGCGCCGCCAGCACGGCCGTCTGGGGCAAGTGCGGGAAGCAGTCCCGGCACAGCCACAGGTCCGCGGGGGGCAACGGGTCGCGCGTCAGGTCGAGCGTCACGAAGCGGGTGCGCGGGGCGCCGTGGAGCGCCTGGTTGCGCTCCACCAGGGCCGCGACGATGTCGCCGCCGAGGTACTCGAGATGCTCGTCGGGCGGCAGGTGGCGGAACCAGTTGTAGTCGCCGCAGGGCGCGTCGAGCAGCCGCCGCACCCCGAGCCTTCGTAGGAGCGGCGGCAGGCCCTCGCGCAGCAGGCGCGTGGCGGCCAGGCTCGAGCCGGGGCCCGAGACGGTCTCGGGGTGGCCCCAGTAGTTCGTCTCGAAGTGCGAGGTGAAGACGGTGCGCAGGTCGCTCGAGCCCACGGCCGCGCCCCAGCGCGCCCGCCGGCGGCGCTCGAGCCAGGCGCGCCCGGCCGGTGTCGTGGCCAGCAGCGCCCGCAGGCCGCGCCGCAGGGAGGTCCTCATCCGGCGAGGATGCAATAGGACGGCGAGCGGCGCCAGCGGCGCGGCGATGGGAAAATGCGCCCGTGCCCGACCCCGCACCTTTCTTCATCTTCGGCTCGTCGCGCTCGGGGACGAACCTGCTGGCCATGCACCTGGGCCGCCACGCGCGCCTGGAGGTCATGGCGGAGAGCCACTTCTACCCGGTCTTCCAGCCCTGGCGGCGCAGCTACGAGCCGCTCTGCGACCGTCGCTCGCTGGCGCGCTTCGCGCGCGAGGTGGCCGGCCTGGCGCGGCGCGCCACGCCCCTGCCGATCGACGCCAAGGAGCTCGCCGCGCAGGTCGCGGAGCCCACCGTGGGCGGCGTCTTCCGGGCCTGGATCGGGCTCTACGCGCGCGCCCACGGCAAGCCCCGCGGGGGCGAGAAGACGCCCCGCCACTGCCGCTACGTCGACGTCATCCGCCGCGACCACCCCGGGGCTCCGCTGCTGCTGGTGACCCGGGACCCGCGCGACGCGCTCGTCTCCGGCGTGCGCTCCTTCGGGCGCACCTGGGCCGACATGGCGGCCGACTGGAACGCGGCCGTCGAGGCCCTGCGCCGCCACGAGGAGGCGCTGCACCTGGTGCGGTACGAGTCGCTGGTGGCCGACCCGGAGGGCTGCCTGCGCCGCGCCTGCGCGCACCTGGGCGAGGAGTGGGATCCCGGGGTGCTGGACGCGGCCCGGACGCGCGCGCTGTACCTGGAGGCCGGTGGACCGCACGAGCGTCTGCGCGAGGCGGTCAGCGCGCGGACCGTCGGCCGCTTCCGGGAGCTCGACGAGCGGCGGATCGCCTGGATCGAGGAGGCCTGCGCGGAGGGGATGCGCCTCCTGGGCTACGCGCCGGTGGCCTCGTCGGCCGCGCGGCGCGCCGCGGTGGGGCTGCGCGAGGAC
>JBDIBD010000203.1:0-8271 GCA_039812725.1 Vicinamibacteria bacterium | reverse complement strand
CTCGAGCGGCTCGCGCGCGAGCAGTACCGGCGGGGCCAGGCCCGCTTCCCGCTCGGCCGCAGCGCCCTGCTGCTGATCGACATGCAGGCCGAGTTCGCGAGCGCTGCCGGCGGGCCCTTCCGCGTCCCGGAGGCCGCGCGGCGCGTCCCGGCCATGGCGCGCCTGCTGGGCGCGTTCCGCGAGCGCCAGTTGCCCGTGCTGCACACGGCCTTCGCGGCCACCCACCAGCAGCTCGACCGGCCGCGCCTCGGCGAGCGCATGCCCAACCGCGCGGACGACACGGGCTTCGACGCCTCGGCGCTGTTCCGCGAGCCGCGCTTCGTCCCCGAGCTGGCCCCGCTCCCGTCGGAGGTGGTGGTCCTCAAACCCTCCTACGGCGCCTTCTTCGACACGCCGCTCGAAACCATCCTGCGCCGCCTCGGGGTCGAGACGCTGGTGCTGGCCGGAACGCTCACGGACTGCTGCGTCGGCACGACGGCCCGCCAGGCCTACGAGCGGGGCTTCGGCGCCGTCGTGGCCTCGGACGCCACGGCCACGTCCCTGCCGGAGTACCACGAGGCCGAGCTGGCCATCCTGCGGCGCGCCTTCGCGCGCGTGCTGACCGTGGACGAGATCCTCGGTGAGCTGGCGGCGGCTCCGGCAGCCTAGCCGTGGTCCGCGTCCTCGCCGGCCACGGCGGCCGGCGGGTGGCGGCTCTTGAACTGCACCAGCGCCACGCCACCGAGGATCAGCGCGGCGCCCGTCAGCAGGCGGGCCGAGAGCGGCTCGCGCAGGAGCACCGCGCCGAGCGCCACGGCCACCAGCGGCGTCAGCACCGACCAGCTCCCCACCCGCGCGGCGGGCCAGTCCTCCACCACCCGGCCGTAGCAGATGAAGGCCAGCACCGAGCACACCAGCGCCAGGAAGACGTACGCCAGGCCGCTGTCCCAGCCCGGGGGCGCGACCAGCAGGCCGTCCTGCCCCAGGGCCAGCGCGCCGGTGATCACGGCCGCGGCGCACATCTGCAGGCCGAGCTGCGTGAAGCGTCCGGCCAGCGGCCCGAAGTGGCGCTGGAACATCGTCCCGGACGAGAAGGTCAGGGTGCCGAGCAACAGCAAGCCCAGGCCGCCGGCGTGCACGGGGCCGCTGGACGAGGGCAGCAGCAGCACGCCCACGCCCAGGACGCCGGCCGCGGCGCCCACGGCGGCCCAGGGACCGGGCCGCTCGCGGCGCCACGAGAGCAGCACCAGCCACACCGACGTCAGGGCGTGCATCAGCCCGGCCACGCCCGACGGGACCTGCTTCTGGGCCAGCGTGGTGAGGCCGTTCGAGCCGGCGATGAGGAGCGCCCCCAGCAGGGCCACGCGCGGCAGGTCGGCGGCCCCCGGCCAGCGCTCGCGGCGCCAGCGCCCGAGGGCCAGGCAGACGAGCGCGGCCAGCACGCAGCGCGCCGCGACCAGCCCCATGGGGCTGAACGAGCGCAGCGCCACCGCGATGGCGAGGTAGCTGGCCCCCCAGGCCAGCACGACCGTGAGGAAGCAGGCCCAGGTCAGCACTGGCCGGGGGGGCGGGCCGCTCAAACCTTCAGGATGTCGACCAGCTCCTTGACCGCCGCGGCCGACTTCTGCAGGGCCTGGTTCTCGGCGTCGGTGAGCTTGATCTCCCAGATCTTCTCGACGCCCGCCGCGCCGAGCTGGGCCGGCACGCCCACGTACAGGCCCTTGATGCCGAACTCGCCCTCGAGGTAGCAGCAGCTCGGCAGCACCTTGTGCTTGTCCTTCAGCACGGCCGCCACCATCTCGGCCGTGGAGGCCGAGGGCGCGTAGTAGGCCGAGCCGGTCTTGAGCAGGCCCACGATCTCGGCCCCGCCGGTGGCGGTGCGCTTGCAGATCGCGTCGATGCGGTCCTGCGGCAGCAGGTCGGGCAGCGGCACGCCGGCCACGCTCGAGTAGCGCGGCAGCGGCACCATCGTGTCGCCGTGGCCGCCCAACACGAAGGCGTGCACGTTCTCGACCGAGACGCCCAGCTCCATGGCGATGAAGGTGCGCATGCGGGCGCTGTCCAGCACGCCGGCCATGCCGAAGACGCGCTGCTTGGGGAAGCCCGAGACCTTGTAGGCCACCTGGCACATGGCGTCGAGCGGGTTGCTGACCACGATGATGATGCAGTTGGGCGAGTGCTTGACGGCGTTCTCCGTGCAGTCCTTGACGATCTTGTAGTTGGTCTGCAGCAGGTCGTCGCGGCTCATGCCCGGCTTGCGGGCGATGCCGGCCGTGATGACGACGATGTCGGAGCCGGCCGTGTCCTTGTAGTCGTTGGTGCCGATCACGCGCGAGTCGGAGCCCTCGACCGGCATGGTCTCCGCGATGTCGAGGCCCTTGCCCTGGGGCATGCCCTCGACGATGTCGATCAGCACCACGTCGGCCAGCTCCTTGTCGGCCAGCCGCTGCGCCAGGGTGGCGCCCACGTTCCCGCCTCCGACCACCGTCACCTTGCGATTCATTGGCTCTCTCCTCGGGATTGCACCCTGAAGTCTAGTCCCAGCCCGTCCCGTCAGGCCTGGCCCAGCGACAGCGCCCGCGCCTCGCGCACGCCCGCGAGGGCGGCCACCGCCAGCAGCGCCTCGGCCGGCAGCTCCGCGTCGACCTCGATCAGCATCACGGCCCGGCCGCTGCCGGGCCGTCGCCCCACGCTCATGCGCGCGATGTTGACGCCCTTCTGCCCCAGCAGCGTGCCGATCTGGCCGATCACGCCCGGGGTGTCGTCGTTCTTGACCAGCAGCAGGTGGCCCTGCGGGACGGTGTCGACCTCGACGCCGTCGATCTCGACCAGCCGCAGGTGGCTGCCGCCGAACAGCGTGCCGGCCACGGCCAGGTCGGCCTGGGCCGTCTTGACCCGCAGCGCCATGAGGTTGGCGAAGCCGATCGGGGCGGTGGAGGTGGCCTCGACCACCTCGACGCCCTGCTCCCGCGCCAGCGCCACGGCGTTCACGATGGTCACGCTTTCGCTGCACTTGCGGCGCAGCACGCCCTCCACGGCGGCCGAGAGCAGCGGCTTCCCGTCCAGCTCGCGCAGGTCGCCGTAGGTCCCCAGCTCGACCCGCTCGAGGGCCCCGGGGCAGGCCTGGCCCAGGAAGCTGCCCAGGCGCTCGGCCAGCTCCATGGCCGGGCGCACGCGGTCGTACAGGTCGCCGGCCAGCGAGTAGAAGTTGACGGCCGAGGAGATCACGCCGCCCTTGAGGAAGTCGCGCACCTGCACGGCGATGTCGGTGCCGACCCGCTCCTGGGCCTCGACCGTCTGGGCCCCCATGTGGGGCGTGGCCAGCACCCGGGGGTGCTTCGCCAGGCGCCAGTCCCTGGGCGGCTCCTCGTGGTGCACGTCGAGGGCCGCGCCGGCCACGCGACCGCTCTCGAGCGCGGCCAGCAGCGCCTCGGGGTCGATCAGCTCCCCGCGGGCGTTGTTGACGATGCGCACGCCGGGCTTGACCTTGGCGAAGGCCTCCTTGCCCAGCAGGTAGCGGCTCTCCTTGGTGAGGGTGGTGTGCAGGGTCAGGAAGTCGCTGGACGAGAGCAGCTCGTCGAGCGGCAGCAGGGCCACGCCCAGCGGCTCGGCCACCACGGCCGACACGAACGGGTCGTGGGCCGCCACCTCCATGCCGAAGGCCTTGAGGCGCCGGGCCACCTCGCGGCCGATGCGGCCGAAGCCGATCACGCCCGCGCGCTTGCCGTGAAGCTCCACCCCGGCGAAGGACTTGCGGTCCCAGGTGCCCGACTTCATCGAGGCGTCGGCCGCGGCCAGGTTGCGCGAAAGGGCCAGCATCAGCGCCACGGCCAGCTCGGCCGTCGAGACCAGGTTGCCCCAGGGCGAGTTCATGACCACCACGCCCTTGCGGGTGGCGGCCGCCAGGTCGACGTTGTCGACCCCCACGCCCGGGCGGCCGATCACGCGCAGGCGCCCGGCCTTCTCGAGCACCTCCGCCGTGACCTTGGTGCCGCTGCGGATGAGCAGCGCGTCGTAGCCGCCGATGACCTCCTTCAGCTCGGCCGGCGGCAGGGCCTTGTCCTGGTCGATGGCGAAGCCCTCGGCCTGCAGCACCTGCAGGCCGCGCTCGGTGACCCCCTCGAGGACGAGAATGCGCTGGCTCACGGTGAGGACCCCCTACGCCTGGACGGCCTGGCGCTCGAGCAGGACCCGCTGGGCGGCCGCCACGCCGCGGCCCAGCTCGACGGGCTGGCCGAGGCGCTTCAGCACGACCTCCAGCGAGGCCACGAACCCCAGCGTGTCCGTGGCGTCGTAGTAGCCGAGGTGCGCCACGCGGAAGATGCGGCCCTTGAGCCGGCCCTGGCCGCCGGCCACGGTCGAGGCGAACTGGGCCTTCAGGGCCTTGACCACGGCCGGGGCCTCGAGGCCCGGCGGCGGGTAAAAGGCGGTCAGCGCGTCGCCGTGGTCCTGGGGCGCGACCAGCGGCAGGCCCAGGGCCGCGCCGGCGGCGCGCGTCATGGCGGCCAGCGTGGCGGCGTTGTCCACCAGCGCGTCCACGCCACCCCCGCGCGCGAGGTGCGCCAGGGCGGCGTCGAGGGCGATCACGTGCGAGATGGCCGGCGTGAAGGAGGGCTCGCCCGAGGCCTGCGCCGCCCGCTCGCGGCGCAGGTCGAAGTAGAAGCGCGGCGTCGCGGCCTCCGCCACGCGCTGCCAGGCCCGCGCGCTGAGCGACATGAAGTCGAGGCCGGGGGGCAGCGCCAGGGCCTTCTGCGAGCCCACCACCACCACGTCCACGCCCCAGGCCCGGGTCTCGAGAGGCATCGCGCCCGCGCCCGAGATGGCGTCGACCACCAGCAGCGTGGCCGGCCGCGAGGCGGTCACGCGCGCCAGCCCCTGGACGTCGAAGCGCACGCCGGTGGACGACTCGTTGTGCTGGCAGAAGACCGCCCGGATGGACGGGTCGGCGTCGAGCGCCTCGGCCACGCGCGCCGGCGGCACCGCCCAGCCCCACTCGGCCTCGAGCGTCCTCACGTTCATGCCGAAGGCCCGGCCGAGGGCGGCCCAGCGCTCGCCGAAGCTGCCGGCCACCAGCGCCAGCATCGTGTCGCCGGGCGAGAGCACGTTGACGAGCGCCGCCTCCATGGCGCCCGTCCCCGAAGCCGGCAGCAGGATGATCTCGTCGTCGGTCTTGAGGAAGGCCTGCAGGCCGGCCACGCAGCGCCTGAAGAGGGCCCGGAACTCCTCGGTGCGGTGGTGCACGATGGGCCGCGCCAGGGCCTCCTGGACGACCGGGTGGAGCGGGGTGGGGCCCGGGGTGAAGAGGCGCTGCTTGAGGATCATGGCTGTGCTCCCGGCGTCGGCGAGACGGCGGTCCCTGTGGGCCCCGGGGTCTTCCACAGTTTCTGTGGAAAAAGGTGTGGAAAGCCCCGCTGCGACCTCACGGAAACCGCTGTCTCTCCGGTGGTTCCAGCAATTTGCACTGTGTGACAGCAGGGCCACGAAGACGCGCCATCCGCAGGACGGCGGGCCCCCGCAGGGGCTCCCCGGCAACGCCTCGGAAGCGACTGCAGGAGCGCGGCTTGCCGCCGGGCCGGGCGTATTATAGCTCTGGGGAGCGGGGCCGCTCGGCGCGTGTCGCGCGTCACAGGACCCGGACCACCTTCGCTCGTATCAAGGGGTGGAGACGGGGAGACGCCCCGCGGGAGGATCGAGGCCATGTCGAGCAAGAAGTTCTGGGCAGCCCTGGTGTTGGCCCTGGTGCCGGTGGCCGCTGGTGCGCAGGAGGCCGAGAACGAAGCGACGGAGCCCCAGGCGCCGCGGCAGAGGCTGCGCGTGCTGGAGCACCCGCGCGACATCGCCTCCTTCTACCGCTCGGGCGGCTCGTCCCAGCCGGGCTACTTCGGCTACCACGCGCCGTACGACTTCTCGCAGCGCTACAAGATCGCGGCCATGTACCGCCAGGGCAGCGAGTGGGTCAACCCGAACGGCTACGGCCAGTACTACGCCAACGTCCCCGGTCCCCGCCGCGAGGTCTTCGTGGTGGGCGCCCCGGGCTACCGGTCGGGCTGGCGCTACCGGGCGCGCCGCGAGGACCTGTTCCTGATGGCGCCGACTTTCCTGGCGCCCGTCGGCCCGCTCGTCGACGACGGGCGCTGACGGGCCAGCGGTCGAGCGGGGCGCCGGCGACGGCGCCCCGTTCGGCTTTTCGGGGCGAGAGCGAGGGAGCTTGGGCCTGACCGACCCTGGACGTTTCGCGGGACGCGTGGCGCTGGTGACCGGCGCCGGGTCCGGCATCGGGGCGGCCACCGCGCGGCTGCTGGCCGGCCAGGGGGCGGTCGTGCACTGCGCCGACCGCGACCTGGCCGCCACGGAGCGCGTGGCCGAGGAGATCGGCTCGGCGGGCGGCAGCGCCTTCGCGGTGCTGCTGGACGTGACCGACGAGGGCCAGTGGGAGGCCGCCCTGCGGCAGCTGCTGGCGCGCTCGGGGCGGCTCGACCTGCTGGTCAACTCCGCCGGCCTGTCGTTCGCGGCGCCGCTCGAGCAGACGCCGCTGGCCGACTGGCGGCTGGTGCTGTCGGTCAACCTCGACGGCGTCTTCCTGGGCGTCAAGCACGGCCTGCTGGCCATGTCGGCCGCGGGCGGCGCGATCGTCAACGTCTCGTCCGCCTCGGGCATCCGGCCGGCGGCCGGGGCCGCGGCCTACTCCGCCAGCAAGGCCGCGGTCGGCATGCTCACCCGCGTGGCGGCCAAGGAGTGCCGCGAGCGCGGCCTGCCCGTGCGGGTCAACGCCGTCTCTCCCGCGGGGGTCAAGACGCCGATGTGGGCCCGCCTGCCCTTCTTCCAGGCGCTGGTGGCGCAGCACGGCTCCGAGGAGGCGGCCTTCCGGGCTCTCGAGGCCGCCCCGGGCGGCGGCCGCTTCGCCGAGCCCGAGGACGTGGCCCGCGCCATCCTCTTCCTGGCCTCGGACGAGGCCGCCCGGATCAACGGCGCCGAGCTGCCGGTCGACTCCGCCTGGCTGCTGTAGCCCTTCCCCGCCGCGCTACGATCTCCGGCAGGGAGGCCTGCCTGCCCGGAACCCCGATCCACGCGCTCACCTTCCCCGGCGGCGGACGCTTCGAGGCCGTCGTCTACGACCTGCTCGACGAGTCCACGGACGGCATCGTCAACGCCGCCAACGGCGGCCTGTCGCACGGCGGCGGCGTCGCGGCGGCCATCTCGGCCGCGGCCGGCCCCGAGCTCGACCGCGAGGGCGACGCGCTGGTGCGCCGCCAGGGCCGCGTCGCCGTCGGCGGGGCCGTGGTCACCACGGCCGGCCGGCTGCCCTTCAAGGGCGTGATCCACGCGGTCGGCCCGCGCCTGGGCGACGGCGACGAGCACGCCAAGCTGGTCGGCGCGCTCAGCTCGGCCTTCCTGCTGGCCCACGAGCGCGGCTGGCGCTCGCTCTCCTTCCCGGCCCTCAGCTCGGGGATCTTCGCGGTGCCGCTCGAGGTCTGCGCGCGGGCCTACGTCGAGGCCGTGCGCGGCTTCTTCGGGCAGCACCCGGGCTCGTCCCTGAAGCTGATCCGGCTGTGCGTCTACAAGGGCCCCATCGTCGAGGCCGTGCGGGCGGCCATGAGCTCGTAGACCTGGTCGTCGCCGAAATCGGCCACGCGGCGGAGCTCCGCCGACGCCGCCAGGGCCGGCTCGAGGCGGGCCCACTGGTTGGGGCCGAAGCCGCGCCGGTGGACCACGACGTATCGCGTGCCGACCGCGCGCAGCGCCGCCAGCGCGCCGGGCCCGGGGAAGCGCCGGAGCTCCTCGCGCAGGGCGGTGTAGGTCTTCGGCTCGGCCCCCAGGTAGCCGTTCACGAGGCGCTGCCAGTGGTGGGTCGAGCGCAGCATGTAGATGCTCTCGTGGAAGGCCGGCCGGCGGGTGAGGGCCTCGTTGCCCAGCATCGGCAGCTCCGCCAGCACCTGCCCCGGCGGCTGCCGCGCCAGCCAGAGGTAGACGGGCGGCACTGGCTGGCGCGAGTCGACCACCTGCGCCCACTCCGCCAGCGGGATCGGCGCCATCAGCCCCTCCAGCAGGCCGAGCGCGCCCAGGGCCAGCACCACGCGGCGCCGCAGCCGCAGCGACTGGAGGGCCTGGCCCGCCAGCACCGCCAGGCCGAAGGCCAGGTACACGCCGGCGCGGCCGTAGGCCCGCACGCCCTGCAGGGGCGGCAGCAGCTCGCGCGCCAGCGCCATCGGGCTCGTGGCGAGGACACGCTCGCCCAGCCGCACCTCCGGCCCCAGCGCCACCAGCGCGCCGGCGGCGGCCAGCAGGGCGAAG
>JBDIBD010000202.1:0-8287 GCA_039812725.1 Vicinamibacteria bacterium | reverse complement strand
GCCACGCGGGGCGCCTGCCAGCGCGCGGCCTGCGGGCCGACGTGCGGGTCGAGGCCGCTGCCGGAGGCCGTCACCAGCTCGACCGGCACCGGGCCCGTGGCCTGCGGGTTCCCGGCCTTCAGCCGCTCGACTTCCGCCGTGACACGATCGCGCAGCTTCTGCGAGGTCGGACCGAGATTCGAGCCCGAGGAAGCCGCGGCGTCGTAGCCGGCCCCGGCGGCCGAGGGCCGCGGCTGGAAGTAGGCCGGGCCCGCGAAGGCCTGGGCCAGCAAGGCCGAGCCCACGACGTGGCCGTCCCGGCTGACCAGGCTGCCGTTGGCCTGGTCGGGGAAGAAGGCCTGGGCCAGGCCCGTCATCAGCAGCGGGTAGACCAGCCCCGTGAGCACCAGCGTCACCAGGGTCATGCGCAGCGCGATCGAGAGCTCCTGCTTCACGTTCTGCTCCTACACCAGGCCGACGGCGGCCAGGACCACGTCCACGGCCTTGATGCCCACGAAGGGCACGACCACGCCGCCCAGCCCGTAGACCAGCAGCGAGCGGCGCAGCAGGGCCGCCGCGCCCAGCGGCCGGTACCGAACGCCTCGCAGGGCCAACGGGATCAGCGCCACGATCACGAGCGCGTTGAAGACGACCGCCGAGAGGATGGCGCTCCTCGGCGAGGCCAGCCCCATCACGTTCAGCGGAGCGATCTCGGGGAAGACCGCCATGAACAGCGCCGGCAGGATCGCGAAGTACTTGGCCACGTCGTTGGCGATCGAGAAGGTCGTCAGGCACCCGCGCGTCATCAGGAGCTGCTTGCCGACCTCGACCACCTCGAGCAGCTTGGTGGGGTTGCTGTCGAGGTCGACCATGTTGCCGGCCTCGCGCGCGGCCTGGGTGCCGCTGTTCATGGCGATGGCCACGTCGGCCTGGGCCAGCGCCGGCGCGTCGTTGGTGCCGTCGCCGGTCATGGCCACCAGCTTGCCCTTGGCCTGCTCCTCGCGGATCAGCCTGAGCTTCATCTCCGGGGTGGCCTCGGCCATGAAGTCGTCGACCCCGGCCTCGGCGGCGATCGAGGCCGCCGTGAGCGGGTTGTCGCCGGTGATCATGACCGTGCGCAGGCCCATGGCCCGGAACTTCGCGAAGCGCTCCTTGAGGCCGCCCTTGACGATGTCCTTGAGGTGCACGACGCCCAGCACGCGCGGCCCGTCGCTCACCACGAGCGGCGTGCCGCCCGACTGGGCCACGGCCTTCACGGCCTGCTCCACCAGGACCGGGACGCGCCCGCCCAGCCTGGACACGTGCGCGGCGATGGCGTCGGCCGCGCCCTTGCGGATCACGCGGCCGTCGATGTCGCAGCCGCTCATGCGCGTCTGGGCCGAGAACGCCACGAAATGGGCTTCGGGGCGCTTCAGCTCGCGGCCGCGCAGGCCGTGGCGCTCCTTGGCCAGCACCACGATCGAGCGCCCCTCGGGTGTCTCGTCGGCCAGGCTGGCGAGCTGGGCCGCGTCGGCCAGCTCCTCGACCTTGGCGCCCGGCGCCGGCAGGAACTCGCTGGCCATGCGGTTTCCCAGCGTGATCGTCCCGGTCTTGTCGAGCAGGATCGTGTCCACGTCGCCGGCCGCCTCCACGGCGCGGCCGCTCATGGGGATGACGTTGTGCCGGATCAGGCGGTCCATGCCGGCGATGCCGATGGCCGAGAGCAGGCCGCCGATGGTGGTCGGGATCAGGCACACGAGCAGCGCCACGACGGCCGTGACCGTGAAGCTCAGGCCCGAGTAGAGGCCAAAGGGCACGAGCGTCACGCAGGCGATCAGGAAGATGATGGTCATGCCCGAGAGCAGCACGTGCAGGGCGATCTCGTTGGGCGTCTTCTGGCGCTTGGCGCCCTCCACCAGGCCGATCATGCGGTCCAGGAAGGACTGGCCCGGGTCGACGCCGATGCGCACCACGACGCGGTCCGAGAGCACCTTGGTGCCGCCGGTGACGGCCGAGCGGTCGCCGCCGCTCTCGCGGATGACCGGGGCCGACTCGCCGGTCACGGCCGACTCGTCCACCGAGGCGATGCCCTCGACCACCTCGCCGTCGCCCGGGACGACCTGGCCGGCCTCGACCACCACCAGGTCGCCCTTGCGCAGGCCGGAGGCGGGCGTCGGCTGCTCGCGCCCGTCCACCAGCCTGCGGGCCACCGTCTCGGCGCGCAGCCCGCGCAGGGCCGCGGCCTGGGCCTTGCCGCGGCCCTCGGCCAGGGCCTCGGCGAAGTTGGCGAACAGCACGGTGAACCACAGCCACAGCGAGACCTGGCCGGTGAACCAGAGCGGCTCGCTGGCCACCGGACGCAGCAGCAGGTCGCGCAGCCACAGCAGCGTGGTCAGCACGCTGCCGACTTCGACCACGAACATGACCGGGTTGCGGGCCATCAGCCGCGGGTCGAGCTTGCGCAGCGCGTCGAGCAGGGCGGCCCGCAGGATCCCTGCCTCCCAGGCGGAAACGGCCTTCACGTGGCTCATGACGTCAGTACACCTTTCCGGCCAGCGCCAGGAAGTGCTCCACGATCGGGCCCAGGCTGAGCACGGGGAAGAAGGTCAGCGCCCCCACGATGACGATCACGCCCACCAGCAGCGCCGCGAACAGCGGCCCGCTGGTCGGCAGCGTTCCGGGGCCGGGCGGGGAGGCCTTCTTGCCGGCCAGGATGCCGGCGATGGCCAGGGCCGGGACGATCATCCAGAAGCGCCCCATCAACATGGCCAGGCCGAGCGCGGTGTTGTACCAGGCCGTGTTGGCGCCGATGCCGGCGAAGGCCGAGCCGTTGTTGCCCACCGCGCTGGTGAAGGCGTAGAGGATCTCGGAGAGGCCGTGGGGACCGGCGTTGTTCAGCGACGACAAGCCGTAGGGCACGACCACCGACCAGGCCGAGAAGACCAGGATCACGAGCGGGAAGATCAGGACGTAGAGCATCGCCAGCTTGACCTCGCGGGTCTCGATCTTCTTGCCCAGGTACTCGGGCGTGCGTCCGACCATCAGGCCGGCGATGAACACCGACAGGATGGCCATCACCAACATCCCGTACAGGCCGGCGCCCACGCCGCCGAAGACCACCTCGCCGAGCTGGATGTCGAAGAGCGGCACGAGCCCGCCCAGCGCCGTGAAGGAGTCGTGCATGGAGTTGACCGCGCCGCACGAAGCGTCGGTGGTCACGGTGGCGTAGAGGGCCGAGCTGGCGATCCCGAACCGGACCTCCTTGCCCTCCATGTTCCCGAGGCCGGCCTGAACGCCCAGGCGGTCCACGATCGTGGGGCTGCCGCCGGCCTCGGCCCAGTAGGCCACGCTCACGCCGGCGAGGAACAGGAACGCCATGGCGCCGAACAAGGCCCAGCCGTGGCGCACGTCGCCGGCCATCTTTCCGAACGTGTAGGTCAGGCCGGCCGGGATGGCGAAGATCAGCAGCATCGACAGGAAGTTCGTCAGGGCGTTAGGGTTCTCGAAGGGGTGCGCGGCGTTGGCGTTCATGAAGCCGCCGCCGTTCGTGCCGAGTTGCTTGATGACCTCCTGGGAGGCCACGGGACCCATGGCGATGAGCTGCTGGCCACCCTCGAGCGTCTGGGCCTGCACGTAGGGCGTGAGGTTCTGGATCACGCCCTGCGACACGAACACCAGCCCGAGGACCAGGCAGAGCGGCAGCAGCACGTAGACGGTGGCGCGGGTCAGGTCGACCCAGAAGTTGCCGATCGTGCCCGGGCCTCGGCCCTCGCCCTTGCGCGTGAGGCCGCGGGCCAGGGCCACGGCCACCGCGATGCCGGCCGCCGCGGAGATGAAGTTGTGCCAGGCCAGGCCGGCCATCTGGCTCAGGTAGCTCAGGCTGGCCTCGCCCGCGTAGCCCTGCCAGTTGGTGTTGGTCGTGAAGCTGGCGGCCGTGTTGAAGGCCGAGGCCGCCTCGACCGCCCCGAGCTTCTGCGGGTTCCAGGGCAACAGGTGCTGCAGGCGCTGGAGGGCGTAGGTCACGAGCATCGTGAGAGCGCTGAATGCCAGCAGCGCCACGCTGTAGGCCTGCCACGACTGCTCGGCTCCGGTCACGCCCCCCAGCCGGTAGACCAGGCGCTCGAGCCAGCCGAGCGGCTTCTTGAGGAAGTGCTCGTGGCCCTCGAGCACCCGGTACATGAAGGCGCCCAGGGGCACGGTCACGGCCAGCACGGCCGCGCAGAAGAGCAGGATCTGGATCCAACCGTTCGGGGTCACGGGCCGCCTCTCAGAACTTCTCGGGCTTCAGCAGCGCGTAGCCCAGATAGGCCAGCAGCAGCACCGAGAGCACGAGACCCACCAAGTGTTCCAGGCTCATCACGGCCTCACACGCGCTCGCAGGCCCGCACGTAGAGCCAGCAGAGCAGGAAGAACAGCAGGGTCGCTCCGACGTAGGCCAGGTCTGGCATGCTCCACCTCAGAAGGTCGCCACGGCGCCGAGCAGCAGCAGGAACTGGCTGCTCTTGCGCACCGGCGCGCCGGCGGCGTCGAGCTCGTCGCCGGTGAAGACGTCCGCGTTCGAGCGGTCGTAGCGCCCCTCCAGCTTGAGGATCAGGCGCGGGTCGGGCCGGTGCTCGAGCGTCACGGTCAGCTCTTTCAGGGTCTGGGCCGTGCCCGAGATGGCGCCGTCGCCGTCGTCGTAGTGCTCGCCCCGCAGGGCCAGGGCCGTGCGCGACTCGGACGGGGAGAAGCGCGCGTAGAGCCCCAGCCCAGCCCAGCGGGCGCTCTCACCCGCGGGACGTTGCTCGCCGGCCAGGTCGGCCGAGAAGCCCAGGCTGAGGCTCCGCGTGGCCTTCCAGGTGGCCACCACGTCGCCCAGCGCCCGCAGGTCGTCGTCGTCGGCGGCCAGCTCGGGGCCGACGATGCCGTTCAAGGAGAGCGAGAGGCGCTCGGCGTTGTAGGCCAGCTGCGCGCCCAGGCTCTTGCCGCGGTTGTTGTCGGCGATCACCTGCCAGCCGTTGAGCAGGTGCAGCTGGGCCGACCAGCGCTCGCTCAGCGGGTAGGCCAGCTTGAGGCCGGTCTGGTAGTAGGGCGACAGCTCGCCCAGCCACGAGCGGGTGTAGTTCCAGTTGTCCTGGCTCTGGAAGGCCTCCATGCCGATGTGGCTGGGGTAGACGCCGGCCTCGAGCAGCAGGCCGCGGCCCAGCCCGGTCCGCCACTGCAGCGAGGCCTGCACGACGTTCCGCCAGGCCTCCGGGCTGGTGGCGGCGCCCCGCAGCTCGGCCGCGTGCACGACCTCCATGGCGTTGCCGTAGCCCAGGGCCAGCTTGAAGCCGACGGGCTGAGGCGCCAGCTCCAGGCTGACCTGCGCCAGGTTGAGGGCGGCCTCGTGGTCGCGCTTGGCCGAGGTCCCGACGCCCGGGAAGAAGTTGGCGTGGTCGGCTGGCTGGTTGGTGTTCCAGGTGAAGTACCCGTCCACGAAGCCGTGGACCTCCAGGCGCGGCGACCCGGCCGCCGGCTCCTGCGGGGCGGGCGCGGGCTGGGCCTGCGCGACGGTGGGGGGGGCGAGGAGGCTGACCAAGGCGAGCGAGAGCGAGAAGCGACCGGCGCGAGCCGGGAAGGGCACGACCGCCGCACCTCCTGGGCGTGATGGCCGGGCCAGGTCCGGCCCGGCCCGGAAGCTCACGAGGCGGGCGGCCGCGCTCTCCCGGAGCTCGCGCTGTCGCCGCTCCGCCACGCGCCAGACGCCGGCGGTCAGCAGGAGCGCGGCCAGGAGGTCGACCGGCGAGCCGGGCAGGGTCGGGGAGCTCGTCCCCCACCCTGCCGCCAGGATCAGGATCCACATCTCACCTCCAATGTGGGCCGGCCCGCGTCGGAACGGTGTCAGGACATCCGGCCCGCGCATCAAGAAGGCGTCAAGGCCCGGGCGTTCAGCTTCGCCCACGACGTGTGGACCGTCACGCGCGCGGAGCGCGACGCGCTCGCGACCTCGTCGACAGCCTGAGCCGGATCTAGCTAGACCACCTCGCGCAGCCGCCGCAGGGCGGCCAGGCGCGGGTCGCCCGACTTCCATTGCCGGCGGCGCTCGATGAGCGGCTGGGGGCCGCACACGACCTTGTAGTCGCAGAAGGCGCAGGCGCTGGGCTCCTGCGCGAACAGGCCGCCGGCGATGGCGTCCACCAAGCCCCGCAGCAGGTCGCGGAAGGCCTGGCTGCGCACCAGCTCCGGCCGGAAGGCCACCGGCCGGCCGGCGTCGACGTAGTCGAGGAAGGCCTCGACCACGCGCGCGCCCGGGAAGAGGCGCTCGGCGGCCAGCAGGTAGAAGGGGATCTGCAGCTGCTTGCCGCCGCGGAAGACGCCGCCGTCGTCCCTCGGCGCGCGGCCGGTCTTGTAGTCGCGCAGGACCAGCGTGCCGTCGTCGCGGCGGTCGATGCGGTCGATGCGCCCGGCCACTCGCAGGGCGCGCCCGTCGCCCAGGTCGATCGAGACCGGCTCCGGCAGGTGGGGCTCGTCGTCGGGCAGGTCGGCCGACAGGCCGAAGGCCACCTCGAAGTGGGCCGGCGTGCGTCCCTTGGCCTCGGCCTCGCGCCGCAGCCAGTCGAAGAGCGTCTGGCGGAAGCGGGCCTTCTCGCGCTCCCACAGCACCACGAAACGCGGCGGCGAGCCGGCCACCAGCCGGTCCAGGGCCTCTTCGGCCAGCTCCAGCAGGCGCGCCCGGTGGGCGGCGGTCTCGCGCACGGGCAGCTCGCCGCGCTGGCGGCGCTCGCGCAGGAACTTCTCGGCCACGCGGTGGAAGGCGTCGCCGCGCTCCAGCGGGTCGAGCCGCTGGCGCTCCTCCGGCTCGAGGGCCGGCTCGAGCTTGAGCACGTGCTGCAGCAGGTACTGGAAGCCGCAGCGCGAGTAGCTGGCCAGGCGGCTGGCGGAGATGGCGTGGGGAAAGGCCAGCGGGTCGAGCCGCGGCCGCAGCTCCTCCGGGAGCGGCTGCACCAGCCCGTCGTACGGGGTGAAGCGGCTGGACCAGCGCGCCTCGGCCGCCAGGCGCGACTGCTTGAAGAAGGGCGAGCCGGCGGCGATGGCCTCGGCTGCCTCGCGCCCGCCGCGCTCCAGCCGGGCCCGGTCGCGCTCGCCGCGGTCGAGGGCCTCCTCGAGCGGCAGCTCGCCCAGCTGGTCCTCGCGCACGTGCTCGTCGAGCTCGCGGGTGGTGAGCGGCCGGCCGGCCAGGGCCGAGGCGGCCGCCACGAAGAACAGCGAGGGCAGGCGCTCGCGGCCCGTGCGGGGGTCGGCGCGCGGGTAGGTCAGGACGAGCTGCTCGGTGGCCTGGCCCAGCGCGCGCTGGAAGTCGCGGCGCCGGGCCAGCACGCGGTCCTGGCTGGTGGGCAGCAGCGGCGGCAGGGCCGGCCCGCCGGCCTCGGCCTCGTCGAAGAGCGACAGCTGGCGGCGCCGCGGCGCCCGGCCGGCGGGCGCCGCGGGGGCGGGCTCGAGGGCCGCGCGCTCCTCGTCGAGCAGCAGCGGGTCAGGGCGCACCACCCCGGGGTAGCCGCCCTCCACCAGGCCCATCACCGCCAGGAAGCGGCCGGGCAGGCCGGCCAGCGCGTCGAGCGCGCCCACGTGCAACGCTCCCCCCGCCACGGGCTCGAGCGGCAGGCGCTCCCACTCGAAGCGCGCCTCGAGCACGCTCTCGACCTCGTCCCAGGCGGCGCGCGGCGCGGCGGCCCCCAGGCCGGCCAGGTCGGCCAGCACCTCGCTCACGGCCTCGCGGTCGCGCTCGGGCAGCAGCCACTGGTCGAGCAGCGCCAGCAGGCGCTGCGACCACTCGGCCCAGGTGGCCTCGCCCGAGAGCGTGTCGAGCGTCCCCGAGAGCAGCTCGACCACGCGCAGCAGCGCCTCGGCCTCGGCGGCGCGCTGCCGCCGCTGCCGGCCGCGCGCCGGCTGCTGCTCGCGCTCGGCCGCCTCGTGCTCGGCCTCGGCGTGGGCCCGCAGGCCGATGATCCAGCGCTCCAGCCCCGAGACGATGCGCGCGTCGCGGCTGATCTGCTCCCAGCGCGCCGGCACGGCCGGCCGCTCCTCTCCCAGGAACTCGCTGAAGGGCACGGGTGCGAAGGTCAGGAACTCCATCACCGCCGGCCGCTCGAGCCCCCGGCAGCGGAAGAGCAGCAGCAGCGAGCGGGCCGTGCGCCCGAGGCGCAGCGGCAGCGAGGGGTGCAGGCGGAAGGGGATGCCGAGGCGCGCGAGCAGGTCGGACAGCAGCGGCGCGTAGGCCTCGGGGCGGGGCAGGGCCACGCCCATCTCCTCGAAGGGGACGCCGGCGCGCGCGGCCCGCAGCAGGCGCCGCGCCACGGCGCGGGCCTCG
>JBDIBD010000201.1:0-8318 GCA_039812725.1 Vicinamibacteria bacterium | reverse complement strand
GCCGGGGTCCCCGAGGTGCTGACGGCGAAGTGGGCGAAGCCGCGCTTCTCGTCCTGGGACATCTGCGCGGCCACGCGCGCCCGGGCCGCGGCCTCGTCCAGCCGGTCGCGGGCCTGGAGCCGCGCCAGCTGCTCCGCCGGGCTGCAGTGCACCGCCACCACCCGGTCGAAGCGCAGGTGCATGCCGACCTCGACCAGCAGCGCCCCGTCGACCACCACCACGGCCCCCGGCCGCCCGACGTGCCGCGACGAGAAGGCCGCCTCCAGCTCGCGGATGCGCGGGTGCACCAGGGCGTTGAGGCGCGCGCGCGCGTCGCCGTCGGCGAACACGAGCCGGCCGAGGGCCGCCCGGTCGATGCCGCCGTCGGGGGCCAGGATCCCCGCGCCGAAGGCCGCCACCACGTCGGCGTAGGCGGCCCCGCCCGGCGCCATGACCTCGCGCGAGGACCGGTCGAGGTCGAGCACGTGGCAGCCCGCCGCCGCCAGGCGGCGCAGCACGTGGGACTTCCCGCAGGCGATCCCGCCGGTGAGGCCCACGCGCAGCATGGGGCTGAGGTTACTTCAGGCTGGCGGCGGAGCGGACGGTGTTGCGCAGGAGCTGGGCGATGGTGAGCGGCCCCACCCCGCCCGGCACGGGCGTGAGGGCCGCGGCCAGCTCGCGCACTTGAGGGAAGTGCACGTCGCCCACCAGGGCCTGGCCCTTCTCGCGGAACTTCGCCAGCCGCTCGGGCTCGAGCAGCTCGGCGGCCAGGGCCGGGTCGTCGACCCGGTTGATGCCCACGTCGACCACCACCGCGCCCGGCTTGACGTGCTCGGCCCGCACGAAGCCGGCCTTGCCGATGGCCGCGATCAGCAGGTCGGCCTGGCGCGTCACCGCCGCCAGGTCGCGCGTGCGCGAGTGGCAGACGGTCACGGTGGCGTCGGCGTGCATCAGGAGCAGCGCCATGGGCTTGCCCACGATGTCGCTGCGGCCCAGCACCACCGCCCGGGCCCCGCGCAGCGGGACCCCCTCGCGTCGCAGCAGCTCCATCACGCCGGCCGGCGTGCAGGCCACGAAGCGCGGGCGCTTCTGCACCAGCAGGCCCACGTTCTCCGGGTGGAAGCCGTCGACGTCCTTGTCGGGACGCACGTGGTCGAGCACGCGCTGGGCGTCGACCTGGGGCGGCAGCGGCAGCTGCACCAGGATGCCGTGCACCTGGGGCGCGGCGTTCCAGGCCGCGACCTGGGCCAGCACCTGCTCGGTGGTGGCCTGCGCCGGCAGGCGCGCCGTCTCGCTGTGGATCCCCAGCTCCTCGCAGGCGCGCGTCTTCGAGCGCACGTAGACGGCCGAGGCCGGGTCGTCCCCCGCCAGCACCACGCCCAGCCCCGGGCGCCGCCCGGCGGCCGCCAGGGCCGCCACCTCGCCGCGCAGCTCCTCGCGCAGCGCGCGCGCCAGCGCGGTGCCGTCGAGCAGCCGCGCGCTCACTGGACCGGGGACTTCTTCTGCGGCATGAAGCGGTCCATGAAGCGCGTGGTGATCTTGCCGGCCTGGAAGTCGGCGTCGTCGAGGATGCGGCGGTGCAGGGCCGCGTTGGTCTTGATGCCGTCCACCACCAGCACTTCCAGGGCCCGCCGCATGCGCGCGATGGCCTCCTGGCGGTCGCGCCCGTGGGTCATGAGCTTGGCGATCATCGAGTCGTAGTAGGGCGAGACCAGGCAGCCGTCGTGGGCGAAGGTGTCGATGCGCACGCCCGGGCCGCCCGGGCACCAGAAGTGCTGGATCAGCCCCGGCGACGGCGTGAACGTGTCGGGGTCCTCGGCGTTGATGCGGCACTCGAGGGCGTGGCCCGTGAAGGTGATCTCGGACTGCTTGAACGAGAGCGGCTCGCCGGCGGCGACCTTGAGCTGCTCCTTCACCAGGTCGCGGCCCGTGACCAGCTCGGTCACGCCGTGCTCGACCTGGATGCGGGTGTTCATCTCCATGAAGTAGTAGTTGCCGTGGGCGTCCAGCAGGAACTCGATCGTGCCGGCGTTGACGTAGCCCACCGAGCGGGCCGCCTCGACCGCCGTGTGGCCCATGCGGCGGCGCAGCTTCTCCGAGAGCGCCGGCGAGGGCGCCTCCTCGATGATCTTCTGGTGCCGGCGCTGCACCGAGCACTCGCGCTCGCCCAGGTGCACCACGTTGCCCTTCGCGTCGGCGATGACCTGGATCTCGACGTGGCGCGGGGCCTCGACGTACTTCTCCATGTAGACGTCGGGGACGCCGAAGGCGGCCTGGGCCTCGGCCTGGGCGGCCTTGAGGGAGGGCAGCAGCTCGGACGACTCGCGCACGATGCGCATGCCCCGCCCGCCCCCGCCGGCCGAGGCCTTGAGCATGACCGGGAAGCCGATCTCCTTGGCCGTCCGGACGGCCTTGTCGTCGTCTTCCAGCACGCCGGGTGAGCCGGGCACCACCGGCACGCCGGCCTTGATCATGGCCTTCTTGGCCCGGCTCTTGTCGCCCATCATGCGGATGGCCTGGGGCCCCGGGCCGATGAACTTGATGTCGCAGGCCTCGCAGATCTCGGCCAGGTAGGCCGACTCGGACAGGAAGCCGTAGCCCGGGTGGATGGCGTCGGCCCCCGTCACCTCGGCGGCGGTGATGATGGCCGGGATGTTGAGGTACGACTCGATGCTGCGGGCCGGGCCGATGCAGACCGCCTGGTCGGCGAAGCGCACGTGCAGGGCGTGCCGGTCGGCCTCGGAGTACACGGCCACCGTCTTGAGCCCCAGCTCCTTGCAGGCCCACAACACACGCAAGGCGATCTCGCCCCGGTTGGCGATGAGGACTTTCTTGAACATCAGTCGGGGATTAGATCACAAGCAACGGATGGCCGGCGACCGCCCAGCCCCGGGCTCCCGCTCGCGGGGGGAGGGCCGGGGCGGGGGAAATCAGTCCGGCTTGATCGTGAAGAGCGGGTCGCCGTACTGGACCGGCTGGCCGTTCTCCGGGTGGATCTTGACCACCGTGCCCGCCTGCTCGGCCTCGATCTCGTTCATGAGCTTCATGGCCTCGACGATGCAGAGCACCTGGCCCACGCGCACGCGGTCGCCGACGTTCACGAAGGCCGGCGAGTTGGGGTCGGGGGCGCGGTAGAAGGTCCCGACGATCGGGGACTTGAGGACGCTGCCGGTCTCGGCGGGCGGCGCGCTCGCGGCGGTCGGGCTCGGCGCCGCGCCTGCGGGGGCGGGCGGAGCCTGCTCCGGGACGGCTTGGGCCACCACGGCAGGCGCGGCCGAAACCGTGACCACGCCCCGCTTCATCCGGAGGACGGAGCCGTCGGACTGGTGGAGCTCCAGCTCCGCCACGTCGTTGTCACGCGCAAGCTGCAGGATCTGGCGCAGTTCGTCGAGGTTCACAGGGCCGATATTGTTGTCGCCCGGGGAGTTCGTGTCAACGGCGAGCCGGCCGGAGGCCGGCTAGGTGAACTCCTTCTCGAGCCTCAGGCCCGCCACGCGCAGGGCGTAGCGGGCCCGGCCCAGCCCGGCCTCCGGGTCGAGGGCTGCGAACAGGAAGTACTCCGGGGTGATGGCGCTCATGAGCGCGGTCATCTTCTCCGAGGCCACCGTGACCTCGCGCAGGGCCCCCAGTCCCGTGTCGGCTGCGGCCGCCAGGCTGGCGCGCAGGAGCGTCGTGTACTCCGCGGCGACCGCCTCCAGCAGGGGGTCGGGCTTCGCGTCCCAGCGCGCGACCGGGATCCCGTCGGTGTCCATGATGATCAGCATGCGGGCGCCGGGAATGCGCACGGACAGGCTGCTCAGGGCCTGGTCGAAGGCAGACATGGCTCAGCGCCTCCCCACCGCGGCGAGCAGGCTCTCGAGGCGCGCGATGGTGCGCATCAGCACCGCTCTGCGGTCGGCCGGCTCGGCGGACTCGGCCGCCAGGGCCTGCTCGGCCACCAGGGCGCCGATCTCGGCCAGGCGCCGCCTCGCGGCGTCGTTGCCGGGCTCGCGCCGCAGGACCTCCTCGTAGGTCTCGATGGCCCGGTCGTACGCGCCCTGCCCGAAGTAGAGCTCGGCCAGCGTCGGCGAGGCCAGCGTGGCCGCCACGGACTGCGGCAGCTCGACCCCAGGTAGGGTGGCCGGCAAGGGGCTCTCGAACGCCGCCGGGTAGGTCGGCACCGTCGGCGCCAGCGTCTGCGCAAATTCCTCCACCTCGGCCGGCGCCGCGCCCAGGGCCGTCGGCTCGCCGTCCCCGTCGAGGGGCCGGAAGACCGGCTCGAAGCTGGCCGCCGCCGGCGGCGCCGGGGCGACGTCGTCGAAGTCGAAGACGACCTCCTCGGCCGGGCTCGCAACCACGGGCGCCGGAGGTGCCGTCACGGCGCGGATGGGTGGGGCCGCCGGCGGAGCTGCGGCGGGCGCGGGGCGCGAGGGCGGCGGCAGAGTCGCAGCGAGGGCTTCGCCACTGCGCTCGATCTCGAACTGCTCCTCGGCCTCGACCAGGGCCAGCGGGCGGGGCTCCGCCGCCTCGCCCTCGTCGCCGGCGAAGCGGTTCTCCATGTCGGCGATGGAGGGCGCTGGCTTGGCGCGCGCCGCCGCCTCCGTGGCCCGGCGCTGCGTCTCTTCGATCTTCGCTCCCAGGGCCTTGTCGCCCGGTGAGAACTTGAGCGCGGCGCGATACGCGTCGAGCGCGGCTGCGAACTCGCCCAGCCCCTCGCAGCTCTCCCCCAGCAGTCTCTGCGCGAGGAGGTTGTCCGGCGCCGCCGCCACGACCTGCTCCAGCTCCCGGCGTGCCCCGCTCAGGTCGCCGGAGTCGAACAGGCAGCGCGCCAGCGTCATGCGCGCCGAGGGGTAGTTCGGGTGCTTGCCGAGCCCCTCACGCGAGACTCGGATGGCCTCGACGAGCTGCCCATCCTTGCGCAGCTCCTCGGCCAGCTGCGCGAACATCCGCGAGCCGGGGTCCCTCTCGAGTCGCTTGCGAAGCTCTTCGACTCGCGCGCTCACCAAGGCCAAACCCTGCCAGTTGAAAGAAAGATGGTCCCGGGCCCACCCAGCAGCCCGGGACCAGTCTAGCGCGCCCCGCCTACTGGACGGTGACCGCCTTGGTGCAGGTGGACTCCAGACCGCCGTTGTCCGTGACCACGTGCGTCACGACATAGGCCCCGGGCAGGGCGTACCGATAGACGATGTCGGGCTTGTCCTCGGTCGAGCCGTCCCCGAGGTCCCAGTGGTAGCGCACGATGTAGCCGTCCTCGTCGTTCGCGGAGCTCTGCAACAGGAGGTCCTGGCCGAGCCGGAGGAAGCCGGTGGCTGGCTCCATCACGAACTGGCAGGTGGGCTCGTTGTTGCCCGGGATCTGCGGGAACAGCCTGGGCTCCGCCGAGCGCAGCTCGATGCGCACCGTGCGGTAGATCTGGCCGTTGGCGTCGCCACCGATCGGACGGACCGCGATCAGGATCGAGGTGTTGGCCGTCTGGTCGGTGCGGGGCGGCGCGGTGTAGATCACCTGGGCCACGCCGTTCGATCCGGTCACCGCCGTATTGGTGTTGAGCTTGCCGATGTCGGCGAAGTTCCCGGACGCGTCGGCCAGCGTGAAGAACACCCCGACGCCGGGGGCCGGCTGCCCGATCTGGTTACGGACCGTGGCCTGCAGCGAAACGGTGCTGTAGCCGTCGGCCGTGACGACGTCGGGACGCGCGTCGAGGTAGAAGGACAGGCCCAGCTCGGCCGGGCCGACCAGCTCGGGAATGGACGTCTTGTCCATGCCGCAGCCGGCCAGGGTCAGCGCCAGCGTCACCACGCCGGCCGTCCACAGGGTCGGGCGACTCACCTTGGGTCTCATCGCTTTCATCTCCGCGCGCCTATTGGTCCGCCCAATCGGCGAAGTTGATCTGGAGCGTGCCCGTCGCCATGGCCACGTCGCCGCTGGCGATCTGCGTGGCGTACAGCGTCACCTCCGCGAAGCACGAGATGGCGATCGCGCCGCCGCCACCGACCAGGTTCCTGAGGGGCGGCTCGAGCTTGGCCTGCACGCGCACGAATTCGATCGGGATCTCGGCGTTGGTCTCGCCGATGTCGACGGCAGTGGTCAGGTTGCCGGCGATCCGGTAGGGCACGTCCACGCCTTCGACGTTGCGCCCGTCCGCACGGTAGTAGCGGATCTCGTAGCGCGTGATGCGGAAGGCGCGGGTGTACTGCACGTCGTTGAAGCGCGGGTTCTTGGAGCGCGCCGCCACCGTGACCGTGGCCAGGTCGTTGAAGACGCTGCCGTCCGTCAGCACGTCGGACTTCAGCGGCGTGCCGCTGTTGATGTCGACGATGCTGATGAAGGCGTCGGCCTCCCCGTCCTTGGCGATCTGGTTCGTGCATCCGGCCAGGCCCAAGGCCAGCCCGGCCACCACAGCCAGCCTGAGGTTCATGACCCTCCTCCCCGTCCCTTTCTGGTTCACCATCGCGCTCCCCCTCAACCCTTCGTGATCCGGGGAGTGATGAAGAGCAGCAGCTCGTTGCTGGCGCTGCTCGTGGCCTTCTGCCGGAACAGGTAGCCCAGCAGCGGCAAGTGGCCGAGCACCGGCGTGCTGTTCACCGAGTGGCTCTCCTGGTTCTGGTAGATGCCGCCGATGACCGTCGTGGCGCCGTCGGAGACCAGCACGTTGGTCTTGGCCGACTGCGTGTTGATCGGCGGGATGCCGTTGACCGGGTTGGCGAAGTCGGGCGTGTTGTTCTCGACCTCCACCTTGAGGAGCACGGTCCCGGCCGAGGTGATCTGGGGCGTGACCTTGAGCGTCAGCACCGCGTCCTTGAAGGTCACGGTCACGGTGTTGTTGGCCACGGTCTGGATCGGGATCTGCACGCCCTGCTTGATCTCGGCTTCCTGGTTGTTCTGGGTGGTGACCTTGGGCGACGACAGGATGCGCCCGCGGCCCTGCCGCTCGAGCGCCGTGATGGCGGCGTCGAGGTTGAAGGAGCCGATGATGTTGCCCATCGAGACGCCCAGGGCGCTGTTGAAGCCGGCCGCGGGCAGGTTCACCGCGTAGCCGCGGTTGGCCACGCCGATGCCCTCGTCCACGGCCAGGCCGCCCTGCGAGGCGCTGATGCCGCCGGTGCTCGGCACTCCCTGTCCGTTCAGGACGATCGAGTTCGGGAACTGCCGGTTGGTGGTGGTCCCGAAGTCCGGCGTCTGCCGGTTCAGGAAGCCCCACTGGATGCCGATGTCACGCGTGAAGTTGCGGGTGGTGGCCACGATGCGGGCCTCGATCTCCACCTGCGGAGTGGCGCGGTCGAGCTCGGCCACCAGGTCCTTGGCCCGCTCGATGCGCTCGGGCAGGTCGGAGATGATCAGGGTGTTGGTGCGCTTGTCGACGTTCAGCACTCCGCGGGGCGACAGCGCCACGCGCTGCACCAGGTCGCGCATCTCCTCGGCCTTGGCGTACGACAGCGGCTTGCGCCAGGTGCTCAGGTCGCCCGCCAGCTCCTTGGCCTCCGCCAGCCGCTGCTTGTCGGCCTCCTCCTTCTGGAGGTCGGCCAGGCGAGCGATGCGGATGACGTTGTCGTCCAGGGTGTAGCCCAGGCCGTTGGTCTTCAGGATGAGGTCCAGGGCCTGGTCCCAGGGCACCTCCGTCAGCTTGAGCGTGATCTTGCCGCCCACGCCGGGGTTGACCACCACGTTGAGGCCGCTGATGTCGGCGAACAGGCGGAAGATGTCCTGCAGGTCGCCGTCCTTGAAGTCCAGGTTGATCGGGTGGCCCGTGAAGCGCTTGGCCGAGTCGAACTTGCGGTCGCTTCCCGCGCCCAGCGCCTCCCCGCCCGTGGCGGGCGCCGCCTGCGCGGGGGTGACCACGAGGGCCGGGTTGTCCGGGCGGCTGCCGGGGGCGATCACGATCGGCGCCTCGCCCATGTCGGGCGTGGCCGGGGGCGCGGCAGGCTTCTTGATGGAGGCCAGCGGCGCGGCGGCGGGCTTGCCCTCGCCGAAGACGATCCGCAGCCCGTCGGCGGCCTCGACGATGTGGTACGGCGAGCGGCCGTCCAGGTCGACCACCAGGCGGGCGACCTTCGGCGAGGCCACGCTGAACTGGCCCAGGCGCACGCGCCGGACCGGCTCACTGTTGACCTCGACGGCCTTGGCGGGGGCGGCGCTGACGACGTCCTTGAGATCCAGCACCAGCCTGTCCGGGTTGCCGAGGAAGAAGTCCTGGTAGCGCAGCCGGCCGTCGGCCTTGACCACCACCTCGGGCTTGCCCGGGGCGCCGCCGGCCGTCACCGAGACGACGCGCGAGGCCGGCCCCTTGGCCGCGACGACGGGCGCGGGCGGCTCCGACGCCGGCGCCTCGGCCACCACCGCCGGCTCGGCGGGCGGGGGCG
>JBDIBD010000200.1:0-8321 GCA_039812725.1 Vicinamibacteria bacterium | reverse complement strand
TCGCCCTCCGCCCCGGCCGCGAAGGCCCGGGCGGCCGCGCCGGCGCCCCTGCCCGCCGGGCCCGGCGTGCTCGACAAGGTCGACCTTTCCCGGCGCGTCTCCGAACGCGACTACGAGCGGCAGCTGGGCAAGCTGCAGGGACGCCTGAGCCAGCTGGCTCGCCGGGCCCGCGAGCGCGGCGTCTCGACCGTGGCGCTGTTCGAGGGCTGGGACGCGGCCGGCAAGGGCGGCGCCATCCGCCGCATCACCGAGGCCGTGGACGCGCGCCTGTACCGGGTGGTGCCGATCGCGGCGCCCACGGACGAGGAACGCGCCCACCACTACCTCTGGCGCTTCTGGCGCCACATTCCGCGGGCCGGCCACGTGACCGTCTTCGACCGCACCTGGTACGGGCGCGTGCTCGTCGAGCGCGTGGAGGGCTTCGCGCGGGAGGAGCAGTGGCGGCGGGCCTACCTCGAGATCAACGACTTCGAGGAGCAGCTCACGCGCCACGGCATCGTGCTGTCGAAGTTCTGGCTGCACGTGAGCCCGGAGGAGCAGCTGCGGCGCTTCAAGGACCGCCAGCGCACGGCCTACAAGCAGCACAAGATCACCGACGAGGACTGGCGCAACCGCAAGCAGTGGCCGCTGTACGTGGCGGCCGTCAACGAGATGGTGGTGCGCACCAGCACGCCCGAGGCGCCCTGGACCCTGGTGAGCGGCGACGACAAGCGCGTCGCCCGCCTGGAGATCCTCGAGACGCTGGTGGGACGGCTGGAGAAGGCCCTCTGACGAGGGCCGGGAGGCAGCCATGCGCAAGTACGTCATCATGGGGCCCCAGGGCTCCGGCAAGGGCACCCAGGCCAAGCTGCTCTGCCACGACTACGACCTGGTGCACATCTCGACCGGCGACCTGATGCGCTGGAACGTCCAGAGCCACACCCGCCTGGGCGCCAAGGTGCAGCGCATCATGGCCGCGGGACAGCTGGTCCCCGACGAGCTGACCGAGGACATGGTGCGCGACCGGCTGGACCTGCACGACTGGAACTACGGCTTCGTGCTGGACGGCTTCCCGCGCAACCCGTCCCAGGCGCGCTGGTTCAGCGAGCGCTGGGACGTGGACGCGGTGATCCTGGTGGACATCCCCGACGAGGTGGTGCTGGAGCGCGGGCTGGCCCGCCGGCTCTGCAGCCAGTGCGGGCGCGACTACAACCTGCTGCACCACCGCCCCGCGGTGGAGGACACCTGCGACGTCTGTCGGGGCCGGCTGGTGTCGCGCCCCGACGACACGCGCGAGGGGCTGGGCGCGCGCCTGGCGGACTACCACGCCCAGACCCGGCCGGTGCTGGAGCTGTTCGCCCGCAAGGAGCGCGTCGTCGTGGTGGACGGCCGGCGCGCGGTCGACGTGGTCCAGGTGGAGATCCGCCAGCACCTGGGCCTGCCGATGCAGGTGCACGCCTAGGACGGGGGCGTTCCCGGGGCCGGGCTCGTGGCCCCGGGGGGGCCGTGATAGCCTCCGGCTGCGCCCCTTCGCGCGCCAACCGGAGCGGTCCAAGCCCATGAACAGCCCTCGCGTCGCCGCCCTCGCCCTCCTGGCCCTCGGCCTGTCGCTCCCGCTCGCGGCCGAGACGCCTGCCGCCGAGCAGCCCCTGGTCCAGCTGCCCTACACGCCCTCGCTCGACCCCGCGGCCATGGACCGCAGCGTGGACCCCTGCGTGGACTTCTACGCCTACTCGTGCGGCGGCTGGATCGCGAAGAACCCGATCCCGGCCGACCGCGCGCGCTGGAACGTCTACGGCAAGCTGCAGGACGAGAACACGCGCTTCCTGTGGGGGCTGCTGGAGCAGGCCGCGCGCCCCGACCCCGGGCGCTCGGCCAGCCAGCAGAAGATCGGCGACTACTTCGCGGCCTGCATGGACGAGGCCGCCCTGGACCAGGCCGGCCTCGCGCCGCTGCGGCCGGAGCTCGAGGCCGTGGCGGCGCTCCAGGACAAGGCCCAGCTTCCCGGCCTCCTGGCGCGCCTGCACGGCGGCGGCGTGAGCGCCCTGTTCGGCTTCGGCTCCTCGCCGGACCTGCACGAGGCCGGGCGCGTGGCGGCCTTCGCGGTCGCGGGCGGCCTGGGGCTGCCCGACCGCGACTACTACGTGCAGGGCGACCCGCGCTCGCTGGAGGCGCGCGAGCGCTACGCGAGCTTCCTGGGCGAGCTGCTGCGCCTGGCCGGCGACAGCCCCGAGGCGGCCGCCGCCGCCGTCCAGAACGTGATGCGCATCGAGAAGGCCCTGGCTCGCGGCACGCTGACGCAGGTCGAGCGGCGCGACCCGCGCAGGCTCGACAACCGGCTGACCCGCGCCGAGCTGCTGGCCCTGACGCCCTCGTTCGCCTGGGGCGAGTACCTCGCGGCCCGCGGGCTGCCCGAGCTGTCGGCCCTGTACGTGACCGAGCCCGCCTTCTACAAGGCCCTGGAAGGGTTGCTGGCGGCGGAGCCGCTGCCGGCCTGGCGCGACTACCTGCGCGCCCACCTGCTGCGCTCCTCCGCCCCGTACCTCGCGCGGCCCTTCGCCGACGCGTCCTTCGGCTTCTACGGCCGCTTCCTGCGCGGCGTGGAGCAGCAGGCGGCCCGCCACAAGCGCTGCGTGGACTGGGTCGACCGCGACCTGGGCGAGGCGCTGGGCCAGGTCTTCGTCGAGAAGGCCTTCGGGCCGGAGGTCAAGGGCGCGGCGGTGGACCTGGTGGAGCGCATCGAGAAGGCCATGGAGAAGCGCCTGCAGGCCCTGGCCTGGATGGGGCCGAAGACGCGCGAGCAGGCCCTGGCCAAGCTGCACGGCATGCGCAACAAGATCGGCTACCCCGACCGCTGGCGCGACTACGCGGCGCTGGAGGTGCGGCGCGGCGACTTCCTGGGCAACCTGCGGCGGGCGGCCGCCTTCGAGGAGCGCCGGCAGCTGGCCAAGGTGGGCCAGGCGGTCGACCGCGGGGAGTGGGACATGACGCCGCCCACGGTCAACGCCTACTACGACCCCTCGAAGAACGACATGAACTTCCCGGCCGGCGTGCTGCTGCCGCCGCTCTTCGACCTGCGCCTGGACGAGGCCCCCAACTACGGCAACACCGGCGGCACGGTCGGTCACGAGCTGGTGCACGGCTTCGACGACGAGGGCCGCCGCTTCGACGAGCAGGGCAACCTGCGCGACTGGTGGACGGCCGGGGACGGGGCCGAGTTCGAGCGCCGCGCGAAGTGCGTGGCCGACCAGTACGGGCAGTACACCGTGGTCGACGACGTCAAGCTCAACAGCCAGCTGACGCTGGGCGAGGACGTGGCCGACCTGGGCGGCCTGCTGCTGGCCTGGGACGCCTGGCAGGAGCTGACCCGCGGGAAGAAGCTCGAGCCGCGCGACGGCCTGAGCCCGGAGCAGCGCTTCTTCGTGGGCTTCGCGCAGTGGGACTGCGGCTCGGAGCGGCCCGAGAGCCTGCGGCTCAACGCCCGCACCAACCCGCACTCGCCCTCGCGCTTCCGCATCAACGGGGTGGTGGTCAACATGCCCGGGTTCGCCCAGGCCTTCGCCTGCCAGCCCGGGCGGCCCATGGTCAAGAAGCCCGCGGACGTCTGCAGCATCTGGTGAGGGAGGGAGCATGAGGAAGGGCTCGCGCCGTGGCTTCCTGGTGGGCGGGTCCCTGGCGGGGGCGGCGGCGCTGCTGCCGCGCCCGGCCCTGGCGGCCGGGGCGGCGCCTCCTGGCGGGCGCTTCGCGTTCGAGGAGGCCACGCTCGACCAGCTCCAGGCCGCGATGGCCCGGGGCCAGTTGACCAGCCGGGCGCTCACCGAGGCCTACCTGGACCGCATCGCGCGCCTCGACCGCAGCGGCCCGGAGCTGCGCCACGTGATCGAGACCAACCCCGACGCGCTGCGCCTGGCGGACGAGCTCGACGCCGAGCGGCGGGCCCGCGGGCCGCGCGGGGCGCTGCACGGGGTGCCGGTGCTGCTCAAGGACAACGTCGGCACGGCCGACCGCATGACCACCACGGCGGGCTCGCTGGCCCTCGAGGGCTCGATCGCCCCGAAGGACGCCTTCGTGGCCGCGCGCCTGCGAGCCGCCGGCGCGGTGCTGCTGGGCAAGGCCAACATGAGCGAGTGGGCCAACTTCCGCTCGAGCCACTCGTCCTCGGGCTGGAGCAGCCGCGGCGGCCAGGCCAGGAACCCCTACGCGCTCGACTGCAACCCGTGCGGCTCGAGCTCCGGCTCCGGGGCGGCGGTCTCGGCCAACCTGTGCGCGGTGGCGGTCGGCACCGAGACCGACGGCTCGATCGTCTGCCCGGCCTCGGCCAACGGGGTGGTGGGCGTCAAGCCCACGCTCGGCCTGGTCAGCCGGTCCGGCATCGTGCCGCTGGCGCACAGCCAGGACACCGCGGGCCCCCTGGCCCGCAGCGTGCGCGACGCGGCCCTGCTGCTGGGCGCCCTGGTCGGCGTGGATCCCGACGACCTGGCCACGGCGGGGCAGAAGGCGGCCGACTACGCGGCCGGCCTCCAGCCCGGGGCCCTGAAGGGCGCGCGGCTGGGCGTGGTGCGGAAGCTCTTCGCCTTCCACGAGGGCGTGGACGAGCTCATGGAGCGAGCCCTCGACGACCTGAAGCGGCTGGGGGCCGAGCTGGTCGACCCGCTCGAGCTGCCGCACCTCGGCGAGTACGACCAGGCCGAGTCCGAGGTGCTGCTCTACGAGTTCAAGGCCGACCTCGACGCCTACCTGGCGGGCCTGGGACCCCAGGCCCCGGTCAAGAGCCTGGCCGAGGTGATCGCCTTCAACGAGAAGCACCGCGAGCGGGTCATGCCGTACTTCGGCCACGACCTGATGGTCCAGTCGCAGGCCAAGGGACCGCTCACCGAGCCGGCCTACCGCGCGGCCCTCGAGAAATGCCGGCTGGCCCGCGCGGGGCTCGACGCCGCCCTCGGCGGCCAGCGCCTGGACGCGCTCGTGGCCCCGACGGGCGGGCCGGCCTGGAAGACCGACCTGGTCAACGGCGACCACTTCGTGGGCAGCAGCTCCTCGCCGGCCGCCGTCTCGGGCTACCCGGCCCTCACGGTGCCGGCCGGCTTCGTGCACGGCCTGCCGGTCGGCCTGACCCTGATGGGAACGGCCTGGAGCGAGGCCCGCCTGCTGGCGCTGGCCTACGACTACGAGCAGGCCACGCGCCACCGCCAGCCGCCGCGCTTCCTGCCCACGCTGCCGTAGCCGGGCCGGGCCCGCCCTGTAGAATGCGGGCGACATGGAACTGCAACGGGCGCTCGACGTCGCCGTGGCCGCCGCGCGCGAGGCGGCCCGGCACCTCCAGGCCGACTTCCACCGCCCCGCGGGCCCCCGCGGCAAGATCGACAAGGCCCCGGCCGACACCGAGGCCGAGGAGCTGATCCGCGCGCGGTTGCTGGCCGCCTTCCCGGACTGGGGCTACCTGGGCGAGGAGACCGGCCGGCACGAGGGCGCCCGCGGCGCGCCGATCTGGCTGGTGGACCCCAACGACGGCACGCGCGACTACCTGCGCGGCTCGCGCGGGAGCGCCGTGGCCATCGGCCTCGTGCGCGAGGGCCGGCCGGTGCTCGGCGTCGTGCTGCCGTTTTCCTTCCCGGACGACGACGGCGCGCTCTTCGCCTGGGCGGAGGGCTGCGGCCCGGTCACGAAGGATGGCCGCCCGGTGGCGGCTCGCCTGCCGGAGCGGCTCGGCCCGCTCGACGTGGTGCTCAACTCGTCGGCCTCCGACCGGGCCCCCGGCGCCAACCTCGACTGCCTGGCGCCGGGGCGCTACCGCGCCGTGCCCAGCATCGCGCACCGGCTCGCGCTGGTGGCCAGCGGCGAGGCGGCCGGCGCCACGTCGCTCTACACGCCCGGGGCCTGGGACCTGGCCGCCGGCCACGCGCTCGTGCGCGGCGCGGGCGGAGCGCTGGTCGACCAGCACGGCCAGGAGGTCGCGTACGACGAGACCGGCTGGTGCAAGCTGAAGTACGCCTTCGCCGGCTCGCGCGCGCTGGCGGAGGACCTGGCGCGGCGCTCGTGGGGACAGGTCTTCACGCGCCCGGCCGAGGAGCTGTCGCCCGCGCGACTGGCGCCGGGGCAGCCCGTGCGCGACGCGGGGCTGCTGGCCCGGGCCCAGGGCTGCCTGCTGGCGCAGGTGGCCGGCGACAGCCTGGGCAGCCTGGTCGAGTTCAAGACGGCGGCCGAGATCGCCGCTCTCCACGGCGACGGGCCGCGCGAGCTGGCCGACGGCGGCACCTGGAACACGCTCGCCGGACAGCCCACCGACGACTCGGAGATGGCCCTGTCCCTGGCGCGCTCGATCGTGGAGGGCGGCGCCTACGACCCGCAGCGCGCGCTGGCCGCCTACCGGGCCTGGCTCGACTCGCGTCCCTTCGACGTCGGCCACACGACCTTCGGCGCGCTCACCGGGCGGCCCAACCCCGGCAGCCAGGCCAACGGCTCGCTCATGCGCGTCAGCCCGCTGGGGGTCTTCGCGCACGGGCGCCCGGCCGCCGAGGTGGCCGGGCTGGCGCGCCTCGACGCCGGCCTCGCGCACCCCCACCCGGTCTGTGGCGACGCGACTGCGGCCTTCGCCGTGGCCGTGGCGCACGCGGTGGCCCGCGGGGACGGCGCCCGGGCGGCCTGGCGTGCCGCGCTCGACTGGGCCACCACCAGCTCGGCCCAGCGCCCGGTGGTCGAGGCGCTGGAGCGGGCCGAGGGGGCGGCGCCCGTGTGCGACGGCGCCAGCCAGGGGTGGGTGCTGATCGCCCTGCAGAACGCCTTCTTCGAGCTGCTGCACGCCGAGTCGCTCGAGCAGGCGGTGGTGCGCACCGTGCGGCGGGGCGGCGACACCGACACCAACGCCGCCATCTGCGCCGCGCTGGCGGGGGCCGTGCGCGGCCGCGAGGCCGTGCCGGGCCAGTGGCGGCAGGCGGTCCTGAGCTGCCGGGCCCACGCAGCGCGCACCAGCCGGCCCCGTCCCTGGGTCTACTGGCCGACCGACGTCCTGGAGCTGGCCGAGCTGCTGCTGCTGGCCGGCCGTGGGGAGCGCTAGCTGGCTAGCCGGGCAGGACCAGGTTGTCGATCAGGCGCGCGCGGCCGAGGCGCACGGCCATCGACAGCAGGGCCCCGTCCGTGACCCGCACCAGCTCGGCGAAGGTCGCGGGGTCGGCCACGCTGACGTAGTCGACCCGGGCCAGGGGCTCGGCCTCGAGCACCGCCAGCATCCTGCGCCGCAGGGCCTCGGCGTCGCGCTCGCCCTGGGCGTGGGCCTCGCGGGCGGCCGCGAGGGCGCGGAACAGCACGGGCGCCGCGCGGCGCTCCTCCGGCCCGAGGTAGCTGTTGCGGCTGCTCAGGGCCAGGCCGTCGGCCTCGCGCACGATGGGACAGCCCACGACCTCGACGGGCAGGTCCAGGTCGCGCACCAGCCGGCGGATGACCGCCAGCTGCTGCGCGTCCTTCTGGCCGAAGTAGGCCCGCTTCGGCTGCACGATGTTGAGCAGCTTGAGCACCACGGTGGCCACGCCCACGAAGTGGCCGGGGCGCCGCTCGCCCTCCAGCGGGGCCGAGACGCGACCGACGTCCACGCGCGTCTCGCAGCCGGGCGGGTAGACCTCCTCCACCGGCGGCGCGAACAGCAGGTCGCAGCCGGCCTGCTCGAGCAGGCGCGCGTCGCGCGCGAGGTCGCGCGGATAGCGGGCGAAGTCCTCGCCGGGGCCGAACTGGGTGGGGTTGACGAAGATGGTGGCGGCCACGGCCGCGCACTCGCGGCGGGCCCGCTCCACCAGCGAGACGTGGCCCGCGTGCAGGTAGCCCATGGTCGGCACCAGCCCCACGGCGCCGGCCTCGCGCCGCCAGGCCCGCACCTCGTCGATCCGCGTGACCGTCCTCATGCCCGCGCTCCCGCGCCGCTGGCCAGCACCGCCTGCAACAGGCGCTCGTTGACCGGCGCGGCCAGCCCCAGCCGCCGCGCCTCGACGACCACCGCGCCGTTGAGCGCGTCCACCTCCGTGGGCTGGCCGCGCTCCAGGTCCTGCAGCATGGAGGAGCGGTTGCTGGCGGTGGCGCGCACCACCGCCACGGCCAGCTCGGCCGGGTCGGCCGCCAGGTCGACGCCCAGCGCGCGGGCCACCTGGCCGGCCTCCCGCGCGGCGGCCTCCAGCTCGGCCCGCAGCTCGGGCCGCGCCAGCAGCGCGCCGTTGGGCACGCCGTAGAGGGCGGTCAGGGCGTTGATGGCGGCGTTGGCCACCAGCTTGCGCCACTGCGTGGCGCGCGGGTCGTCCTCGACCGCGCACGGCGTGCCGGTCTCCGCCAGCGCGCGGGCCAGGCGCTCCGCGCAGCTC
>JBDIBD010000199.1:0-8332 GCA_039812725.1 Vicinamibacteria bacterium | reverse complement strand
GAGTTGGAGCGCGCGGCGGCCTCGGTGTAGCCTCGCGCGATGCCGGCTGCTGCCTCGGCCCAACCCGGGCGGCGCGCCCTGAGGCGCGCCCTGGTGACGCTGCTGTTCACGGGTGCGATCCTGTCCGGCTCGGTCGGCGGCGTCTTCCTGGCCTACGAGAACGACCTGCCCCAGGTCTCGTCGCTGGAGAACTTCCAGCCCAACATCATCACCCAGGTCTTCGCCTCCGACGGCTCGGTGCTGGGCGAGTTCGCCATCGAGAAGCGCGTGGTGGTGCGCTTCGCCGACATCCCGCCGGTCTTCAGGAACGCCGTGGTGGCGGTCGAGGACGCCGACTTCTGGAAGCACCTCGGCATCAACCCCTGGCGCATCCCGGGGGCCCTTTGGGCCAACCTGCGCAGCGGCCGCAAGGGCCAGGGCTTCTCGACCCTGACCATGCAGCTCTCGCGGCTGCTGTTCCTGACCCCCGAGAAGACCTACGAGCGCAAGATCAAGGAGATCATCCTCGCCTTCCAGATCGAGAAGAACTTCACCAAGGAGGAGATCTTCACGCTCTACTGCAACCAGGTCTACTTCGGCCACGGCACCTACGGGGTCGAGGCCGCCAGCCGCTTCTACTTCGCCAAGAGCGCGCGCGAGCTGAACCTGGAGGAGGCCGCGCTGCTGGCCGGCGTGCCCCAGAGCCCGGCGCGCCTGTCGCCCATCGAGAGCCCCGAGGCGGCCCGCGAGCGCCGCAACCACGTGCTGCAGCGCATGGTCGAGGAGAAGTACATCTCGGAGGCCGAGGGCCAGCGCGCCATGGGCGAGCCCCTCCGGCTGCGGCTGCGCAAGGACCCGCCCTCGATCGCCCCGCACTTCCTCGAGGAGGTGCGCAAGTACCTCGAGCGCGAGTACGGGTCGCAGCGCATCTACCAGGGCGGCCTGCGGGTCTACACCACCCTCGACCCGGCCCTGCAGCGCGCCGCCAACCGCGCCGTGCGGGACGGGCTCCTGGCCCTCGACCGGCGCTCGCGCGGGTGGGTGGCGCCCGCGGAGACCGTGCTCGACGCGCGCGGCGACCTGCCGGCCGAGCTGCACCTGGACGAGTGGGACTGGCCCTTCGCCGAGGGCGACGTGGTGCGGGCGGTCGTGCTCGAGTCGGACCGCACCGGCGCCACGCTGCGGCTGGGCGAGTGGCGCGCACGGCTGGCGCCCGCCGACGTGGCCTGGACGCGCCACCCGGTCCCCGAGGCCCTGCCGTTCGGGGCGGTCGTGCCGGTGCGCGTGCTGGCCCTCGAGCAGGGCGGCGAGCGGCACGAGGCCAGGGTGGCGCTGGAGCAGGAGCCGGCCGTGCAAGGGGCGCTGCTGGCCATGGACACCCACACCGGCGCGCTGCGGGCCATGGTGGGCGGCTACGACTTCCAGCGCAGCAAGTTCAACCGCGCCACCCAGGCCATGCGCCAGGTCGGCTCGGCCTTCAAGCCGATCGTCTACGCGGCCGCCATCGAGCGCCTGAACCTCACGCCGGCCACGATCATCGTGGACGCGCCGATCTCGTTCCCCAACCCCTGGAACAAGACCGTCTGGACGCCGCACAACTACGACGGCAGCTTCCTCGGCCCGATCCCGCTGCGGCGGGCCCTGGAGCAGTCGCGCAACATCCCGGCCATCAAGACCCTGCAGTCGGTGGGCGTGGAGGCCGGCATCGAGTACGCCCGCAAGCTGGGCCTCAAGGGCGAGCTGCCGCCCTACCTGCCCATCGCCATCGGCGCGGGCGAGGCCACGCTGCAGGAGATGGTCGGCGCCTTCGGCACCTTCGCCAACCAGGGCCTGCGCATGCAGCCCGCCCTGGTGACGCGCATCGCCGATCGCGAGGGCAACGTGCTCGAGGAGCCGCGCCCGCAGGCCTCCGACGCCATCCGGGCCGACACCGCCTACCTGATGACCAGCCTGTTGCGGGGCGTGGTGGAGCGCGGCACGGCCGTGCGCGCGCGGGCCCTCAAGCGGCCCATCGCCGGCAAGACCGGCACCACCGACGACTGGAGCGACGGCTGGTTCGTGGGCTTCGAGCCCGCGCTGGCGGCGGGCGTCTGGGTGGGCTACGACGACAAGCGCATCAGCCTGGGGCGCGGCCAGGACGGCGCCCGCACGGCCCTGCCGATCTGGATCGAGTTCTGGAAGGAGGCCACCCGCGACCGCCCGGTGGAGGACTTCCCCATCCCCGGCAATATCGTCTTCGTGCCGGTCAACGCCGGCGGCGCCCCGGACCGCCCGGCCGCCGAGGGGGTGCGCATGGAAGCCTTCGTGGCCGGCACCGAGCCCCGCTGGGCTACGCCCTAGCCGGGCCGCGGCCCGGCCGCGCCTGGGCCGCCCGCAGCCCCATGGCCACCAGCAGGCCCGCCAGGATGGCGTGCGGGCGCGGCGGGCAGCCCGGCACGTAGACGTCGACGGGCAGCACGCGGTCCACGCCCCCCAGGGAGGCGTAGGTCCCCTCGCCGAAGATGCCGCCGCTGCAGCCGCAGGCTCCGACCGCCACCACGGCGCGGGGCTCGGGTGTCGCCTCCCAGGTCCGGCGCAGCGCGATCTCCATGTTGCGGGTCACCGGCCCCGTGACCAGCAGCAGGTCGGCGTGCCGCGGGCTGGCCACGAAGTGGATGCCGAACCGCTCGAGGTCGAAGACGGGGTTGCTGGTGGCGGTGATCTCGAGCTCACAGCCGTTGCAGCTGCCGGCGTCCACCTGGCGCACGTGCAGCGAGCGCCCGAAGCGGCCCCGGATGCGCTCCCGCAGCGCGACGCACGCCTCCTCCTCGGTGGGTCCCTCCAGCCGTTCCTCGCGCACGAAACGGTGGGGCTGGCCGTCCTCGGGCGCCTCGAAGAGCGCCTGGCGGGTGAGCTGGCCGCGGGTGTAGGCCACCAGGGCCTCGGAAAGGTCCGCCTGGACGGCCTGCTCCGGGCAGGCCCAACACTCGCGGCAGCCCGTGCAGGCCGCGTACGAGAGGCTCAGGTGCCGCCCGCGCGGGCCCGCGGGAGCGAGCTGCAGGGCGCCCGTCGGGCACAGCTCGACGCATTGCCCGCAGGCGGTGCAGCGCTCGAAGTCGATGGCCGGGAAGGCCGCGGGCCCCGGCCGGTCGCAGGGTCGCGGGTCCGTCACGACGCCCTCGCGGGCGGACCGGGTCAGGATGCGGAACATGCCTCCTCCTAGCGGTCGTTGCCCGAGTAGGACAAGTTGAAGCTCTTGTTGATCACCGGGAAGTCCGGGACGATGTTGCCGGGCACGGCCCAGGCCAGCCCGGGCCAGTTCTTGAAGCTGGGGTCGTCGACCTTGACGCGGCCGAGGCGGCCCTCGGCGTCCGTCTGGACCCAGTGCAGGCAGCCGCCGCGCCAGCCCTCGGCCCAGCCCAGGGCGCAGGCGGAGGCCGGCAGCGCGGTCGGCAGCGGGGCGCCGACCTCGCCCTCCCGGTCCGCCTCGAGAGCGGCCAGCGCCTGCTCGACGAGGCCGAGCGACTGCTCCACCTCGCGTGCTCGGACCATCAGGCGTGCTCGCACGTCGCCGCCCTCCTCCGTCGGCACCTCGAAGCGCAGCTCGGCGTACCCGTCGGTGGGGTGATCCCGCCGCAGGTCCTGGTCCAGGCCGGAGGCGCGGCCGGCCAGCCCCACGACCCCCAGGTCGCGGGCTGCCTGGGCCGTCAGGATCCCCGTGCCGTCGATCCGGTCCGTGAAGGAGCCGGAGTCGATCAGCAGGGTGACGAGGCCCTCGAAGGCGGGCCGGAAGCCCGCCAGGTGGATCCTCAGGCCGGAGCGCGCCGCGAGACCGAGGTCCCGCTTGACGCCGCCGAGGGCCACGGTGCCCCGCAACAGCCTCGAGCCGAAGATCTGCTCGTGGAGGGCCACCAGGCGTTCCCTGAGCAGCTGGGCCTGGGCCGCGGGCGCCGCGAAGGCCACGTCCGTGGCGATCGCGCCGATGTCGGCCACGTGGTTGTAGAGCCGCTCCAGCTCGAGCAGCACCACCCGCAGCAGGCGCGCCCGGCGCGGCACCGGCGTCCCCGTCAAGCGCTCCAGCGCGTGGGCGAAGGCCAGCGCGTGGGCCACCGCCGAGTCGCCCGAGATCGACTCGGCCAGGAAGAGCCCCTGGCGCCAGGGCAGCCGTTCGAAGCGCTTCTCGGTGCCCTTGTGGACGTAGAAGAGACGGAGCTGCAGGTCGAGCACGGGCTCGCCCGCCACGCCGAAGTGGAAGTGCCCGGGCTCGATCACACCGGCGTGCACGGGACCGACGGGGATCCTGAAGACGCCCTCGCCCGTGACCGGCCGGAAGGGATGGAGGCGGCTCTCGACCCGCGGGACCGCGGCGGAGTCGGAGAAGTCCTTGCGCAGCACGAAGGTCCCTTCGGGCCAGTCGTCGTGCAGCGCGACCCGCCGGGGGTTGGGGTGCCCCTCCGGGACCAGGCCGAAGTAGTCCTGGACCTCACGCTCGAACCAGTTCGCCGCGGGGTGGCGGGCCGCGATCGACGGGAAGGCCGGACGGGCCGGGTCGACCGGCGCGTGCAGCCGCAGGAAGGTCCCGCAACCGGGCAGCGACCAGACCTGATGAAGGCCGAACCAGCCGGACGAGGTCCGCTCGTCCGTGGCGAAGAGCGAGGCCAGCGAGCCGTGCCCGGCCAGCCGGTCGGCCAGCTCCGGCAGGCTGCCGAGCGGAGCCGCCAGCGAGGCCTCCTGCTCGCGCTCCTCGCGCAAGGTGCCCCACTCCCCCGGGCCGAGCAACTGCCGGACGCGTGCCAGGTCGCTCATGCTCCGCTCCCGGCCACCACGGCCACGGCCGCCTGGATCAGCGCCATCAGCGGCCCCGGAAGGTAGAAGGCCGACACCGCCGCCAGCAGCGCGACGGCGATCGTCGTGCCCATCGCCATGTCCAGCACCTCGGGTTCCGGCGCGCGGCCGCCGGTCGGCCGCGGGCCCAGCACCAGCCGCCCGACCTGGTAGAAGAAGCCGCAGAAGAGCAGCACCAGGCTGGCCAGGAAGACCACCGTCGCCAGGCGGTGCGGGCCCAGGAAACCCTCGCGCAGGATGAGCATCTCGCTGAAGAACAGCCCGAAGGGCGGCGACCCGGTGACCATCAGCGTCGCCACGGCCAAGAGGCCGCTGGCCACGGGCGTGCGCCAGAGCGTCCCGCTGCCGAGCTCGTCGAAGTCGGAGGAGCGGTGCAGCTGCGCCAGCGTGCCGGCCGAGAAGAAGCCCACGGGCTTGGCCAGCGTGTGGTAGGTCATGTGCAGGAGCGCGCCGAAGGTGGCCGCTCGCGCCCCCAGCCCGAAGCCCAGCGCCATGATGCCCACGTGCTCGATGCTCGAGTAGGCTAGCAGGCGCTTGAGGTTCCACTGGATCAGGATGAACGGCGTCGCCACCAGCACCGAGAGCAGGCCCAGGCCCAGCATCAGGCCCTCCGAGAAGGCCGGCCCCAGGCCCGCCTTCGAGATCAGGTGGATGCGCAGCAGGCAGTACAGCGAGCAGTTCAGCATCCCCACGGCCATCAGCACGCCCGCGGGCGAGGGCGCCTCGCGGTAGGCGTCCGGCTTCCAGGTGTGCATGGGCGCCAGCCCCGCCTTGGTCCCGTAGCCGATCACGGCGAAGACCACGCCCAGCTTGAGCGTGAACGGGTGGAAGCGGCTGGCCGCCGCCACCAGCCGGGTCCACTCCAGGCTGGCCAGGTCCTCGCCCATGACGCCCTGGGCCGAGGCGAAGATCAGCACCGTGCCGAGCAGCGCGAAGCCCAGGCCCACGCCCCCCAGCATCAGGAACTTCCAGGCGGCCTCGAGCGACGTGTCCCGGTCGTGGAAGGCCACCAGGAAGACCGACGCCACGGTGGTGGCCTCGACGGCGACCCACAGCACGCCCAGGTTGTTCGAGACGGCCACCAGCAGCAGCACCGCGACGTAGGCCGGCATCAGCGCCAGGAGCTTGCGGCGCATGCCGGGCGAGATGAAGCCCGCGCGCTCGTTGCGCTCGAGGTAGCCGACCGCGTAGAAGCTCGACAGCAGCCCGGCGAAGGCCGTCAGGACCAGCACCAGGGCCGAGAGGCCGTCCACGCGCAGGGCCGCGCCCAGGGCCTGCGGGACCTCGCCGTCCAGGAAGCGACGGGCCGTGGCCAGGCTGGCCGCGAAGGTGGCCAGCATGCCGGCCAGGAACAGCCCCTCCTTGAGTCGTCGGCGGCCGGGCAGCAGGCCGACTCCGGCGGTGAGCAGGGGCAGCAGCAGCGTCGCGAGCAGGGCGCCCACGGCTCAGCCCTTCAGCCGGGAGAGGCGGCTGGTGTCCATCGACTCGAAGCGTTCCACGATGCGCTGCACGAGCACGCCCAGCACCAGCACCACCAGCAGCACGTCGAAGGAGATGCCCAGCTCCACCACCAGCGGCATGCCCGCGGTGGCCCCCAGCGCCACCAGGAAGACCGCGTTCTCGATGGTCAGGAAGGCCAGGATCTGCGTGACGGCCTTCTTGCGCGTGACCATCAGGAGCAGGCCCATCAGGAGCATCGACAGCGAGGCGCCCACCACCTGGTGGGCCAGCCCCTGGTCGCCCGTGGCGAGCCCGAGGCTCACCCGGTAGCCGACGACCGTCAGCCCGAGGCTGGCCAGGAGCGCCGTCGGCACGTTGACGTGCGGCTCCACCTCGCGCCGGATCCCGACCCGGTCGACCACCCGCATCAGGAACCACGGGATCCAGAGCGTCTTCAGGCCGAGCGTCAGCACGGCGCTGGCGTAGAGGTGCGGGCGCTGCTCGGCGAAGGCCGTCACGGCCGCCACCAGCGCCAGCAGCAGCGACTGCAGGCCGTACAGGCGGATGGTCACGAACAGCGCCTTCTGGCCGACCATCAGGTAGACGCTCACCAGCATCCCGGCGGCGCACAGCCCGACCAGATCGTGGCTCAAGGCTCGTCTCCTCTAGAAGAACCGGATGGCCAGGGCCAGGAAGCCCAGGACCAGCGAGACCGCCATCAGCTCCGGCACGCGGAAGAGCCGCAGCTTGGCGTTGGTCGACTCGACCAGCACCACCAGGACCGCGAGCAGGAAGAGCTTGGCGGCCAGCCAGAGCGGCGCGATCCAGGGCATCCACCAGGGTCCCGGCCCGCCCATCCCGAGCGGCAGGAACAGGTCGACCAGCAGCACCATGAACGTCAGCTCCTTCACCGAGGAGGCCCACTCCGAGAGGGCCAGGTCGGGGCCGGAGTACTCGAGCAGCATGGCCTCGTGGATCATGGTCAGCTCGAGGTGCGTGGCCGGGTTGTCCACCGGCACGCGGCCCGTCTCCGCGATCAGGACCACGAACAGCGCCGCGGCCGCCAGCAGCTCGCTGGGGTGCCACGAGACGCCGCGCTCCAGGGTGCGCCGGGTCAGCTCGCCGAGGTTCAGCGAGCCCGCGGACAGGCCCACGGTGAAGAGCCCCAGCATCAGCGCGGGCTCGGCCAGCGCCCCGATGGTCATCTCGCGGCTCGCGCCCATGCCACCGAACGGGCTGCCCGTGTCGAGCGCCGCAAGCGCCAGGGCGAAGCGGCCCAGCGCCAAGAGCCCCACCAGGACCAGGATGCCGCCCGCGGACTCGAGCGGGGCCCACGGGCGCAGCGCCGGGACGAGCAGCGCGGCCGTCAGGGCCGTCGCGAAGGAGACCCGCGGCCCCGCCACGAAGACCCACGAGGCGGCGGTCGAGCGGACGGGCTGCTTGCGCAGCAGCTTGGCCAGGTCGTAGTGGCCCTGCAGCAGCGGCGGCCCCTGGCGCAGCTGCAGCCCGGCCTTCATCTTCTTCACGAGCGAGTGCAGCAGCGGGGCCACCAGCAGGAAGGCCACCGCCTGGGCCGCCGCGAACAGCCCCGCCCGCAGGACGTCGATGCTCACATCACCCTCCCAGCCACCACAGCAGGGCCACTCCGAGGACGAGCACGTAAGCCAGGTAGGCGTGCAGGCTGCCGGCCTGGATGAAGCGCAGGCGCTCCGCCACGGCCAGCAGCGCGCGGGTGGCCGGCGCGTACAGGTAGCGCTCGAAGGGCGCGGCGATCTCCGAGCGGTAGCGCACCTCCTGGCCGAAGTACGGGGCGCTCTCCGAGCGGGCCACGTCGCGCGTGGGGCGGTAGATGCCGCGGAAGACCATCAGCGCTGGCTTCGAGAAGGCCGCCGCGCTGAACTCGTTGTGGGCCGTCAGCTCCCCGCCGCAGCCCCACGTCGGCGCCCTCCGCAGCGGCACCCGCGCCGACAGGGCCAGCAGCAGCGCCAGCCCGCCACCTGCCGCCAGCCCCGCCAGCAGCAGGCCCGGCACGAGGTGGTCGAAGGCCGGCGGAAGGACGGCCACGGCCAGGAGGCCGCGCGCCAGCTCG
>JBDIBD010000198.1:0-8369 GCA_039812725.1 Vicinamibacteria bacterium | reverse complement strand
CGAGGCTGCCCAGGCCCACCTCGCGTTCCAGCGAGGCGCCGGGGCGGGCCGCGTGGGCGGCGCGCGGGCCGTGCAACTCGGCCGCCAGCTCGCGCACCACCTCGAGCACCTGGGCCTCGAGGCCCGCCTCGCCCGGGTCGCTCATGCGCGGGACTGTAGCAGAGCCGGGCCGGCCGCGGGCGCGTGGCGGGAGGTTATGATCGCGCCATGCTGAAGGAAGTCACGGCGGCCGAGATCGGCCGCATCCTCGAGGTCACGGACGCGCTCGGCATCCACCGCGAGCAGGTGGTCATCCCGCTGATGCCGCGCCACCCCGGGCGGCTGCGGCGCACGCCGGCGGGCAAGCTCGAGATCGTGGTCGACTCCCAGGCCGACTTCGAGGCCTGGCTGGCCGAGCTGCCCGGCCAGCTGCGCGCGATCTGGGGCTGAGCCGGCGCGGCCCTACTTGCGGCCCAGCACCGCGTCGGTGGCCGTCTTGGAGATGACCACCTTCAGGTAGCGCCGCGAGGGGATGTTCATCGGCTGGCCGGTCTTGGGGTTGTGGCCGCGCCGCGCCTCGCGGCGGCGCACCACCAGCTTCCCGATGCCAGGGATCGGGAAGCCGTTGCGGGCCTCCTTGTAGGCCATGGCAGCCAGGGTCTCGACGAAGTCGGAGGCCGTCTTCTTGGACGTGCCGACCTTCTCGGCCAGCGCCGCCACGATGGTGGCCTTGGTCATGTGCCTGGGCATCGGGCCTCCTCTGGTGGCTCGAGCCGCGCCCCCGGGGACGGCGGGCGCGGCGATCTCGGACGGGACCAGGCATTCTAGTCGTCGGCCCGCGCCGGCTGTCAACAGGAATGAGGCGCGCGGCGCGGCTCAGCGCGGGGAGTAGCCGCGGACGGGACCGCGGGTCTTGCGCATCAAGACCTCGCCCAGCCCCGCCACGAGGTAGTCGTGCAGCTCGCCCACGGTCTCGTAGCCGAGGCGCTCGTAGAAGCGCCGCGCGTCGCGGTTGAAGGACGACACGCACAGGAAGACGTTGGGCGACTCGCGGAAGACGCGCTCCTCGGCGAAGCCCAGCAGGCGGGCGCCCCAGCCCCGGCCGCGCAGGCCCGGCGCCACGCAGACGGCGCGCACGTAGCCCACCAGCGCCCCCTGCAGGTCCAGCACCAGGCAGCCGGCTCGCTCTTCGCCGACCAGCGCCAGGTAGCTCTCGCTGCCGGGCCGGGCCAGCGTGCGCCGCAGCGACGCCACGCCGAGCCCCAGCGTCAGCCAGGGCTCGGAGTCCGCCATGAGCGCGGCACACCACTCGTGCTCCCCGGGAGCCGCCAGCGGGCGGACCAGCAGCGCCTCGGGCACGCGCTCAGCGCCCGCCCGGGTCCTCGGGCACCAGGAAGACGGTCTCGCCCGGGCGCGCCAGGCCCAGCTGCTCGCGCGCCAGGCGCTCGATGGCGCGCGGCTCCGTGCGCAAAGCGTCGATCTCGCCGGCCAGGCGCGCGTTCTCGCCGCGCAGGCTGTCGATCTCGGCCTCCAGCCGGCGCGCCCGCTGCTGCTGCTCGAGCAGCTGCAGCATGCCGCGGTTGCCGAAGAGCGAGCCCACCACCAGCGCCACGAGCCCCAGGCCGCACAGCAGCAGCAGCGCCTTGCGGGCCACGGCGCCGGCGCCGTCGGGGGCTTCGTCGGGGCGGGTCACAGCCTGAGATCTTACTTCAGGTTCATCTTGTAACATCGCGCCACCACGAGTAGTTTTCACTGTGACACCGAGACCGACTTGAGGTTCCGCGCGGAGGCCTGCAGGCGCCGCGACTGGACCCGCCGCAGCAGCGCCACCAGCTCCTGGTTGACCCGCTGCAGGCGCTTCAGCCCGCGCCGGAAGTCGCGGTAGGCGCGCACCCGTCCGCGCGCCAGGCGGACCGCCGAGGGGGCCAGGTAGGTGAAGCCGCTGCCGGCCCGGCCACGGCTCGAGAGCACGTAGTAGGGCCCGTGGCGCTCGCCCTCGCGGCAGGCGCAGCCAGTCTTCCCGCACAGCGCCCAGCGCTCGAACAGCGAGCCCTGCAGCTGCTCGCGCTGCGCCAGCAGCTCGCCCACCAGCCGGCGCTGCTCCGCCAGCCGCTCCTTCACCCGCGTCTCCAGCTGCTCCAGCGCCAGGGTCATCTTGCAGTACTCGCAAAAAAAAGTGCTGCAAGATTACGGCAGCTGCAGGCGGAGTGTCAACGCCTATTTCCGGGCTAGAATCGCGGCATGTGGCTGGTGAAGACGGAACCGCAGGCGTACTCGTACGCGGACCTCGAGCGCGAGGGCCGCGCGGTCTGGGACGGGGTCACGAACCCGGCGGCGCTCAAGAACCTGCGCGCCATGCAGGCGGGCGAGCTGGTGGTCGTCTACCACACCGGCGACGAGAAGGCCGCGGTCGGCCTGGCGCGCGTGGCCCGGGCGGCCTACCCTGACCCGCGCGCGGGCCAGCCGCGCCTGGTGGTGGTCGACCTCGAGCCGGTGCGCCGGCTGCCCGTGCCCGTCTCCCTGGCGGACATCAAGGCCAGCCCGCTCTTCGCCGACAGCCCGCTGGTGCGGCAGGGCCGGCTCTCGGTGGTGCCCCTCAGCGCGGAGCAGGGCCGGGCGCTGCAGCAGGGCCGGGCCACGGCGTGAGCGCGCGGCTGGTGGCGCTCTCGACGGCGCCCTCGGCCGAGGTGGCCGAGCAGCTGGCGCGGGCGCTGGTCGGGGAGGGCCTGGCGGCCTGCGTGAACGTGGTCCCCGGCGTGACCTCGTACTACCGCTGGAAGGGCGAGCTGCAGCGCGACGCGGAGTGGCTGCTGGTCATCAAGACCCGCGCCGGGCGCCTCGAGGCCATCGAGGCGGCGCTGGCCCGGCTGCACCCCTACGAGGTGCCGGAGCTTTTGGCGCTGAAGGTCGAGGACGGGCTGCCGTCCTACCTGGCCTGGCTGGACGAGTCCACGGCCGTCGGCGGCGCCTAGGGCCGCCGCGCCTGCGCCCTAGACGGCCGCCAGGGCGCCGCCCAGGTCCGCCAGCAGGTCGTCCACGTCCTCGCAGCCCACGCTGATGCGCACCAGGCCGTCGCCGATGCCCAGCTCGGCCCGCTCGGCCGGCGTGTAGCCGGCGTGGGTCATGGTGGCGGGGTGCGAGATCAGCGTCTCCACGCCGCCCAGGCTCTCGCCCAGGGAGCACAGCCTGACGCGCTCGAGCAGCCGGCCGGCGGCCTCGAGCGAGCCCAGGTCGAACGAGATCAGCGCGCCGAAGCCGGTGGCCTGGCGCTTCTGCACCTCGTGGCCGGGGTGGTCGGGGAAGCCGGGCCAGAACACCTGGCGCACCTTGGACGAGGCCCGCAGGAACTCGGCCACGTGCCGCGCGTTCTCCTCGTGGCGCGGCATGCGCAGGGCCAGCGTCTTCGTGCCGCGCAGCACCAGGAAGGAGTCGAAGGGCGACAGGATGGCCCCGGCCGCGTTCTGCACGAACTTCAGCCAGGCGGCGTGCTCCTCGGAGCGCACCACGGCCACGCCGCCCACGCTGTCGGAGTGCCCGTTCAGGAACTTGGTGGTGGAGTGCACCACGATGTCGGCCCCCAGCGCGAGCGGCCGCTGGAAGAAGGGGCTCATGAAGGTGTTGTCGACCACCAGCACGGCCCCGCGCGCGTGCGCCACCTCCGCCAGGGCCGCGATGTCGCAGACCTTCATCAGCGGGTTGGTGGGCGTCTCGATCCAGAGCAGGTCCATGCGCCCGGCCTCGCGCGCCACGCGCGCGGCGTCGCGGCAGTCGACGAACGCGAAGTCGATGCCGTAGTGGGCCAGGATCTTGGTGAACAGACGGTGCGTGCCCCCGTAGACGTTGTCGGAGCAGACCACCCGCCCGCCGCCCTTGACCAGCGTCAGCACGGCGTTGGTGGCGGCCAGCCCCGAGGCGAAGCAGTAGGCGTCCGTGCCGCCCTCGAGGGCCGCCAGGTTGCGCTCGAGCGTGCGCCGGGTCAGGTTGTGGGTGCGGGCGTACTCGTAGCCCTTGTGGCGGCCGATCCCCTCCTGCACGTAGGTGGAGGTCTGGTAGACCGGCACGACCACCGCGCCGGTGGTGGGGTCCGGCTCCTGGCCGGCGTGGATGCAGTCGGTCGCGAAGCCCATGTCTTGGCTAGCCCTCACGCGCGCCCCGGGGCCGTCCCCCCCGCGGGGCGGCCGGGCGCGCCGGTCCGGATCAGAGATTCTCGAAGACGCCCTTGCCGAGGTAGCGCTCGAAACCGTCCGCGAACAGCGTCACCACCAGCTTGCCCGGCCCCAGCTCCCGCGCCACCTCGCGCGCAGCCCAGGCCGCGGCGCCGGAGGAGCCGCCGATCAGCAGGCCCTCGCGGCGCGCCAGCTCCTTGACCGCGGCGAACGAGTCGGCGTCGGCCACGGTGGCCACGCGGTCGAGCACGCCCTGGTCGAGCGCCCCCGGCCAGAACGAGTTGCCGATGCCCTCGACCTTGTAGGGCGCCTGCGGGCCGCCGCCCCAGATCGAGCCCCTCGGCTCGACCAGCACGGTCAGGGTCTCGGGGCGGCGCTCCTTGAAGTAGCGCGCCACGCCCGTGAAGGTGCCGCCGGTGCCGCCGCCCATGACCACCGCGTCGGGCAGCCGGCCCAGCTGCTCGTGGATCTCGGGCGCGGTCCAGCGGTAGTGCGCGTCGGGATTGGAGAGGTTGTCGAACTGCTGGGGGACGTACGCGTTCGGGATGGTGGCGGCCAGCTCGTGGGCGCGCGCGATGGCGGCCGGCATGCCCTTCTCGGTGGGCGTCAGCACGACCTCGGCACCCAGGATGCCCATCACCGCCGTCTTCGGACCCACGAACTTCTCGGGCACCACCACGATCACGCGGTAGCCGCGGGCGTTGCCGACCAGCGCCAGCCCGATGCCGGTGTTGCCGGCGGTGGGCTCGATGATGGTGGCGCCGGGCTTCAGCAGGCCGGCCTGCTCGGCGGCCTGCACCATGCCCAGGGCCGCGCGGTCCTTGACGCTGCCGCCCGGGTTGAGGAACTCGAGCTTGGCCCAGACCTCGGCCGCGTCCTCGTCGGCGAAGCGGCGCAGGCGCAGCAGCGGCGTCTGGCCCACCAGGTCGAGGACGTTCTCGGCCGTGCGCGCGGGCCCGGCGGACGGCGGGGTGAACGTGGAGGTGCTCATGGCTCCCTGGGTGGCTGAGGAACGGGGCGGAACGGCCTGCAAAACCCACCCAATCTAGCAGGCGCCCCGGCCCGCGGCAACCGCGCTCAGCCCTGCCGCCCGTCCAGGCGCAGCAGCAGGTCCAGCTGGTCGGGGGGCAGGGCCGGGCTGAACAGGAAGCCCTGCATGCGGTCGCAGCCGCGCTCGGCCAGGAAGGCCCGCTGGGCCTCGTTCTCGACCCCCTCGGCCACCACCTGCAGCTGCAGGGCGTGGGCCATCTGGATCACGGCCGTGGCGATGGCCGCGTCGTCCGCGTCGCCGGGCACGCCCTGCACGAACGAGCGGTCGATCTTGAGGGTCTGCACCGGCAGGCCCTTGAGGTGCGCCAGGGAGGAGTAGCCCACGCCGAAGTCGTCGATGGCCAGTCGCACGCCCAGCTGGCGCAGGTCGCGCAGCGTCTGGGCCAGCTCGTCACTGACCAGCATGGCGCTGGTCTCGGTGATCTCGAACTCGAGGGCCTCGGGCTCTAGGCCCGTCTCGCCCAGCACCTCCCGCACCTGCGCGGCCAGGTCGGGCTGCTGCAGCTGGCGCGGCGAGAGGTTGACGGCGGCCGCCAGGCCGGCGTGGCCGGCGCGCTGCCAGGCCCGCGCCTGGGAGCAGACCCGCCGCAGCATCCACAGGCCGATCGGCATGATCAGCCCGGTCACCTCGGCCACCGGGATGAAGTCGGCGGGCGGCACGAAGCGCCCCTCGCGGCGCCAGCGCAGCAGGGCCTCGACCGAGACGATGCGCTGGCTGCGGGCGTCGTAGAGCGGCTGGTAGAAGATGCGCAGCTCGTCCTGCAGGAAGGCCCGGCGCAGGTCCTGCTCGAGGGCCAGCCGCTCCACCGCGCGGGCGTTCATGTCGGGGGCGAACAGCTGGTAGCCGTCGCGGCCGCGCTCCTTGGCGCGGTACATGGCGTTGTCGGAGTTCTTGACCAGGGCCTCGGCGTCGGCCCCGTCCTCGGGGTAGACCGTGATGCCCATGCTGGCGGTCACCACCACCTCGCGCCCGGTCAGCACGAAGGGCTGGCGCAGCACGTCCAGCAGCTTGTTGCCGGCCTTGACCGCGTCGAGGTGCTGGCGCAGGCCCGGCAGCACCAGCGTGAACTCGTCCCCCGAGTGGCGCGCCACGGTGTCGCCCTCGCGCACGCTGGCCGTCAGCCGGCGGGCCACCTCGCGCAGCAGCTCGTCGCCCTGGGAGTGGCCCATCGAGTCGTTGATGACCTTGAAGTTGTCCAGATCGACGAACAGCACCGCCACGCGCGAGCCGTCGCGGTGGGCCTGGGCCACGGCCACCTCGAGGCGGTCGCGGAACAGCAGGCGGTTGGGCAGGCCGGTCAGGCCGTCGTGGTAGGCCAGGTGCCGGACCTGCTCCTCGGCGCGCTTGCGCTCGCTGACGTCGAAGGCCGCGGCCAGGATGGCGGGCCGGCCCTCGTACTGGATCAGGCTGACCGAGAAGTCCAGCCAGACCGAGCTGCCGTCGGGGCGCAGCAGGCGCACCTCGTAGCGGGCCGGGGCCAGGGCCTGGTCGCGCAGGCGGGCCAGGCCGCGCTCGCGCAGCGGCTCGCGCATCTCGGGCGCCACCAGGTCCCAGAAGTGCGTGCCGGCCAGCTCCTCCCGCGTGCGGCCGGTCACGGCCAGGGCCGCGTCGTTGGCGTAGAGGAAGCCCTCCTGGTCGTAGATCACGATGGCGCAGGGCGCCGTCTGGGCGAGGCTGCGGAAGCGCGCCTCGCTCTCGCGCAGGGCCGAGGCGGCCGCGCGCCGCTCGATGGCGCTGGCCACGTGCTGCGACACGAAGGTCAGCAGCTCGAGGTCCTCGGCCCCGTAGCGCACGCGCTCGCTGTAGCTCTGCACGGCCAGCACGCCGAAGGGCTCCCCGCCGCGCAGCAGCGGCACCCCCAGCCAGTCCACCGAGGCGGCCCCGACGGACTGCACCTCGCCGCGCTCCTGCAGCGCGGCGTAGCCCTCGGGGTCGACCAGCAGCGGCCGGCCCGAGCGCAGCACGAGCTCGGTCAGCCCGCGCCCCGGCGGGTGCGGCGCCGGGGGCGGGTCGTACTCGTCCACGAAGTACGGGAAGCGCAACAGGCCCGAGGGAGCGTCGAGGAGCGCGACGTAGAAGTTGTGCGCGTCGACCAGCTCGCCCACCAGCGCGTGCACCTCGCGCAGCAGGGTGTCGAGGTCGTCGCCTCCCAGGGCCGCGGTCGCGATGCGGTAGAGCACCTGCTGCCGGCGCTCGCGCCGCCGCGGCTCGCCCACGTCGGCCCCCACCATCTGGACCGCGGGCTGGCCGTGAAAGGTGAAGGGGATGGCCGCCACGGCCAGCTCGACGGGGCGCCCGTCGAGGCGCAGGAAGCGCGCCTCGACCAGCGGCACCGCGTGCCCCTCCTGCAGGCGCTCCAGCTGGCGCTGCACGGGCTCGAGCGACTCGGGGTGGACGAAGTCGAGGCCGGGGCGCCCCAGCACCTGGTCCTCGCGCTCGGCCCCCAGCAGCCGCAGGCCGGTGGCGTTGATGTAGCGCAGCCGCCCGCCGGCGTGCACCACGATCGCCAGCGGCGAGACCTCGACCAGCCGGCGGTAGCGCTCCTCGCTCTCGCGCAGGGCGGCCTCGGCCTGCCGGCGCTCGGTCACGTCGAAGACCAGCGAGTGCAGGTAGCGACGGCCGCCGGCCTCGATCGGGCCGCTGTGCACCTCGACCTGGCGCACCTCGCCCGAGGCCAGCCGGTGCGGGAAGATGAAGGGGCCCCGGCCGCCCTCCGCGGCCAGCCGCATCGCGGCCACGACCTCCTCGCGCGGGAGCTGGTTGATCTCCCAGACGTGCATCTCGCGCAGGCGCGCCTCGTCGTACCCGTAGAACGCGCAGGCGGCGGGATTGGCCGAGAGGATGCGGCCGCTCTCGGCGTCGATCAGGAGCTGCACCGCCGGGTTGCGCACGAACAGCTGGCGCTGGGCGTCCTCGAGTTGGGGCGCGCCGGCCGGCTCCATGGTGAGCGAGTCTACTCCGCCTGTCCGCGTGCGGGGGCCGGCCGGTCGGGCCCCGCGGGCTCGCCGTCGAGGCACAGGCCCACGCGGTGGCCCCGGCCGACACCCTGGGCCTCGAAGCCCGGGCCGGCGCGCACGACGCGGCTGGCCGGGCTGGGCAGGGCGTCCCAGCCCAGGGCCACGGACAGCCGGCGGTGAGCCTCGTCGAAGGACAGCCGGCTCCGGCCCGGGGCG
>JBDIBD010000197.1:0-8381 GCA_039812725.1 Vicinamibacteria bacterium | reverse complement strand
GCCTGGCTCCAGGCCCCGAAGGCCGTGGCCCCGGCGGCCAGCAGCATCGGCACGGCCGGCGCCAGGTAGTAGGGCTTGGCGTTCTGCAGCAGCATCACGCCGAGCGCCACCAGGTAGACGAAGCCCAGCGGGCGGAAGGCGCGCGCGGGGCGCGCCAGCAGCAGCCAGGCCAGCCCGCCGATCCAGAGCGGCGCGCTGGCGGGGTTGAGCGCCTCGACCTGGGCGCCGAGGAACTGCAGCGGCGTGAGGGGGGCGTTCTTGTAGAGCGTCGCGTTGCGCACGAACTCGGCCGTGGGCCAGCCGTGGGCCGCCTGCCAGAGCAGGTGCGGCAGCTGGCAGGCCGTGGCCAGCAGCGCCCCCAGCCACGGCCAGGGCGTGCGCAGGTGGCGGCGCAGCGGCGTGACCAGCGCGGCGACGCCCAGGCCGGCCGCGAAGAACAGCAGGCTGAGCTTGTTCAGGAGCCCCAGGCCGATCAGCAGTCCGAGCGGCAGCCACAGGCGGGGCCGGTCGAGCCGCGACAGCCGCGCCACCAGCAGCGCCCCCGCGGCCCAGAAGGCCAGGTCCAGGGAGTTCATGGAGTAGGTGCCTGCCAGGGCCAGGAACTGCGGGGCCGCCAGGATCGACAGGCCGGCCAGGGCCTGCGCGAAGCGCCCGCCGCCGTACTCCCGCGCCAGCAGCGCGGCCTGCAGCACCAGCAGGCCGAGCAGCAGGCTGGGCAGCAGGCGCACCGCCAGGAGCGAGTCGCCGAGGACGGCCCGCACGAGCCAGAGCGCGACCACCGAGAGCGGCGGGTGGTCCACGTAGCCCCAGTCCAGGTGGTCGGCGCAGGCCAGGTAGTAGAACTCGTCGCGGAACAGGCCGTAGCGCGGGCCGGTGGCCAGTTGCGCGAGCGTGCCGGCCAGGGCCAGGGCCGGCACCTCCAGGGCCAGGCGCGCCTCGTGCGGGCGGGAGGGATCCATGAGTGCCCAGACGAGCGCGGCTAGGCCGGGGTTCCCGAGGCCAGGTCGCGCAGGCTGCGCCGTCCCGCGCGCTCGGCCGCGTCCTCGGTCAGCGTGCCCAGGAACTGCCAGCCGCCGCACTCGCGCCGCGCCCGGGGCCCGATGGTCAGCCCGGCCGCCAGGTCCAGCAGCTCGGCCACGGCCACGCTCTCGGGCGGCCGGGCCAGCACCAGGTTCATGTCCTCGCTGCCGCGCTTCCGAAGGCTGTGCAGGTAGCCGCGGTGCTCCAGCTTCTCGCACAGCTCGGCCACCGCCTGCAGCGGCAGCCGCAGCTCCTCGGCCAGGGCCTGGCGGCTGAGGCTGCGCCCCTCCAGGAAGGCCCGCGCCACGGCCGACATGAGCGGCAGCAGCCAGTAGGGGTTGCCCGACTGCAGGTAGCCGCGCTGCTCCTCGAGGCGCTCGAAGTCGCCGCCGTGCATGGCCTGCAGGGTGAAGGCCAGCTCCATGCCGAACAGCACGATCAGCCAGTTGAGGTAGACCCAGAAGAGGAAGAGGGGGATCAGGCCGATCGCGCCGTAGAGCTTCAGGTAGGGCAGCGCGTCGCTGACGTAGAGGCCGAAGGCCCAGCGCGAGGCCTCCCACAGTGCGCCGGCCACGAGCGCGCCGGTCAGGGCCGGGCGCAGCTCCACGCGCGTGTTGGGCATGAGCTTGTAGAGCAGCGTCAGCAGCAGCCACGAGGCCAGCAGCTTGTCGAGGCGCGCCAGCAGCTGCAGCAGCGCCCCGAAGAGCGGCACGCCCGCCAGCGTGGCGTGGGCCTGGTCGACGAAGTACAGCACGGCCAGCAGCACCAGCGGTCCCAGCGTCAGGACGGCCCAGTAGATGACCACCCGGGCCAGCAGGGCGCGCCCCTTGGGGGCCCGGTAGATGGCGTTGGCCGAGTCCTCCACCGTCATCAGGAGCCCCAGCGCCGCCCACACCAGCAGCACCGCGCCCAGGGCCCCCAGGCGCTCGAAGCGGATGCTGGCCACCTCCATGACGACCTCGCGCAGGCGCCCGTCCAGCTCGGCCTTGAGCGCGGCCGCCTCCGGCGCGCCGCTGCCCGCGCCGAAGTCGAAGAAGCCGTAGGCCACGGACTGCAGCTTCAGGAAGGCCGCGTCCATGTCGCCGAACAGGCGGAAGGCCAGCATGCTGACCATCAGCAGCGGCACCAGGCTGAAGATGGTGCGGTAGGTCAGCGCGGCGGCCAGCTGCTGGGCGTTGTCCTGGTCCAGCTCGCGCGCGCAGTGGCGCGTCAGGTTGAGCGCGTAGCGCAGCAGCCGCTGGGCGCGGCTGAGCTCGGCCACCGGCCGGGTGAACAGCCGGTGCAGGGACGAGCGCAGGCTGGCGACCAGGTCCATGTCGCCGGATTATGCGCTCAACGGCGGCGCGGGTCAGGCTGTCGTCAGGACCCGGGCCCGGGCCAGCGTGCGCTCGGCCTCGCGCCCGTGCAGGGCCTCCAGCATCTCGCCGTCGAGGCTGGCCACGCCGCGCCCCTCGCGGGCCGCCGACTCGAGCGCGGCCAGCACCTGGCGGGCCCGCGAGACCTCGGCCTCGCCGGGCGTGAAGGCCTCGTGGATGGGCCCCACCTGGCCGGGGTGGACGGCGGTCTTGCCGTCGAAGCCCAGCAGCCTGGCGCGCCGGGCCGAGCGCCGCAGGCCGTCGAGGTCCTGGTAGGCGAAGTAGGGCGTGTCGAAGGCCTCGACGCCGGCGGTCCGGGCGGCCAGCACGATCAGGCCCCGGGCCACGAGCAGTTCGCTCTCGTCGGGGTCCTGGCCGGCCCGCATCGCGGCCCGGAAGTCGGCCGCCCCGAACAGCAGGCCGCGCACGCGCGGCGCGCGCGCCAGCTCGAGGGCCCGCGACACGCCGGCCGGCGTCTCGACCATGAGGAACAGCGGCAGCTCGCCCAGGCGCCGGTCGGCGCGGGCCACGAGCTCGGGGTCCTCGCACTTGGGCAGCACCACGCCGGCCGGCCGCAGCTCGGCCGCCAGCTCCAGGTCGGGCTCGCCCCAGGGGGTCGACAGGGCGTTGACCCTCAGCAGGACCTCGGCGGAGCCGAAGTCGACCTCGCGCAGCAGGCGCGGCAGCGCCGCCCGGGCGCGGTCCTTGGCTTCGGGGTGCAGGCCGTCCTCGAGGTCGACCACCAGCACGTCGGCGCCGCGCCGGCCGGCCTTGCGCAGCATGGCCTCGGACGAGGCCGGGACGTAGAGCAGGGAACGTCGCACGCGGTTGTCCATGGCTCGATCGTACGCCTGCCGCGGCCGTGCGGCGTGGCCGGCTCAGCCCCGGGCCAGCGCCTCGAGCAGGCAGCGCCCGAGCCGGGTGTACTGCTCCTCGTGGTTGTACAGCTGGGCCGAGATCCGCACGGCCGTGAGAGCGCCATCGGGCGAGCGCATGAGCCAGGTCTCGATGCCCGCCCGCCGGCAGCGGTCGCGCAGGTCCTCGGGCTCGAAGGCGGAGGCGGCCGAGGGCAGGGCCACGCAGGCCAGGGCGCCCAGCAGGGCGTCGGGGGCCAGCGGGGCGCTGCCGAAGGCGGCGCACAGCAGGTCCCGCCCGCGCAGCGCGAGCGCCCGGTTGCGCGCCATGACCTCCGGCCAGCCCCCCGGCAGCAGCCCGCCCACGAAGCGCAGGCACTCGGGCAGCGCCAGCCACGGCGTCGGGTCGCACGTGCCGGTCCAGTCGAACTCCTGCCGGAAGCGCCCGCCCCCGGGGTCGTAGTCGTGACTGATGCCCAGCGGGTGCAGGCCGGCCTGTCGGTCGCGGCGCACGTGCAGGAAGGCCGAGCCCTTGGGGGCGCACAGCCACTTGTGGGCGTTCGAGGTGTAGTAGGCCGCCCCGAGGGCGTCGAGCGCGAGCGGCAGCATGCCGACCGCGTGGGCGCCGTCCACCAGCGTGTCGACACCGCGCGCGGCCAGCTCGCGCACGAGGCGGGCGACCGGGAAGACCAGCGCGGTGGGGCTGGTCACGTGGTCGACCAGCGCCAGCCGCGTGCGCGGGCCGGCGGCCGCCAGCAGGGGCTCCACGATCTCGTCCTCGGAGCGCAGCGGGAAGGGCACCGCGGCCACCACCACGCGTGCGCCGCTGCGGCCGGCCACGAACTCCAGGGCCCGCCGGCAGGCCCCGTACGCGTGGTCGGTCGTGAGCAGCTCGTCGCCGGGAGCGAGCCGCAGCGAGCGCAGCACCGCGTTGACACCCGCCGTGGCGTTGGGGACGAAGGCCAGGTCGTCGGCCCGCGCGCCCACGAAGGCCGCCAGGGCCTCGCGCGCCACGCGCAGGCGGGCGGGCAGCGTGCGCCAGTGGAAGTCCACCGGCTCGCGCTCCATCTCGAGCCGCAGGGCCGACTGGGCCTCCAACACGGCGGTGGGGCAGGCCCCGAAGGAGCCGTGGTTCAGGTAGTCGACCGCCGGGTCGAGGGGCCAGTGGGCGGCGAAGGGCGAGGCCTCGGGCATGCGGTCCATTATGGGCCGGCGGCGGGACGGCTCAGGCGCCGCGGATGAAGCGCTCGAGGTCGGCCTTGTCGCGCAGCGTGGCCACCACCTGGCGGCAGCGCGGGCACAGGAAGTCGACCCTCTTGGGGGGCGCCGTGACGCCCATGAAGGTGACCATCAGGCCCTTGAAGCCGTACTCCATCTCGGGGATCAGGGGCTCCTCCGGAGGGGCGGCGCAACGGCAGGGGCGCTGGCGCGCGGGCAGCTTCACGCCCCGATGATAGGCGCAGTTGCGCCCGCCCCGCGAAGGGATAGACTCGTCGTCACGGAGCCCCCTTGAACGACGCCCCCGCTGCCAACAACAAGCGGCGCCACCCGCGTTTCGTCGTGGAGGGCGTGCAGGGCCGCATGGTCTTCGCCTCGCGGGTGGAGATCATCAACATCAGCCTGGGCGGCGTGGCGCTGACCGCCGACCGGCGCCTGAACATCGGGGTCGAGTACTCCTTGCGGCTGGAGAAGGAAGGCCACGGCGTCGACCTCAGGGGGGTGGTGGTCTGGTCCACGCTCTCGGGGCTGCGCCGGCAACCCACCGGCGAGTCGGCCCCGGAGTACTCGGCTGGCCTGCGCTTCTCGGGGCTCGTCAGCCCGGAGCTGCAGTCCCTCCTCGACTTCATCGACAGCAACCGGGTGCTCGAGGAGCAGCGCCTCTCGGGCCTGCGCTTCGTGATCGAGTCTCCCGACATGGCGGTGCTGCAGACCCCCGAGAGCTACACCGTGCGGCTGATCAGCCGCAGCGGCATGCTGATCGAGACCGAGCACACGCTCGAGATGGACCACGTCTACCCGATGGAGATCCTGCCGCCGGGCGCCGAGCCGATCCGCTGCAAGGGGCGCGTGGCCTCGTTCTTCGAGGTGCTCGACGCCAGCCCGCGGCACTACGAGGTGGGCATCGAGTTCGTCGACCTGGGGGCCGACGACGTGCGTCGGCTGGACGGCTTCATCGCCGAGCTGGCGCGCGGCACGGGCTAGGCCCGCCGCGCGAGGAGGGGCCTTGGGAATCGCGCGCGTGCTCCAGGAGCTGGTCGGCTGGCTGGACGTGCTGGCCTCGGTGGCCGGCGTGGTGGTGTGCGCCCTGCGGCTGGGCCGCTCGCGCTGGATCGGCCTGCTCATGGGAGGCTTCGCCGTCGAGGCGCTGGTGACGGCCTTCTTCCGGCTGGTGGGGCTGCTGGTGGGGTTGGCCGGCGGCTACGAGAACCTCGCGGTGGCCTTCGCCCTGGTGTCCGGGGTGGGGCTGCTGGGGCGGGTGGCCGTCGTGGCCGGCCTGGCGGGCGTCTTCGCCGACGCCTGGGGCGGCGCCGGGGGCGCGCCCGAGGCCTGACCGGGCCGGGCTAGCAGTCGAGGGCGCGCTGGACGAAGTCCTCGGCGTCCAGCCGGTCCTCCTCGCGCTGCAGCTCCTCGAGGGCCACTTCCTCGCGCCGGGCCAGGCGCTCGAACAGGGCCCGTTCCTCAGGGTCGGGGGTCAGGCGGGCCGCCTGCTCGAGCAACTCGTGGGTCTCCCGTTCCATCGCCAGCACTTCCTCGAGGATCTGCTCGCGGGTCATCGTCGCGTCGACGTGGTGCTGGGCCATGGTTCCCCCCCGGGTTTGCCCCACACGGGATGCAAGCGCTGGGCCAGCCGCAATCGGGCCGCCAGGCCCGTTTCTCGCGGCTACCGCCGCAGCTTTTTCGGCCCGCGCCGCGCTCCCGGCGTCAACGCTGCGCCCGGCGTCAGTGCGCCCCGCCGCCGCCCGAGAGCTGCTTGACCAGGTCGGTCAGCACGGCCTTGGCGTCGCCGAAGAGCATGTAGGTCCGGTCGGCGGTGTAGAGCTCGTTCTCGATGCCGGCGAAGCCCGGGTTCATCGAGCGCTTGATGGCCAGGCACAGGCGGGCCTTGTCGGCGTCGATGATGGGCATGCCGAAGATCGGGCTACCCTCGTCGTGGCGCGCGGCCGGGTTGACCACGTCGTTGGCCCCGATCACCAGCACCACGTCGGCCTGGGGCAGGTCGTGGTTGATGTCGTCCATCTCGACCAGCTTCTCGTACGGGATCTCGGCCTCGGCCAGCAGCACGTTCATGTGTCCCGGCATGCGCCCGGCCACCGGGTGGATGGCGAAGCGCACGTCCACGCCGCGCTTCGTGAGCTGGTCGTACAGCTCGCGCACGCGGTGCTGGGCCTGGGCCACGGCCATGCCGTAGCCGGGCACGATCACCACCAGGCTGGCCTGCTCCATGACCTGGGCCGCGCCCTCGGGGGTCTCGGTCTTGACGGCCTTCTGCTCGCCGGCCGCGGCCCGGGCCTGCACCTGGCCGAAGGCCCCGAACAGCACGTTGGTGAAGGAGCGGTTCATGGCCCGGCACATGATGATCGACAGGATCAGGCCCGAGGAGCCGTCGAGCGCGCCGGCCGTGATGAGCAGCTTGTTGTCGAGCACGAAGCCCATGGCCACGGCCGAGAGGCCGGCGTACGAGTTCAGCAGCGAGATCACGGTGGGCATGTCGGCCCCGCCGATGGGGATGATCAGCAGCACGCCGAAGAGGAGCGCCAGGGCGACCACCACGGGGAACATCCAGGCGTACTCGACCGGCCTCCAGACCACGCCGATGCCGCACAGCACGGCCAGGCCCAGCAGGGCCAGGTTGCTGACGTTCTGCAGCGGGTAGGTCACCGGGCGCTGCGGGATCCACTTCAGCTCCTGCAGCTTCCCGGCGGCCATGAGCGAGCCGGTGAAGGTCAGGAAGCCCAGGATGACCTCGGCCACGATGGCCGTCATGCGGAAGGCCGTCAGGTTCTCGGGTCCCTCGGTCAGCCACAGCCGGTACTTGGCCACGCCCACCAGGCCGGCCGCCAGGCCGCCGAAGGCGTGCGAGAGCGCCGTCCGCTGCGGCACGGCGGTGAGCGGCACCCACGAGAGCGGCACGCCCACCACGAAGCCCAGAGCGATGGCCAGCCCCAGCCAGTGCCAGTTGACGATGCCGGGGTTGAGCAGCGTCCCGCCGATGGCGGCGGCCATGGCCGCCACGCCGGCCCCCACGCCGCGCCGGGCGGTCTTGGGGTCGTTCATCCACTGCAGCGAGAAGATGAACAGCGCCGTCGAGACCAGGTAGACCAGCTCGATGGCGCCGCTCACGGCTTGCCCCCGCCGGGCTTCTGGGCCTTGAACATCTTCAGCATGCGGTCCGTGATCAGGAAGCCGCTGACGATGTTGGTCATCGAGGCGAACAGCGCCACGGCCCCCAGGAAGGTGATCAGGGGCGGGTGGTCGGCGCCGGTGATGACCAGCGAGCCCACCACCGCGATGGCCGAGATGGCGTTGGTCAGCGACATGAGCGGCGTGTGCAGCAGCCGCGAGACGCGGGTGATCACGCTCAGGCCGATGAAGGTGGCCAGCATCAGCACGTAGAGCATCGTGGTGAAGGGCGTCGGCGCGGCGCCGGGACCGGCGGCCGGCTCGCTGGCCAGGGCGGGCAGCGAGGCGGCGGCCGCCAGGAGGGCGGGCGCGAGCCGGCGACGGAGCGTCATCAGTTCCTCCTCGGGACGTGGGCAGGCGAATGCTGCCCTTCCGCGGCCGCTGGCGCAACTGCCCGGGCGAGGCCCCCCGCGGCCGCCCCGGCTTTCATAAAGAAAAAGTATTGAAAGTTCACATGACAATCTATTTGCCTATTTCGACCGCGGGCCCCACATTCCCCTCGTACGAGGAGGACGCATGCGGCTCGAGTGCCGGATCGACGACCAGCTCGAGGCGGGGCGGCTCAGGCCCCAGGTGGAGCGGGAGGTGCTGCGCGCGCTCGGCGCCCACCGCCGGCGGATCGCGCGGGTCGAGGTGGCGCTGCACCCGGAGGGCCGGGTGCAGGCCTGCCGGCTGGGCGTGGCCTTCAGCCCGGCCGGCAGCCTGTCGCTGGCGGCCACCGGCGAGACGGCCGAGGCGGCCCTGGCGGCCG
>JBDIBD010000196.1:0-8392 GCA_039812725.1 Vicinamibacteria bacterium | reverse complement strand
GGCGGCCCGGGCAGCTCGTCCGGGCGGGGCGCGGGCAGCGGGTTGTGGCCCCACTCCCCCGCCACCGCGTTGCGGCCGCTCCAGACCGCGCCGCGCAGCACCAGGCCGCCGCCCGTGCCCGTGCCGAGGATCACGCCGAAGACGCACTCCGCCCCGGCGCCCGCGCCGTCGACGGCCTCCGACAGGGCGAAGCAGTTGGCGTCGTTCTCGAAGCGCAGCTCGCGCCCCAGGCGGGCCTGCAGGTCCTCGCGCAGCGGACGGCCGTTGAGCCAGGTCGAGTTGGCGTTCTTGACCAGGCCCGTGGCCGGGGAGATGGCCCCGGGCATGCCCACGCCCACGCTGGCTCGCCAGCCCAGCTCGTCCTCGAACGAGCTCACCAGGCGCGCGACGGTGTCGAGCGACTCCTCGTAGTCGCGCGGCGTGGGCAGGCGCTGCCGGAGGAGCTCCCGGCCGTCGTCGGCCAGGGCCAGGGCCTCGATCTTGGTGCCCCCGAGGTCGATGCCGATGCGCATGCGCGGCCCCATTGAAGCACGGCCGCGCGGTCCCGGCCACCTCCAAGATCCTGGCTACGCGCGGGCCGACGAGATGCGCTCGAGCTTGCCCCCCTGCCCCAGGCGGTAGAAACGGCGGGCCTCGCGCCTCAGCTCGGCCAGCCGGGACGGGCGCAGGTAGGCCGCCTCGAGGAAGCCGCAGTAGCGGTAGGCCAGGCCGCTGGCCGCGCGGTAGCGCTCGGCCTGCTCCGGCGAGAGCCCGCCGCGCAGCCGCCAGCTGCGGAATAGCAGCTCCTTGAGCCCGGGCGCCACGGCGCCCTCGTTCTGCAGCGACAGCAGGAAGACCAGCTGCAGGTACTTGTCGACCTCGGCCTGCAGCTCCAGCTCGAGCTGCGTCACGCTGCGGGCGGCCTGGGCGCAGAAGGCCAGGCACACGAAGTGGCTGACTTCCTCGACCAGCGTGCAGTACGACCCCAGGTTGGTGGGGCGAAGCGCCCGGCGCGGGTCCTCGGCCGAGAGGTGGTCGGCCACCTGGCGCTCCAGCACCACGCCCAGCGACAGCTCGCCGCCGGCCTCGTCGACCAGGGTGCGGCTGCCCTGGCCGGGCAGGTGCCCGGCCTGCTCGGGCGCGATCAGGAACTCCGCCACGGGGGCCTGGGGCGGCAGGGCGTAGAAGCTCTCCAGCCGGCGCTGCACCTCCACGGCCGCCTCGGACACCGCCGGCGGGTAGGGCGGGGCGCTCACTGCTCGCGGACCTCGCCCGCCACCGGCGCCAGCCCGCGCTCGGCCAGCAGCCGCGCGGCGCGCGGGCTGCCCGTCTGCAGCCAGCGCTCGTAGAGCTGCAGCACCGAGACGCTGCTGCCCGACAGGCGGCTGCTCTCGGAGATCTCGGCCAGCAGGTCGGCGAACTCGGTGAAGCGCGCCGCCAGCTCGCCGAAGACCTGGCCGCCGGGGCCGCGCCGCTCCTCGCGGCTCAGGTGGGCGTAGGCGCGGCCGCCCAGCGCGCGGTAGTAGTCGAAGTCGGCCAGGCGCCCGGCCAGGCTGTCGGCGAAGAAGCCCGCCACGAACAGGGTCGTGTCGCCCAGGCTGCGCAGCAGCCGCGCGCGCTCGCCGCGCTCGGCTGCCAGGGCGCGGGCGTAGAGCAGCGCCAGCGGCGTCTCGTCGTAGCCCGGCTCGGCGCGCGGCAGCCGCTCGCCACGCAGGCTGCCGGCCAGCAGGTTGACCAGGTAGTACTCGGTGAAGGCCGAGGTGGAGACCTTCTGGTGCTGCATGGCGCGCTCGAGCTGGTCGCGGAAGAACTCGAGCGGCGTGCGCGCGGTGACGAGGTCGCCCTGCATGTTCCCCTCCCCGGGCCCCCCGGCCCGCCGAGTTGGCGCGGTCGGATGCAGGAAGCGTGCTAGCAGGTCGGGGTGGCGAGCGCTGCCGCCTTTCCGGCCGCGCTGCTTCCACTTGCGGCCGCGACTGGCAGTCAGCTCAGGCGAGTGCGGGCGGCGCCGTGACAACTCTTGTCGCCGCCTGGCGACAAGAGTTGTCCGGGGGCGGGGGTGTCCCTCGGCGTGGCCCCGCGGCTGCTAGCCCCGCATCAGGCGCGCGTGGTCGACCATGATGCAGCGGTCCATCACGACCGTGGCGCCGGCCGCCGTGGCGCGCGCCGCGGCGTCCTCGTTCACGCAGTCGATCTGGAACCACAGCGCCGGGGCCCCGGCCGCCAGGGCGTCCTCGACCACCTCGGGCAGGTCCTCGCCGCGGCGGAAGACGTCGACCAGGTCGACGCCGCCGGGGATGTCCCGCACGCTGCGGTAGACCTGCTGGCCGAGGATGCGCTCTTCGCGCGGGTAGACCGGCACGACCTCGTAGCCGCGCGCCTGCAGGTAGGCGGCGACGCGGTGCGAGTCGCGGTCGGGCTTGGGTGACAGGCCCACCACGGCCACGCGGCGGGCGCGGGTCAGGAGCTCGCGGATCTGCTCTTCGGAGGGATTGGCGTGGCTCATGGCTGTCAGTCTAGCCCGCCACGAACGGAACGGCGGGCCCGGGGGCGGTGACGCCCCCGGGCCCTTGCAGCAGGAGCCTCAGCGCGGCCCGACGACGGTCCACTCCGTCGGGTTGGGGCTGGGCGCGTCGGGCGTCGTGAACGCCCCGGCGGTGCGGTTGCCGGCGAAATCCATGTTCCAGACCACGACCTTGCCCGAGGTGGCGTTGCGCCAGACGATGTCGTTGCTGCCCGCCACGCCGCCGGCCCCGGTCCCGAAGTTGCCGGTGGCCTGCACGCGCCAGTTGGCGTCGCCGGCGTTGGCCGGGTTGGTGAAGTTGCCCGTGATGCGCACGACGCTCCCGTTCATCCACCAGTACACGATCTTGCCGGAGCTCGGGTTGTACCAGAGGAAGTCGGTGGCGCCGTCGCCGTTGAGGTCCGTGGCGCCCACGATCTCCCAGTTGGCGTCCACCGCCTGGTCGGGCGTCGGGATGACGTTGCCGGTCTTGGCGGTGCCGTTCATGGTCCAGATCACGATCTTCTGGGACGTGAAGTTGCGCCACACGATGTCGGGCTTGCCGTCGGCGTTGAAGTCGGCCGTGGCGGAGAGCTTCCAGTTGGGGGCCAGCGTCGCGGCGCCCGAGATCGGCACGGGAGCGCCGACGCGCGTCGTGCCGTTCATCAGCCAGAACTCGACCTGGCCGGTGGCGGAGTTCCAGAAGACCAGGTCGTTCTCCCGGTCGGCGTTGAAGTCGTCGGCCCCCACGATGCTCCAGCTCAGGCTGGCCGGCACGTCCGTCAGGGTCGCCAGGCTCGACCGCGTGGTGCCGTTCATCAGCCAGACGTCGTTCTGGCCCGTGGTGTTGCGCCGGAACAGCAGGTCCGTGGCCAGGTCGCGGTCGAAGTCGCCCTTGGTCCAGCCGCAGGAGTAGCTGGTGCGGCCGAGCTCGATCGACCAGCCGCCGGAGATCGAGCCCGAGTCCTGGGCGGCGTCGTCGCGCACGTAGAGGCTCCAGGTGCCGTTGGCGGCCACGTTGCCGAAGGTCCCCACCAGCGTGTCCGAGCCGGCCGTGGCCGGGTTGGCGTAGGGCGCGGCGGGCGCCGGGGCGGGGAAGGCATCCGTCGCGGTGTCGTAGTTGGTCGGGCGGGCCGTGCCGCTCGCGAGCTGCGTGGAGTTGAGGATCGCCGCGCCCGCGTCCTCCAGGGCCAGGTTGATCCCGCTCACGTCGCCGCCGCCGCCGGCGTCGGACATGACCACGAACTTCTGTCCGCCGGGTCCCACCAGGAGCGCGTCGACGTCGCCTGGGAAGGTGTGGCTCAGGCCGTTGAGCCTGACCACGATCCGGTCGAACGGCCCGGTGGCTCCAGCCACGCTGACGTTCGACGGGTAGAGGCTGGCCGCCGCGTTGTCGTTGATCGTGATGGCGCCCGTGTTCGCGAAGGGCCCGAAGCTGGCCACCTGCGCCACGCCGATGGTGAGGCTGCCGTTGATCGTCGTGGGTCCCAGGCTGCTGTTGACGTCGAACGTCAAGGCCAGCGGGGTGCCACAGGGGTGGTCCACGGGCACCCGCAGGCCGACCACCTGGGTCACCGTGGCGCCGGAGGCGATGTTCCCGTAGTTGACCGGCGTCCCGCCGTTGACCGAGAGGGTCACGCCGGTGGCCGTGGCGCCCAGGGGGTTGGTGAGCGGCACGCTCAGCAGCAGCCGCTCGCCCGGCTCCGGCCAGCCGTTGTCGTTGCCGGCCACGTCGCTGACCGTGTAGGCCGGCGACTGCTGCAGGTTGGGCAGGGCGAAGGACTCCACCACCGCGCTCGAGGCCAGCCCGTCCTGGGCCCCGTAGCCCATGCCGCGCGCGGCGAAGCCGGCCCACACGTCGCCCACGTCGGCCGGGTCGATGGCCTGGGCGGCGGCCAGGACGGCGTCGCGGGCCTGGATGAAGTTCGGGTTGAGCGGCGAGAGCTTCATGCCGTCGGTGACGATCTGCAGCGCGCGCTGGTTGCCGGTGGCGAAGCCCAGGCGCGTGATCAGGCGCGCGCGGACCTCCAGCAGGGCCATGCACCAGACCTCGCCGGCGTTGTGGACCTCGGTGGCGGTGTTCGAGATCCAGGGCGCGATCGGGTAGGCGCCGTCGCTCGTGTTGATCTGGGCCGGGTCGATGTCGGCCAGGGTCAGGGGGTTGTGGGGCCGGTTGAGCGGGCCGCCGGTGGTGGTCTTGACGGCGTACGGGAAGCGCCGGATGCCGTAGTAGTAGTTGTCGGTGCCGAGCGTCGAGAAGCCCAGCGTCACGTACGCGCCCGCCGCGTAGACGCCGCCGACGCTCTCGCCCGCCGTCGCCAGCAGCGCCCGGGCGTAGAAGTCCGACCAGCCCTCGCCCATGCTGCCCGCGCGGTTGCCCGTCAGGCCGCTGGCGTTGCCGATCAGGCGGTTCGAGAGCCCGTGGGTGAGCTCGTGCAGGAAGACGTCGGCGTCCAGCGAGCCGTCCCGGTCGGGCGCGGGGCCGGGGAACAGGAACATCTGCATGCGGCCGCGGCCGCCGTCGGCCGGGGTGGCGAAGTTGGCGTTGTTGGTCCCCGCGCTGTCCTGGGCCTCGGCGCTGATCCGGTCGACCGCCACGCCGCCGCGGCCGAAGTTGTCGTTCTGGAAGTTGCGGGCGAGCTCGGTGAAGCCCAGGTTGTAGAGCGCGTCGTGGTAGCGGTTGGTCCAGTAGAAGAGGTTGGTGACCACGCCGCTGCGGTAGTCGCTCAGCGGCGGGTAGGCCACGCCGTTGGGCTCGTCGCCCGGCGCGGGGTTGCCCGGGGCGGGGTTGTAGGTGTAGCTGAAGTTGCGGCCGGCCGAGACGGGCTTGCCGGCGGCGTCGACGCCGTTGGTGCCGTCGCGGTCGATGCCGGCCTCGACGTTGTTGCCGTCGGTGGTGGTGCCGCCGTCGGTGATCCAGCCCAGGTTGTTGAAGGTGTTGGGCGGCTCGTTGCCGATCAGGGTCACGCTCGAGCGGGTCACGATGGCGCCCTGGATGCCGGACCCGGGCGTGGCGTTGGTGGGCGAGAGCGGGGCCGGGCTGTCGCTGGCGTAGACGCCGTACGTGGCGGAGGTGGACTGGTCGTTGGCGATGTTCTTGCGCCAGAGCAGCGCGCCCGTCTCGGCGTCCACGATCACGTAGAAGGCGGCCACCGGCTCCCAGAGCAGGACCCGCCAGGCCAGCCGGGCCACGCCGGGCTCGAGCGGGAAGTACATCTGCTCGGCGGTGGTGGGCCCGTCGAACTGCCCGTGGGCGAACTCCACCACCGTGCCGTGCTCGCGCTGCTCGCGGACCTCCAGGTCGGCCTCTCCGGCCTCCCGGCCGATGTGACGGGCCGCGGCCACCACGGCGTCGCGCGCGGGGCCCGCGTTCGTGGCCAGGGCCGTCGCCTCGAGGTGCGGCGCCAGGTTGCTGATCACGCGCACCAGCCGTCCGTCGCGGGTGAAGGCGCCGCGGGCCTCGCCGCGGAAGACGGGCAGGCCGTTCAGCTCCTGGCCCAGGTCGACGTAGGACAGGTTGCCGTCGGGGTTGGTGTAGTCGGCCCGCACCACCAGGTCGCCGACCTGGCCCGCGTCGAGGCCGACCAGGGCCGCGTTCTCGGCCAGGAAGGCCCGCAGCTGCTCGGCGTGCGGCTGGCCGGCGGCGCGCCCGGGGCCCGTGAGGAAGGCCCGGCGGGCGGGGTCCGTGCCGATCACCTCGGGCTGCCGCAGGTCCTCGCTGCGCTCGACCACCAGGGTCGGGACCTTGGCCCGCAGCGCCGCCTCGGCCGGCTGGAACGAACGTCGCAGGGCGGCCACGCGCCCGGCGTCCAGCCCGGCCGCCCGGCGGAAGCCGTCCAGCGCGGCCCGCGCGGTCTCGTCGGTGCGGATGTCGTAGTTGGGCCGGCGCGAGTCCTGCGACTGGGTGCTCTTGAGACCCGCGGCGCCGCCGTGCACGGCTTGCGCCGCCGGCGCGACCGCCACCACGGCCGCCAGGCCGGCGGCACACGTCACCTTCCCGATCCTCGAGATCATCGTTCTCCCCCTGGCGCCGCGCGTGGCGGACGCCTGACCGTCGGCGCCCCCCCCGGGATCTGCGCCGGCGCGGCTCTTCTTTCGGAATCCCCGGATTGTCGCCGCTCGCGGCGGGCGAGGCAAGCGGCTACGCGACGAAGGTGACCTTGTTGATCTCGCGCAGCGTGGTCTGGCCGCCGAAGACCTTCTCGAGGGCCGAGTCGCGCAGGAAGGTCATGCCCTCCTCGCGGGCCGCCTGCTTCAGCTCCGAGGCGGGCCGCCGCTCCAGGATCAGCTGCCGGATGCGGTCGGACATGTCCAGCATCTCGGCCACGGCCGTGCGGCCCAGGAAGCCGGTGCCGCCGCACTCGTCGCAGCCGGCCGGCTCGTAGAAGACCTGCTCGGCGTAGAGGTCGGGGTCGAGCCCCGACTCCTGCAGCAGGGCCGCGCCGGGGACGGCCGGACGCTTGCAGCGCGCGCACAGCAACCGCACCAGGCGCTGGGCCAGCACGCAGTTGATGGCCGAGACGAAGTTGTAGGGCTCGACGCCCATGTGCACGAAGCGGCCGATCACGTCGAAGACGTTGTTGGCGTGCACCGTGGTGAAGACCAGGTGGCCGGTCAGGGCCGACTGCACCGCGATCTGGGCGGTCTCGGGGTCGCGCACCTCGCCCACCATGATCTTGTCGGGGTCGTGGCGCAGGATCGAGCGCAGCCCGCGGGCGAAGGTCAGGCCCTTCTTCTCGTTGACCGGCACCTGGGTGATGAGCGGGATCTGGTACTCGACCGGGTCCTCGATGGTGATGATCTTCTCCTCCGGCGTGGCGATCTCCGAGAGGGCGGCGTAGAGCGTGGTGGTCTTGCCGCTGCCCGTGGGCCCGGTCACCAGCACCATGCCGTAGGGCTCGGTGATGTACTTGCGCAGCTTCTTCAGGTCGCTGCCGCCGAGGCCCAGCACGTCCAGCCGCAGGCTGCGGAAGGCGGCCGAGAGCGACTCCTTGTCGAGGATGCGGATGACGGCGTCCTCGCCGTGCACCGAGGGCATGATCGAGACGCGGAAGTCGATGGTGCGCCCGCGCACGCGCAGCCGGAAGCGCCCGTCCTGGGGGACGCGCCGCTCGGCGATGTCGAGCTCGGCCATGACCTTGACGCGCGACAGGATGGTCTCCGCGTGGCGCTTGTCGAGGGGCTCGAGGGCGGCGTAGAGCGTGCCGTCGATGCGGTACTTGCACAGCACCTCGCGGTCCTTGCTCTCGATGTGGATGTCGGAGGCGCGCCGGTCGATGGCCCCCACCACCAGCGAGTCCACCAGCCGCACGATGGGGCTCTCCTCGGGGGAGGCCTGCAGCTCGGAGAGCTCGCGCTCGTCGTCGGCCACCAGGGTCACGCGCAGGGCCTCGCCGGCCTGCTCGAGGAAGACCTCCCCGCCGCGGTGGCGCTTGAGCAGGGCCTCGACGCGCGGGCGCGGGGCCACGGCCGCCTCGATCGGCTGCCCCAGGGCCCACTCGCACTCCTCGACCCGGGCCAGGTCGTCGAGCCCGCCGAAGGCCAGCACCAGCCGGCCCTCGCGCCGGGCCACCGGCACGCACTGGTGCCGCACGAGCACGTCCATCGGCAGCTCGGCCCACAGGTCGCCCTCGGCCAGCTCCAGCGGCAGGTCCTCGAAGGGCAGCCCCAGCCGCAGGGCCTGCTGGCGGGCCTGCTCCTCGGCGCCGGCCAGGCTCGTCTCGCTCGCCATCGCGGACATGCTACCACCCGCGGCGCGCGGGCCTAGAGCCCGTGGCGCTCGAGGAAGCCCAGCACCGTCGGCCAGTAGTCCGGGTGCAGCTCCGCGCCCACGTGGGGCGCGCCGGGGGCCACCCACAGCTCGGCCGGGCCCGGGTGCGCGGCCACCACGCGCCGCACCACCGCCTCCGGCAT
>JBDIBD010000195.1:0-8417 GCA_039812725.1 Vicinamibacteria bacterium | reverse complement strand
GCCCGCTCGGCGCGAGCGTCGCGCTCGACGAAGCGGCGGCAGGCCTGCAGCGAGCGCGGCCCGAAGCCCGCGGCGAAGGCCGCGTCGATCCCGGCCAGCAGCGTGGTCAGGGGGAGCCCGGCCGCATGCCACTCGCGCGCCAGGCGAAAGTCGGGTGGCGAGAGCACGTGCTCGCGCCCCAGCCGGCGGGTCAGGGCCTGCTCGAGGGCCGCCAGGTACTCCGCCAGGCCGGCGTCGGCGGCCACGGGGCGCTAGCGCACCACCACGTCGAACTGCTCCTGGTGCAACAGCGGGTCGGAGAGCACCTGGATGGCGGGCCCCACCAGCGCCTGCAGCTCGCGCAGCAGGGCCTGCTCGCTGCCCTGCAGGGCCAGCGCCACCTCGGGGTTGACCCGCAGCAGCAGGCTCTGGCCGCGCAGGTCGCTGGCCAGCTTGCGGATCTCGTCCCAGATCTCGGCACAGACGGTCGGCACGCTCTTGACCAGGCCGCTGCCGGTGCAGTACGGGCAGGGCTGGCAGAGGGCCCGCTCGAGCGACTGGCGGGCGCGCTTCCTGGTGATGATCACCAGGCCGAACTCGTGGATCTCGAGCATCTTCGAGGGTGAGCGGTCGCGCTTGAGCTCCTGCTCGAGGGTCTCCACCACGCGCCGGCGGCTCTTGCGCTCGTCCATGTCGATGAAGTCGACCACGATGATGCCGCCCAGGTCGCGCAGCCGGAGCTGGCGGGCGATCTCCTTGGCGGCCTCGAGGTTGGTCTCGAGGATGGTCTCCTCGGGGCTCTTCTTGCCCACGTTGCGGCCGGTGTTGACGTCCACCGCCACCAGGGCCTCGGTCTGGTTGATGACGATGTAGCCGCCCGAGCCCAGCCAGACCTTGGGGCGCAGCGCCCGCTCCAGCTCGGCGCTGACACCGTGGTCGTCGAAGATGTGCCCGCCGCGATTGTGCAAGCGCACGCGGGGCGCCAGGTCGGGCTGCAGCTGCCCGACCAGCTCCAGGGTGCGGCGGTACTCGCGCTCGTCGTCCAGGCGGATCGAGGCCACGTCGCCCGAGAGCAGGTCGCGCATCAGGCGCTGGACCAGCGACAGCTCGCGGTGCAGCAGGGCCGGGGCGCGCTCGCGCGAGGCCACCGCGCGGATCTCGTCCCAGGTGCGCTTGAGGTAACGCGCGTCGCGCTCGAACTCGTCGCGCGGGCGCCCCAGGCCGGCCGTGCGGCCGATGAAGCCCCCGCCCCCGTGCTCCTGGCGGATCTCCTTGATCAGCGTCTTGAGGCGCCGGCGCTCGTCGTCGTCCGTGATCTTGCGGGAGACGCCCACGTGCTCGACCGTGGGCATGTAGACCAGGTAGCGCCCGGGCAGCGAGACGTGCGAGGTGATGCGGGCGCCCTTCTGGCCCAGGGGCTCCTTCAGCACCTGCACGATCAGGTCCTGGCCCTCGCGCAGCAGCTCCTCGATGGGCGTCTCGCGCTCGCGGGCGGCGGCCCGCTCCTCGGGCGTCAGCAGGTTCTCGTCCAGCTCCTCGAAGACGTCAGCCGCGTGCAGGAAGGCGTCGCGTTCCAGCCCCAGCTCGACGAAGGCCGACTGCATGCCGGGCAGCACACGCGTCACGCGGCCCTTGTAGATGTTGCCCACCACGCCGCGCTGTGCGTCGCGCTCGATGAACAGCTCGGCCACGGTGCCGTCTTCGACGAGCGCCACCTTGGTCTCGTGGGGGGTGCTGCTGACGATCAGGTCTCGGGTCATGCCAGGTATCCGGCGGGAGACGCCGCGCCCCGCCGGTGGGCGGGGGGGCGTTCTCGGGGCAGCCCCGCGCGGCGGGCGGTGCCGGCCCGCGCGGCGGGAGAGTTCGTGGTGCGTGCACCGGGCACGCGCTGGGCGCGGCCGCGGAGCGGGGAAGGGTCGCAGGGGGCAGCATGCGGCGGGATCAGTTGGCGAAGCGGCGCATGCGCACGTTGAGGATGAGTCCGATGGCGAGCAGCGAGGAAATGAGAGAGGCCCCGCCGTAGCTCATGAGCGGCAGGGGCAAACCCTTGACGGGCACCAGGCCCGCCACCATGGCGACATTGTACACAACCTGGAAGGCCAGCACGGCCACCAGCGCCGTGGCCAGGAAGGCCCCCACCCGGTCGCGGGCCTGGGCCGCCGTCTCCAGGCCGCGCCAGAAGATCAGCAGGTACAGCGACAGGACCACGGTCACGCCGAGGAAGCCGAACTCCTCGGCCAGCACCGAGAAGACGAAGTCGGTGTGGCGCGCGGGCAGGTAGCCCAGCTGGCTCTGGGTGCCGCGCCGATAGCCCTTGCCGAGCAGGCCTCCCGAGCCGACCGCGATCTGGGACTGGATCTTCTGGTAGCCGGTGCCGCGCGGGTCGCGCTGCGGGTCGAGGAAGGTGTAGATGCGCTCCTTCTGGTAGTCCTTGAGGGCGTAGCGCCAGCCCAGACCGCCCACCACCGCCAGGGCCAGCACCAGCGTCAGGATGGCCCGCGCGCGCAGGCCGGCCAGCAGGGCCACCGACAGGAACATCGGCACCAGGCAGAAGGCCGTGCCCAGGTCGGGGGCTGCCGCGATCAGCAGCGCCAGCGCCCCGATGGCGGCCCCCGGCAGGAGGATGTCGCGCAGGCCCAGGCTGTCGCGCCGCACCTCGGCAAAGACCTTGGCCAGCAGCAGGGCCGCGGCCAGCTTGGCCAGCTCGGAGGGCTGCACCTGCACGCCCGCCACGAAGAACCAGCGCTTGGTGCCGGCCACCCGCGGGCCGAACAGCAGCACGTAGAGCAGCAGCACCACGGCCCCCAGGTAGAGCAGCGGCGCGCGGTCCGCCAGCCGGCGGTAGTCGAGCGACAGCACCAGCACCAGCACCAGTAGGCCGGCGCCGAAGATCCCGGCCTGCTTGAGGTACAGCCCGCCGAAGCGCGTCCCCTGGGTGGCGCTGGCGATGGTGGCCACGCTGATGGCCGCCAGCAGGAGCGTGGCCGCCAGCGTGACCCAGTCCAGGTTGAGCAGCAGGCGGCGGTCGATCGCCACGGCTAGTCCGCGCCCCGGGACGCGGGGGCCAGGCTCGGCCCGGCGTCGCGCCGCAGGTAGGCCTGGAGGATCTGGCGCGCCACCGGGGCCGCGGCCTCGCCGCCGCTGCCGCCGTGCTCGACCAGCACCACCAGCGCGATGCGGGCCTGCTCGCGGGGGGCGAAGGACAGGAACCAGGCGTGCGGCAGGATCGACGTGGGCGCCCCGCCCTTCTGCAGGCGCGCGCGGGCCACGACCTGGGCCGAGCCGGTCTTGCCGCACACGTCGAGGCCCTCGATGCGGGCCCGCCAGCCCGTGCCGCCCTCGTTGACCACGGCCCACAGGCCCGCGCGCACCGCCGCCAGCGTCTCGGGCTTGAGGTGCAGGTCGACCGGGTCGGGCAGCCCGGCCGGCTGGCCTGGCCCGGGCCGCACGAGGTGCGGCTGCACCAGCCGGCCGCCGTTGGCCACCAGGGCGGTGAGGCGGGCCATCTGCAGCGGCGTGACCATGACCTGGCCCTGGCCGATGGCCACGGAGACCGTCTCGCCGGCGTACCAGGGCGTCTTCTGGGTGCGCAGCTTCCACTCGGGGCTGGGCATCAGGCCGCCGGCCTCGTGCGGCAGGTCGACCCCGGTGGGCAGCCCCAGGCCCAGCCGCTTGGCCCAGCGCGAGAGGCGCTCGATCTCGAGCCGCACGCCGGCCTGGTAGAAGTAGACGTTGCAGGACATCTGCAGGGCCCGATGCAGGTCCACCAGTCCGTGGCCCTCGGGCCGGTTGCAGTGGAAGACGGTCCCGTAGAGCGTGATCTGCCCGCCGCAGAAGAACGTCGTGGCGGGCGTGATGACGCCCTCCTCGAGCGCGGCCACGGAGGCCACCACCTTGAACAGGCTGCCGGGGGCGTATTGCCCCTGGATGACGCGGTTCATGAGCGGCGTCTCGGGGTCGCTGGTCAGGCGCGACCACAGGGCCGGGTCGATGCCGTTGGTGAAGCCGTTGGGGTCGAAGGAGGGGAGCGAGACCATGCCCAGGATCTCGCCCGTCTGCGGGTCGAGCGCCACCGCGCTGCCGGCCCGCCCGCCGAAGGCCTGCTCCATGGCCGCCTGCAGGTGCCCGTCGAGGGTCAGCGTCAGGCTCGGGCCGTCGCGCGGCTCCTGGCGCTCGGCCTCGGCCACCTCCACGCCCCGGCTGTTGACCACCACCTTGCGGAAGCCGTCGCGGCCCATCAAGCGCTGGTTGTACTGGGCCTCGAGCCCCGCCTGGCCGACCAGGTCGCCCGGCTGCAGGTGGGCGAAGGCCGGCTGCTGCAGCTGGATCTCGCTGACCTCGCCCACGCGGCCCAGCGAGTGGGCCGCGGCCGAGGCCAGCGGATAGGCCCGGCGCGGCACGATCTCGACGTCGACCTCGGGCAGCTCCAGCTTGCGGGCCTCGAGGGCCGCCACCTCGGCCAGGGAGATCCCCGACTTCACGATCACGGGGCGGTAGGGGCCCGAGCGGCGCGCCAGGCGCTCGCGGATCTGGCCCTCGCTCATGCGCAGCAGGCGCGCCAGCAGCCGCACGCTGCGGTCCAGGTCCTCGCTGTGCTCGGGCGTCAACGCCACGCTGAAGGAGGCCTGGTTCTCGACCAGCAGCCGGCCCTCGCGGTCCAGCAACGGGCCGCGCGGGGCGGCCAGCGGCAACAGTCGCGTGCGGTTGTTCTCGGCCTTCTCGCGGAACTCGCGGCCACGCACGACCTGCAGGTGCCAGAAGTGGGCCGCCAGCAGGCTGAGCAGGGCCAGCACGAGGTACTGGCCCAGCAGCACGCGCGCCTGGACCTGGCGCAGGTCCTCGTAGATCCGCACGGTCACCGCCGGCCCTCGCCGGGCAGGCGGCGCTCGAGGGCGCCCAGCAGGGGCGCCCCGACCAGGGCCGCCAGCAGCGCGCGCAGCGCCAGGGTGTCGAGCGGCAGCTCGGGGACGCTGGCGCCCAGCAGGGCCGCCAGGCGTTCGAACAGCAGCACGTCGAGCAGCGCGGCCGCGGACAGCACCAGGGCCCGCGGCCCGGCTCCGGCGACCAGGAAGCGGGTCGACGCCAGGCCCACGCCGAAGCCGACCAGCAGCTTGGCCAGGGGTGTCAGCCCGAGCACGGGCCCGGCGAAGAGCGTGTCCTGGATCCAGCCGCAGGCCAGGCCCATCAGCATGCCGCGGCGCTCGCCCCCGGTCAGGGCCGAGTGCACCACGACCAGCAGGAAGGGGTCGAAGGCGGCCGCCGCGCCGGCCGGGGCCAGGCGCACGAGCAGCAGCTGGGCCGCCAGCGCCAGCAGCACTCCCGCCACCGTCCGGACCGGCCTCACCGCGCCTCCTCGGCGCCCAGGGGCGGCTCCGGCTGGGGCGGCAGCACCAGCACGGCCTCGAGCCGCACCAGGTCCACGACCGGCTCGGCCACGACCTCCTGGAACAGGCCCGTCCCGGGCGCGGTGCGCAGCACGCGTCCGACCACGACGCCGGGCGGGTAGATGTGGTCGAGCCCGGAGGTCACCAGGCGCTCGCCGGCCTGCACCTCGGCCCGCGCCGGCACGTACTCGACGCGCAGCTCGAGGCGCGTCGCGCCGGCCGGGCCGACCTGCCCCGAAACCACCCCGGGCAGCCGCGAGCGTTCGAAAAGCACCGCCACGCCGCTGCGCTGGTCGGTCAGGACCTGCACCTTGGCGGCCTCGTCCGTGACCTCGATCACGCGCCCCACCAGCCCCTGGGGGGCGATCACGGGCGAGTCCAGGGCCACGCCCTGGCGGCTGCCGCGGTCGAGCACCAGCGTGCGGAACCAGGGCAGCGCGCCGCGGCCCACCACCCGCGCCGCCAGGCCGGCCCCCGGGTGGGCCGCGCGCAGCTCCAGCAGGGCCCGCAGGCGCCCGCTCTCCTCGGCGGCGGCACGCAGCCCCTGCACCTCCAGCTCCAGCGCCGCCAGGCGCTGCGCCAGCTCGGCGTTCTCGGCCCGCACGCCACGCAGGTCCACGTACGCGAGCCACAGCCCGCGCACGCCCGAGATGCTGCGGGCCACGCCCAGCTCCAGCGGGTAGAGCAGCGCGAACAGCCCGCGCTGCAGCAGCGAGCGCCCGCCGCCCGCGTCGACCTGGCGGCTGACGTAGGCCACGTGCAGCACCACCAGCAGCGCCAGCAGCCCGCGGCTGCGCCGGCTCTCGGGGGAGGGGAACAAGGGCTCCGCTCCCGCTAGGCGGCCTGCGGCGCCGGGCGCTCCGGGACGGGGGGCATGGCGTCGCGCTAGTCGATGCTGATCTTGCGCAGCAGGTCGAAGTCCGACAGCATCTTGCCGGTCCCCAGCACGACCGAGCTGAGCGGGTCCTCGGCCACCGAGACCGGCAGGCCGGTCTCCTCGCGCAGCAGCTTGTCGAGGTTCTTGAGCAGGCTGCCGCCGCCCGTCAGCACGATGCCGCGGTCGACGATGTCGGCCGACAGCTCGGGCGGCGTGCGCTCGAGCGCCACCCGCACCGCGTCCACGATGATGCTGATGGGCTCGGCCAGGGCCTCGCGCACCTCGGCGTCGGTGATGGTCAGGGTCTTGGGGATGCCTTCGATCAGGTCGCGGCCCTTGATCTCCATGGTGGTGGGCTCGTCCAGGGGGTAGGCGCTGCCCAGCTCGACCTTGATCTGCTCGGCGGTGCGCTCGCCGATCAGCAGGTTGTGCTTCTTCTTGATGTACTGAATGATGGCCTCGTCCATCTCGTTGCCGGCCACGCGCACGGACTTCGAGTAGACGATGCCGGCCAGCGAGATGACCGCGATGTCGGTCGTGCCGCCGCCGATGTCGACCACCATGTTGCCCGAGGGCTCGGTGATCGGCAGGCCGGCCCCGATGGCGGCCGCCATGGCTTGGTCCACCAGGTAGACCTCCGAGGCCTTGGCCTTCAAGGCCGAGTCCTTGACCGCGCGCTTCTCGACCTGGGTGACCTCCGAGGGGATGCCGATGATGATGCGCGGCCGCACCAGCGTGTTGCGGTTGTGGGCCTTGCGGATGAAGTGGCTGAGCATCTTCTCGGTGATCTCGAAGTCGGCGATGACGCCGTCCTTCATGGGACGGATGGCCACGATGTTGCCGGGCGTGCGGCCCAGCATCTCCTTGGCGTCCTTGCCCACCGCCTCGACCTTGCCGGTGATGCGGTTGACCGCCACGATCGACGGCTCCGAGACCACGATGCCCTTGTTGCGGGCATAGACCAGGGTGTTGGCCGTGCCCAGGTCGATGGCCAGGTCGCTGGAGAGGAAGCTCAGGTTGAGAAGCGAACGCACGTTCATGACAGGCGTGTGTCTCCTTGCTGGCGCGGGAGGGTGCCGCGCCGGGGCCTCAGCGGGCCACTTCGATGCCGTTCTTGTTGCGCTCCTTGACCCGGTACATGGCCTGGTCGGCCTTCTGGATCAGGCCCTCCGGGGTCAGCGCGTGGTCGGGGTAGGTGGCGATGCCGAGGGAGGCCGAGATGCGCGCGTCCAGCCCCTCCTCGCGCAGGAAGGCGTGCTCCTCGATCGAGCGGCGGATGCGCTCGCCGATCACCAGGGCCCCGTCCACCGGCGTCTCGGGCAGCACCACCACGAACTCGTCGCCGCCGTAGCGCGCCAGCACGTCCGACTCGCGCACCGCCAGGGCCAGGATGGCGCCCACCTCGGTCAGGGTGCGCGAGCCGGCCAGGTGGCCGTGCTGGTCGTTGATGCTCTTGAAGCCGTCCAGGTCGAGGAAGATGATCGAGAGCGGGATGCCGTGGCGCTTGCAGCGCTTGATCTCGCGCCCGATGTAGAGGTTCAGGTAGCGCGAGTTGAACAGCTTGGTCAGGTCGTCCGTGATGGTCAGCTGCTCGGCGCGCTGGAACAGCATGGCGTTCTCGATGGCGATGGCACAGGGCTCGACCAGCGTCAGCAGCAGCGCCAGGTCGGCGCGCGTGAAGCGCCCCCCGCGGCGGTTGATGATCTCCACCACGCCCAGCGTGCGGCCGCGCGAGGTCAGCGGGGCGCACAGGATCGAGCGCGTGCGGAACTGGGTCTCCTTGTCGATCTGGCCGGTGAAGCGCGGGTCCTTGCGCACGTCGTTGACGATCACGGGCTCGCCGCTCTCGGCCACCCAGCCGGCGATGCCCTCGCCCAGCTTGACGCGGAAGCCGGCCACGTCGGGACCCTTCTCGCCCAGGGCCAGCTCGAAGGTCAGCTCGCGGCGCTGCTCGTCGACCATCAACATCGACCAGGCCTCGGAGGGGATCAGCTCCTGCACCTTGGCCATGATCAGCTCGATGATCTTGCGCGGCTCGAGGATCGAGTTGGCGGTCTTGACCACGTCGGTCAGGATGGCCAGCCGCTTGGCCGCGGCGGGCGGCGGGCTGGCCTGGCGGCCGCGCGCGGCGCCCAGCCGGGCGGCGACCTGATCGGGCGCCGGGTCCCCGGGTGCCC
>JBDIBD010000194.1:0-8466 GCA_039812725.1 Vicinamibacteria bacterium | reverse complement strand
CGCCGACCTGCTGGGCGGCGGCGTGGTGGCGCTGGAGCGTTCCCCGCGGCGCGTGCGCACCCTGCGCCAGCTGGCCCGCCGCTGGGGCGCCACGGAGTTGTGCGTCGGCGTGGGAGACGCGGCCCGCCCGCCCTTCGGCCGGCCCTTCGCGAGCGTGCTGCTCGACGCGCCCTGCTCCGGGCTCGGCACGCTGGCCAGCCACCCCGACATCCGTTGGCGGGCCCGGCCCGAGGACCTGCCCCGCCAGGCCGACCGCCAGCGGCGTCTGCTCGACGGGGTGGCGCCGCTCGTGAGGCCCGGCGGAACGCTGGTCTACTCGGTCTGCTCGCTCGAGCCCGAGGAAGGCCCCGAGCTCCTGCGCGCCTGGCTCGGCGCCCACCCCGCCTTCGGGCCCGTCCCGCCGGAGGAGTGGGCACGAGGCTTCGTCGAGGGGTCCGGACCGTGGCTCGGCACGCGCCCCGAGGACGGCTGCGCCGAGGGCTTCTTCGCCGCCCTGCTGCGGCGGGCCTGACGCCCGCCTGTGATAGCCTTTGGGGCTCGTGGCGGAGACTCGGGACCGGGGACAGGTGCGGCGCTTTTTCTCCAAGCTCTTCAAGAGGATGGCCCTGGCGGTGGCGCTCCTGGCCACGGCCACGGTGAGCGCCCTGCTGAGCATGCGGGCGATCCTCACCTCGCAGGAGGTGAGCGTGCCCGCACTGGTCGGCCAGCGTCTCGGAGAAGCCTCCGCCGCCGCGCAGCGACAGCGCCTGCTGGTCAAGCTCGAGGGGCGGCGCTTCGACCCGCGCGTCCCGCCCGGCCTGGTCTCGGCCCAGGACCCGCCGGCGGGCTCCGCCCTGAAGACCAACCGCACCGTGCGCCTGTGGCTGAGCCTGGGACCGCAACGCCTCAGCGTGCCGCTGGTCGAGGGCGAGTCGGCCCGCACGGCACGCCTGAAGCTGGAGCAGGCCGGGCTGCCGGTCGAACAGGTGGTGGAGGTCGACGACGCGGCGCCCGAGGGGACCGTGCTCGTGCAGAGGCCCCCGGCCGGCGAGGTGGACGAGCTGCGCTCCGTGGCGCTCCTCGTGAGCCGCGGGCTGGCAGGGGCCGACTACGTGATGCCCGACCTGATCGGACGCCCGGCGGGAGACGTGATCGAGGGCCTGCGGCGGGCCGGTCTGCGGGTGGTGGACGTGCGCTACCGGACCTATCCCGGGGTCGACTCGGGGGTGGTGCTGCGCCAGACGCCCTCGGCCGGCCAGCGCGTCAACACCCGCGTGAGCATCTCCCTCGACGTGAGCAAGGCCTCATGATCCTGGCCCCCTCGATCCTCTCGGCCGATCTCGGCCACCTGGCCGACGAGCTGCAGCGCGCCGAGCGCGGCGGCGCCGGCCTGGTGCACCTCGACGTCATGGACGGCCACTTCGTCCCCAACATCACGATGGGACCGCTGGTGGTGCAGGCGGCCCGCCGGGCCACCCGGCTGCCCATCGACGCGCACCTGATGATCGAGAACGCCGAGCGCTACGTGGACGCCTTCGCGGACGCGGGCGCCGGCTGGATCAGCGTGCACGTCGAGGCCCAGCCGCACCTGCAGCGCACCCTGGCGCACCTGCGCGGGCGCGGCGTGCGGGCGGGCGTGGCGCTCAACCCCGCCACGCCCCTCTCGGCCCTGGAGGAGATCCTGCCCGACGCCGACTACGTGCTGGTCATGTCCGTCAACCCCGGCTTCGGCGGGCAGCGCTTCCTGCCGGGCAGCCTGGACAAGGTCCGCCGGCTGCGCCGGACGATCCAGGAGCGCGGCCTCCAGGTGGCCATCGAGGTCGACGGCGGCGTGGACGCGGGTAACGTCAAGGCCCTGGTCGAGGCGGGCGCGGAGATCCTGGTGGCCGGCTCGGCGGTCTTCGGGCAGGGCGACGCGCAGGCCGGCGCCCGGCAGCTGATCGAGGCCGCGCGGTGAGCCGGCGCTCCACCTCCCGGCTGCGCGTGCGCTACGCGGAGACCGACCAGATGGGCCTGGCCTGGCACGGCAACTACCTGGCCTGGTTCGAGGTCGGCCGCACGGACCTGCTGCGCCAGACCGGCCTGACCTACCGCGAGATCGAGCAGCAGGGGTTCAAGCTGCCGGTCATCGCGGCCGAGGCCCGCTACCTGCGCCCGGCGCGCTACGACGACGAGCTCGAGGTCGACACCGAGGTCGGCAGCCTGGAGGGAGCCCGCGTGCGTTTCCTGTACCGAGTCCGGCGCGCCGGCGAGGAGCCGCCGCTGGCCACGGGCGCCACCGAGCACGCCCTGGTCGACGGCGCGGGCCGCCCCCGCCGCCTGCCCGAGGACCTGCGCCGGAGGCTCTCGTGAAGACCCTGGTGACGGGCGCGGCGGGCTTCATCGGCTCGCACCTGTGCGAGTCGCTGCTGGCCGACGGCCACGAGGTCGTGGGCGTCGACGCGTTCATCCCCTACTACCCGCGCGAGGTCAAGGAGTCCAACCTGAGCCGCGCGCGCCAGCAGGCGGGCTTCCGGCTGGTCGAGGGCCGGCTGCAGGAGCTCGACCTGGCGCCACTGCTGGACGGCGCCGCCCAGGTCTTCCACCTGGCGGCCCAGGCGGGCGTGCGGGCCTCGTGGGGGCGGGACTTCGAGATCTACACCGACAACAACGTGCTGGCCACGCAGCGCCTGCTGGAAGCGGCCGTGGCCGCGGGGACGCCGCGCGTCGTCTACGCCTCGTCGTCCTCCGTTTACGGCGACGCCCGCGAGCTGCCGCTGCGGGAGGCCGGCGCCTGCCAGCCGGTCTCGCCTTACGGCGTCACCAAGCTGGCCGCCGAGCACCTGTGCGTGCTCTACGAGCGCAACTTCGGCCTGCCCACCGTGAGCCTGCGCTACTTCACCGTGTACGGCCCGCGCCAGCGGCCCGACATGGCCTTCCACCGCTTCCTGCGGGCGGCTCGCGACGGCGCGCCCATCACGCTCTACGGCGACGGGTCGCAGACCCGCGACTTCACCTTCGTGGCCGACATCGTGCGCGCCACGCGCGCGGCGGCCGAGGGCGGCCGCCCCGGCAGCGTCTACAACGTGGGCGGCGGCGAGCGGGTGGCCATGTCGGACGTGCTGGCCCGCGTCGAGCGCGTGACCGGCCGCCCGCTACGCGTCGAGCGCCAGCCGGCCCAGAAGGGCGACATGCGCGACACCTTCGCCGACACCGCGGCCGCGCGCCGCGACCTCGGCTTTGCCTCGACCCTCGACCTGGACGAGGGGCTGGCGCGGGAGTGGGAATGGCTGCGGAGCTTGGCGTGAGGCGCGCCCTGGTGGCGCTGATGGCGGCCGGGCTGGCGGCCTGCGGCTCGGGCCGCGAGGTCGACGTGACCACGCTGGCCAGCAACTCGGACCAGATCGTCTGGGAGGCCGGCCAGAAGGCCCTCGAGAAGAAGCAGTACGAGGGCGCCCGGCAGCACTTCAAGCGCATCATCGACGGCTTCCCCCAGAGCGAGCTGGGGCCGGCCGCGCGGCTGGCCCTGGGCGAGGCCTACTACCGCGAGGGCGGCAGCGCCAACTACGTGCTGGGGGTCTCGGCCTACCGCGACTTCCTCACGCTCTACCCGTCCCACCCGCGCAGCGACGAGGCCCAGTTCCAGGTGGCCGAGGGCTTCTTCGCCCAGAAGAACGGGGCCGACCGCGACCAGACGCCCACCCGCCAGGCCCTCGAGGAGTACCAGCGCCTGATGGAGTTCTTCCCGAACTCTCCGCGGGTCGAGGTGGCGCGCGAGCGCATCGTGGTCTGCCGCCAGAGCCTGGCGCGGGCGGAGTTCCTAGCCGGCTACTTCTACCAGAAGACCCGCAAGGCCTGCCGCTCGGCCCTCTTCCGCTACGAGGGGCTGCTCAAGGACTTCCCCGACTTCGCGGACACCGACGAGGTGCTCCTGCGCACGGCGCAGTGCCTGGTGCAGGGCGGGCGCCAGGGCGAGGCCCTGCCGCACCTCGCGCGGCTGCTCGAGGACTTCCCGGAGAGCAAGCACGTAGCGGCGGCCCAGCGGCTCAAGGCCGAGGTCGAGGCGGTCCCGACGGCCGCGCCGGCGCCCGAGCCCCCGGCCCCGCCGGCTCCTCCGCCCCCCCCGGCGGGATCCTGAAGCTCAAGTGAAACCTGAGCTGCCGGTGAAAAACCTCTTGACCCGGAAACTCTTTCGCTGCTAGCATCCGGCCAACTGGGTCATCTGGGGGCAGCCTAGGACTGCCGCACCTCCGGTCGCCCCCCGCGATCCGGGCAGCAGGCGGACGGACCAGCGTCCAGGAGGAAGGCATTGATGCCCAAGGGTTTGCTTAGCATTTGCGGGGCTGCCGCAGTGATGCTCGCGCTGGCGCCGGCCCAGGCCCAGCAACCGGCGGCCAAGCCAGGGTCCAGCGACGCCGGTCTCCCGGTCGGCCCTGCCACCGTGGCGCCCCACTGGTCGAAGTACGACTACCCCAAGAGCGTGCCCGAAGGGGCCCCCTACTACATCATCGAGAAGGGCGACACGCTCTGGGACCTCTCCAAGCGATTCCTGGGGAGCCCGTACCTCTGGCCCCAGATCTGGAACGAGAACAAGTACGTCACCGACGCCCACTGGATCTACCCCGGCGACCCGCTGATGATGCCCAAGGTGGCGTTGATCAGCGACCAGGCCGGCGCGGCCGCGGCCGACGCAGGCCTGCCCGACGAGGGCGGCGTTCCCGGCAGCGCGGCGGGCGCCGCCGACGCCGGCACCCTGCTCTACCCCCTCACGGAGGAGCTGGCGCTGCAGTGCTCGGCCTACATCGTCCCCGAGAAGGAAGACGACGGCCTCCGCATCATGGGCTCGGAGCAGGGCCGCGACAAGGTCGTCATGACCGAGCGCGACATCGCCTACCTCAACCGCGGCAGCAACGCGGGGGTGAAGGCCGGCGACGTCTACTCGTTCCAGCGCGTGGCCTACAAGGTCAAGCACCCCCACACCGGCAAGACCGTCGGCACCAAGATCGAGGTCACGGGCTGGGGACGTGTCATCCTGGTCACCGACAACTCGGCCTCGGTCGAGATCGAGCGGGCCTGCGACGACATCACCGAGGGCAACTACCTGAAGCCCTTCGAGAAGCAGAACGTGCCGCTGGCCCTGCGCCGGCCCCAGCCCGACCGGCTGACCCCGCCCAGCGGCAAGGCCGAGGGCTACGTGGTCGACATCGCCGACAACCACGTGACCGCCGGCGACAACTCCTTCGTGCAGATCGACATGGGCTCCGAGTCCGGCCTGGCGCCCGGCAACCTGCTGACGGTCTATCGCGTGGTCTATCCCTCGCAGCCGACGCCCCGCAACGTCGTCGGCGAGGTGGCCGTCCTGGCCGTGCGAGAGCGCACCGCGACCGCCAAGGTCATGAACTCCCGCGACGCCATCGTGCGCGGCGACCGCATCGAACTGCGCTAGTCGGGGCCGGCGCCCCACGGGCCTGCCTTCGGGCAGGCCCTTTTTTTTGGCCCGGGACTGACCCGTTTCGCCGCTGGCCGGTCAGTTGGCGCGGCCGGCAGGCCGCAGCAGCTCCCAGCCGAAGCGGCGGAAGTAGTCGGCGCCCGAGACCAGCACGACCGCGATCATGACCCACACGGCCAGCCAGGCCAGCGGCATCAGGCGCGGGTCGACCTGCCCCAGGAGCATCAGGATGATCGCCACCACCTGCGTGACCATCTTGCCCTTCCCCAGCGGCGAGGCCGGGATCATGACGCCGCGCGCGGCGCCGATGTTGCGCAGGGCGGTCACGGCCAGCTCCCGGCCGATCACGATCAGCACCATCCAGGCCGGCAGCACGCGCAGCTCCACCAGCGAGAGCAGGGCCGCGGCCGTCAGCAGCTTGTCGGCCAGCGGGTCCAGAAGGATGCCCAGCCGCGTGACCTGGTTGCGGCGCCGCGCCAGCCAGCCGTCGAGATAGTCCGTCAGGACGCCCAGGCCGAAGATCGCGGTCCCGGCCAGCAGGCCCCCGGCGCTGCGCCGCGTCAGCAGCACGGCCACCAGGACCGGCACCAGGAAGATGCGCAGGGTGGTCAGCGCGTTGGGAAGGTTCACCGCCCGGCTCCCGCCCCCGGAGGTCAGAGCTTCAGCACCTTCTCCGACGACAGCCCGCGCGTCGCGTTGCGCGTGTCCACCACGGTGCGCGCGCGGGCCACCACGTCGGCGTAGTCGAAGGCGCTGTGGTCCGTGACGATCACCACCACGTCGGCCGACTCCAGCGCCGGCCGCAGGTCCACGGAACGGAGGCGGCCGTGGTTCCACTCCAGGCTGGGGACGTGCGGGTCGTGGTACTCCACCCGCGCCCCGGCCTCCTCGAGCAGCCGCATGACGTCCAGGGCCGGCGACTCGCGCACGTCGTCCACGTCGCGCTTGTAGGCCACGCCCAGCACCAGCACCCGGCTGCCCTTGACGGCCTTCTCGCGCTCGTTCAGGGCCTGCGAGACGCGCGCGCAGACGTGCTCCGGCATCTCGGAGTTGACCTCGCCCGCCAGCTCGATGAAGCGTGCGCGGTAGTTGAGCGTGCGCATCTTCCAGGAGAGGTAGAACGGGTCGATCGGGATGCAGTGGCCGCCCAGCCCCGGCCCCGGGTAGAAGGGCATGAAGCCGAAGGGCTTGGTGGCGGCCGCGTCGATCACCTCCCAGGCGTCGACGCCCAGCCGCCCGCACATCAGCACGAGCTCGTTGACCAGGCCGATGTTCACGCTGCGGAAGGTGTTCTCCAGCAGCTTGACCATCTCGGCCGTGCGCGGCGAGGAGACCTCGATGACCCGCTCGACCGCGCGCGCGTACAGCGCCTTGACCACCCGCGCGCAGGCCGGCGTCACGCCCCCGATGATCTTGGGCGTGTTGCGCGTGTGGAAGCGGGGGTTGCCCGGGTCGACCCGCTCCGGCGAGAAGGCCAGGAAGAAGTCCACGCCCACTTTGAGCCCGCCCTCCTGCAGCATGGGCAGGATCAGCTCCTCCGTCGTGCCCGGGTAGGTGGTGCTCTCCAGCACCACCACCTGGCCGGGGCGCAGGCGTCGAGCGATCTCGCGCGAGGCGTCCACCACCATGGACAGGTCGGGGTCGCGGGTCTTCCCGAGCGGCGTGGGAACGCAGATGATCAGGGCATCCTGCTCGCCCAGGCTGTCGAAGTCCGTGGAGGCCGCGAAGCGCCCGGCCGCGACCAGCTCCCGCACGCGCTCCGCGGGGACGTCCCCCACGTACGACTCGCCCCGGTTCAGGGCCGCCACCTTCTCGGGCAGGAGGTCGTAGCCCGTGACCCGCAGCCCGGCCGTCCCGAACTCGACCGAGAGGGGCAGTCCGACGTAGCCCAGGCCCAGCGTCCCGACCCGCGCCTCGCCCGACCGGATACGGGCCTCGAGTTGCTCCAGATGTGTCATGGGATGTGCCTTCCTGTGCCCTCGCCGCGCCTGCGGCGCCGGAGAGTATGGCCGAGGCCCGGAACCCTGTCAACGACCCGGCCAGGGCGGGAAGTGACTCATTGTCAAACAGATAGACCCCAGGTGCGATGCGCCTCCGGCTTGACGTCCCGGGCGCAGGTGGTAACATCCGCGGCTCCATGAAGGCCGTCATCCTGGCCGGGGGCGAGGGCACCCGGCTGCGCCCGCTGACCCTCACCCTGCCCAAGCCGGTCGTGCCCGTCGTGGACCGGCCGTTCCTCAGCCACCAACTGGACATGCTGGCGCGGGCCGGCGTCCGCGAGGTGGTCTTCTCGGTGGCCTATCACCCCGAGAAGATCCGCGCCGCCTTCGGTGACGGCTCCCCCGACCAGCGCATCCGCTACGTGGTCGAGGAGAGCCCGCTGGGCACCGGGGGCGCCGTCAAGAACGCCGAGTCCCAGCTCGACGACGTGACCATCGTGCTGAACGGGGACGTGCTCACCGACGTCGACCTCTCCGAGGTGGTGCGGCGCCACCGCGAGACCGGGGCCAGCGCGACGCTCGTGCTGACCCCCGTGTCCAACCCCAGCGCCTACGGCCTGGTCGAGACGGACGCGGCGGGACGCATCCTGCGCTTCACCGAGAAGCCGCGCCCCGACCAGATCACGACCGACACGATCAACGCGGGCATCTACGTGCTGCAGACCGGAACGCTGCAGCTCATGCCCGCCGGCGTCAACTACTCCATCGAACGCGGCTTCTTCCCGAGCCTGCTGGAGCGCGGCGAGCTGGTGGCCGCCCACGTGCACCGGGGCTACTGGATCGACATCGGCACCCGCGAGAAGTACCTGCAGGTGCACCGCGACGTGCTCCAGCGGCGCTTCCCGGTGGAGCTGCGCGGGCGGGCCGCCCGCGGGGGCTGGATCGCCGACGAGGCCTTTGTGCACGCCGAGGCCCTCCTGGAGGGGCCGTTCTTCGTCGGCCCGGGCTGCCGCGTGGAGGCGGGCGCGGCGGTCGGGCCCGACACCACCCTGGCCGGCTCGGTGCGCCTGGCGGCCGGCAGCCGCGTGGCGGGCTCCGTGCTGTGGCCCGGGGTCGAGG
>JBDIBD010000193.1:0-8551 GCA_039812725.1 Vicinamibacteria bacterium | reverse complement strand
TCCAGGGCCAGCAGGGCCTCGCGTCCCTGCGCCGCCAGCGACTGCAGCGCCGCCTCGCGCTCGAGCAGCGGCCGCGCCGGGTCGGTCAGCGAGTCGAGCCGGCGGCGCGCGTCCTGCTGCAGCTCCCCGGGCGCCGTCCCCAGGTGCAGCTTCAGCCACTCGCGGCCGGTCTCCTTGACCGGGCCCTCGTCGCCCACCTGGCCGCGGAAGACCACGACGTGCAGCGGCCGGCGCAGGACCTTGGCCAGGGGCACCTCCTCGCCCCCGAGCAGCAGGTTCTCCACCCGCCGCTGGCCGCGGCAGCCGGGCCCCAGCGGCGCGAGCGGCTCGAAGCGCCGGTACTCCCCGGGGTCGCAGTTCCAGTAGTGCAGCAGGGCGTCGTCGGGGGAGCCCACGTAGAGGTCGCGGCCCTCGTTGGCCTTGCCCTCGGCCCCGGCGATGGCGCTGCGGAACTCCCGCTTCCCGAAGGGCCGCCCGCTGGCGGCCAGCTCGTAGGTGGCGGGGTCGAAGGAGACGCTCACCAGCACGCCGTCCTTGTCCGGGAGCGTCACGAGCAGCGTGAAGGGGGCCCGGCTCAGCAGGGCCTCGTGGTCCTGCACGGGCACCGCCCGCCCGTCCTGCTCGAGCTCCAGCTTGAGCGCCGGTGGGGCGGCCTTGGCCTTGCCGGCGGGGCGCGGGGGCGGCGGCGCCTTGCGGGGGGCGGGCGTGGGGCTGGCGGCGGGGGCGACGGTGGAGTTGGAGGCCTGGCCCTCGAGGACCCCGCCTGCGGCGAGCAGGGCGAGAGCGAGCAGCGTCTGGCGCATGGTCCGCTCCTTGCTCGTAGCCTACACCCGCGGGGCGGGCGCTCAGCCGTAGATCTGGCGCAGCACCTCGAGGGCGGCGTGCAGCTCGCCCGCGCTCTGGTAGCGCTGGCCGAGGTCCTTCTTCAGGCAGCGCCCCACCACCGCCGCCACGGGCGCCGGCACGCCGGCCAGGGGCAGGGGCTCGCTGGTCAGCACGCTCATCATGATGGCCACCACGCCCTTGCCCGGGAAGGCGCGCTGTCCCGTGAGCAGCTCGTAGAAGACCGAGCCCAGCGAGAAGACGTCGCTGCGCACGTCCACGCGCTCGCCGCGCAGCTGCTCGGGGGACATGTAGGCCGGGCTGCCCATGACCGCGCCCGTGGCGGTCATCTGCGAGTCCCCCAGGCGCACCAGGCCGAAGTCCATGATGCGCACGCGGCCGGACAGGTCGACGTGGATGTTGGCCGGCTTGAGGTCGCGGTGCACCAGCCCGTGGCGGTGGACGAAGCCCACGCCGGCGGCGGCCTGCTCCATGAGGGCCAGCTTCTCCGGCAGCCCGCCGGTGGTGCCGGCCTGCAGCACGGCCTTGAGGTCGCTGCCCTCGAGCAGCTCCATGGCCATGTAGAGCCGCTCGGCCTCCTCGCCGAAGCCGAGCACGCGCGTCACGTTGGGGTGCGGCAGGCCGGTCACGGCCTGGGCCTCGCGCCGGAAGCGCTCCACCAGCTGCGGGTCGCCCAGCAGCTCGCCGGCCATGACCTTGACCGCGGCCCGCTCGCCCGTGCGGTCGTCGACGCCCTCGAAGACCGTGCCCATGCTGCCGCGGCCGAGCACGGAGACCAGCCGCCAGGGCCCCACCCGGCCGCGGTCCGCCTGGGGTTCCACGCGCCTGCCCCGCCGGTCAGCCGCGCGGGCGAGCCGCGATGGCCTGCAGGATGGCCGCGTACATGTCGCGCGGCGACTGGGTCTTCTCGAGCAGCAGGTGGGCCAGCCCGGTCTCCAGGGCCAGGCGCACCTCGCGGTCCTCGGCGTGGCCGGTCAGCAGCACCCGCGTGGCTTCCGGCTGGCGCTCGCGCACGGTCGCGAGCAGCTGGGTGCCGGAGACGCGCGGCATGCGCTGGTCGCTGACCACGGCGTCGAAGGGCCCGCTGGCCAGCAGCTCCAGGGCGATGTCGGGAGACACGGTGGTGAGCACCTCGTCGGGGCGCTTCAGCACCATCTGGACCACGGCCTGGAGCAGGCGCAGGTTGGTCGGCTCGTCGTCGACGTACAGGATGCGCAGCGGCCGGCCGGGATCGCCCATGGACGGAGGCAGTTTAACCCCTTCGGCCCCGTGGCGCAGCCCGCCCGGGTCCTCTCAGGCCTGCCGCGGGCGCCAGACCACCCGCGTCTGGCAGAACGGGTGGCCGCCCAGCTGGCAGAGGGTCTCGGTGGCCTCGGCCTGGAGCTGCTCGGTCGAGATGAGCGTCTCCCAGGCCCCGCAGCGCCGGTCGCACATGGCGCGGCTGGCCGGGAAGTCGTGCACGCGGGCCAGGCCCTCCAGCGGGCCGACGGTCTCGACCTCGAGGCGCCCGCTGTCGTGGAACGAGCGCCAGACCATGGGCCCCATGCGCATGGCGGTCAGGGGGTCGACCACCATGACCCCGAAGTTCGAGGCCTCGCGCTCGAGGCGCCCCGCGAAGCGCCCCAGCTCCCGGAAGAAGCCCGGCTCGTGAGGCGCCAGCAGGCGCTGGGCCGTCTCCATGTAGGCCACGAAGTCGTCCAGCGGGACCCAGGCCGCCTCGCGCACCTGGGCCAGGAAGACGGCCCGGCGGGCCGCCGGCAGGGCCGCCACGACCTCGTCGTGGCGGCCGGTGCCGCGCGTCTCGCGCACGAAGCGGATCGCGTTCAGCACCGCGACGCCGCGCACGTTCGGGCTGGGCATGGGGCTGGATCGTACTCCCGCGCGGGCGGGGCTGGCCAGCGGTGTAGACTTCTGGCGCCATGCGACTGCTGATCCACGGGGCCCGCCTGATGGCGGTGATGGACGACGCGCGCACGCGCCTGCGCGACGGCTGGCTCTTCGCCGAGGACGGCTTTGTCCGGGCCGTCGGCTCGGGGACGCCGCCGCCGGAGCTGCGCGAGGCCGAGCGCGTGATCGACGCGCGCGGCAAGGTGGCCCTGCCGGGGCTGGTCAACACCCACCACCACCTGCCGCAGATCCTGACCCGCAACGTGCCGCGCGTGCAGGAGGCGCCGCTCTTCCGCTGGCTGACCGAGCTCTACGACGTCTGGGTGGGCTGGGACCGCCAGGCCGTGGACGCCGCGGTGCGGGTGGGCTTCGCCGAGCTGCTGCTGACCGGCTGCACCACGTCCACCGACCACCTGTACCTCTTCCCGCGCGGCCAGACCGGCTTCATCGACGTCGAGATCGCGGCCGCCCGCGAGCTGGGGCTGCGCTTCCAGCCCACGCGCGGCTCGATGAGCCGCGGGAAGAGCCAGGGCGGCCTGCCCCCCGACGAGTGCTGCCAGGACGAGGCCGCCATCCTGGCCGACTGCCTGCGGCTGATCCGCGAGCACCACGACCCGCGCCCCGGGGCCCTGACACGCGTGGCGCTCGCGCCCTGCGCGCCCTTCTCGGTGAGCGAGGACCTGATGCGGCGCACGGCCGACATGGCCCGCGAGCACGGCGTGCGCCTGCACACCCACATGGCCGAGACCCTCGACGAGGAGGTCTACTGCCAGCAGGTCTACGGCTGCCGGCCGGTGGAGTTCCTGCGGCGCCTGGGCTGGCTGGGCCCCGACGTCTGGCTGGCGCACTGCGTGCACCTGAGCGACGAGGAGATCGCGCTCTTCGGCCAGACCCGCACCGGCGTCGCGCACTGCCCCAGCTCGAACTTCCGGCTGGGCTCGGGCATCGCGCCGGTGCGGCGCATGCTGCAGGCCGGCGTGCCGGTCGGCCTGGGGGTCGACGGCTCCGCCAGCAACGACTGCTCGAACATGCTGGCCGAGGCGCGCCAGGCGCTGCTGGCCCACCGGCTGGGCGCCGACCCGTCGCTGTGGGTCACGGCCGACGAGGTGCTCTGGATGGCCACGCGCGGCGGCGCGGCCTGCCTGGGGCGCGACGACCTGGGCAGCCTGGAGCCCGGCAAGTGCGCCGACGTGATCCTGGTGGACACGCGCCGGCCGTCCTACGCCGGCAGCGGCAGCGACCCGCTGGCCGCTCTGGTCTTCAGCCCCTGGCCCGAGCCGGTCGACACGGTGATCGTGCACGGCCGCGTGCTGGTCGAGGGCGGGGAGCTGCGCGGCGTGGACGTCGAGGCGCTGACGGCCCGGGCCGAGTCGATCTCGTCCCTGCTGCTGGACGAGGCCGAGCGCCGCACCGGCCGCGACTACCGCCGCCGGGCCTGAGGCGGCCGGCCGGCCCGGTTCGTCGGGGCTACGACTCGCGCGTCTCCTCGCGCCCTTTCAGGTACTCCGCCAGGGCGTGGTCCATGGCGCGGATGTGGTCCGTCAGCCAGCGGCGCAGCGCGGCCAGGCGGGCCTCGTCGATCACCAGCTGGCCGGCGGCGTGCTCGTCGCGAATGACCCGCAGCTCGCCCATCAGCCGCTCGTGCGAGTGGGCGTGGGCCTCGTAGAGCGGGTAGTTCCAGCGGCGCATGAGCCGCTGCTCGCTCTCGAAGTGCTCGTGGGTGGACTCGATCAGCCCCAGCAACAGGCTGGCGATGACCTGCGGGTCGCCACCCCGCCGCACCGCGCCCTCGAGGGCGGCCACGGCGCGGGCCTGCTGGCGGTGGTCGTGGTCCATCGCGCCGAAACCCAGGGCCAGCTCGGCCTCCCAGGCCGCGTCGTGGTCGTGCTCCTCGTGGTCTTGGCTCATTCCACCCCTGCTTTGCGCCAGGCCATTATCCAGGGAGTCGGCCCGGCCGGGAAGCGCGGGGCCCGGCCGGGCCGGCCGCCGCATCCGCTCCGTTGGTAGGCTAAGCTTCCGCGGCCCGCGCCGCAGCCGGCGGCGGCGCGGCGGGAGGGTCGAGAGCGCCATGACGACCAGCACGGCGGCGAGGGCCGGTGGCCGAGCCTGGCTCGGGAACCTGCTGGCCGCGGCGCTCTCGCTCGGCTTCTGCCTGGCCGTGCTCGAGGTCGCGGCGCGCACGGCGCGCAGCCACAAGGGCGGCAAGGAGCAGCGCGAGCGCATCCTCTACGCCGAGCACGATCCCCTGCTGGGCTGGCGCAAGCGGCCCGGCGCGCGGGTCGTCTACGACCGCCGCGACTACACGGTCGAGGTCACGATCAACAGCCGGGGCCTGCGAGACCCGGAGCGCGACTACCAGCCGGCGCCGGAGGTCGCCCGTGTCCTGGCACTGGGCGACTCTTTCGTGGAAGCCTTCATGGTGCCGCTGGAGAAGACGGTCACCCAGCGGCTGGAGGCACGGTTGACCGGGCCGCGCTGCAAGACCGAGGTCGTCAACGGAGGGACGTCCGGCTACAGCACCGACCAGGAGTACCTGTTCTATCGCGAGGAGGGCTGGCGCTACGAGGCCAAGCTGGTGGCGCTCTTCTTCTACTACAACGACGTCGTCTTCAACGCGCAGGACGGCGGCAGGCAGCTCCCCAAGCCGCTGCTCGCCTTCGACGGTCCACGGCCCGAGCCCGTCAACTTCCCCGTGCCGCGCCGCGAGCCCCCCCGTCCGGCTGCGGACGCCCGCCCGGGACGACGTGGCTCGGCGGCGCTGGAGTGGCTCGGCGACCGCCTCGAGCGCTCGTTCCCTCGGGCCTACAACGCCCTCTCCGCCACCGGCCTGTGGCCGCCGCTGCGCCAGCTTCCGATCAGCGCCGAGTTCCGCGTCTACATGCGCAACCTCCCGCCCGAGGTCCAGCAGGGCTGGCGGGCCACGGAGAACATCCTGCAGGCCCTGTCGCTGGAGACCGCGCGGCACGACGCGCGCCTGCTGGTGGTCTACGTCCCCTCGCGCATGGAGGTGAACGACGACGACTGGACCCTCACGCAACTGCGCTACGGGCTGGCGCCGGGCAAGTGGGACCGGGGGCGGGTGATGGGGCGCCTGGGCGACATCTGCGCACGCTTGCGGATCCCCGTGCTGGACCTCACGCCGAGCCTGCGCGGCGCCGCCCGCGGCCTTGGCGGCGGGCCGTACTTCGCGACCGACAGCCACTGGAACGCCAAGGGCCAGGATGTCGCGGCGGGCGAGCTGGCGGCCTTCCTCCAGCGCCAGGGCTGGGTCCGCGACTGCTCCGGCTCTGCTGCTGCCCGGCCCGGGAGCCGCGACCCGTCCACGGAGGCGCGCCCACCGGCCCGCGGAACCGCTCCGCCCGTCGACCAGCGCTGAATCAGCGAGGCGGTGCGGCTGGGCCGGCGCTCGCCGGGGGCGAGCCGGCCAGGCGCTCGTCGAGGTGCAGCTCCACCAACTGCCAGGGGCGCTCGTACGGCCCGCCGATGGCGAGGCGCACGCCGCGCACGGGGCTGGGCTCGAGCAGCAGCACCTCGCTGGCCGGTCGCGTCGAGCGCGCCAGGTCCTGCAGGTGGGGGCGCCCCTCGGCCACGGGCACGCGCCGCCAATCCCGCCCGTCCGGAGTGGTCCACACGCGCAGGTCGCGGGCCCCCAGCTCCGAGGGACCGGGCAACAGCTCGATGCGGCCGAGCGCCACGGCACGCGGGAACTCGGCCTGCACGAACTGTCCCACGGCCTGGGGAGCCGAAGTGGCCCAGGCCGTCGCCATCCGGCCGTCGAGCACGTCCGGCAAGCGGGCCGGGTTCTCCGAAGCGCTCAGGCCGATCTCGGAGGAAGCCAGCCTGCGGTAGCGGGGGCGCAGGTCGGCGGGTGTCCGCTTGACCTGGAAGGGGGGCTCGTTCTCGCCCACCGGCCAGACCGTCTGGAGCGGACCCCAGCGCCGGCTGAGCCCGGGGCCGGTGATCACGTAGTCCGCGTGGGCCGCCACCAGCGGGTCCAGCGGCGAGCGGCGCTCCTCGGCCTCGAGCACGTCGTAGCGCCGGCGGTCGAGGCCCAGGCCGAGGTCGGGGCGCAGATCGAGGATCACGGAGCCCGACGGGACCTCGGCCGCGATCCAGTCGAGCACGCGATCGCGGGGAGCGCTGCCGGCCATGTTGGCGGCGTAGTTCCAGGAGGTCCCCAGGGGCCCGGCGCACAGCAGCACGCCGGCCAGCGCCGCGGCGGCCGGGCCGCGGCGGGCGTGCAAGCGGGCCACGGGAAGGGCGGCCAGGGCCGCGCACAGCCCCAGCGACGGCAGGACGAAGCGCTCGTAGCGCCAGTCGGCGCTGGACATGACGGCCACGATCGCGACCGGCAGGAGCAGGAGCGGCCCCCACGTGCGCCGCTCGCGCCACGCCAGCGCCAGGCCCAACAGGGCCAGCAGGGTGGCGGGCGCGCCCAGCCCGCCCGCCAGGGCGCCCAGGTAGAAGGCCACGTTGTCGAGGTAGCCGTGCTCCACCCGGCTGACGTAGTGGAAGCCCACCTGGTAGCGCGCGCCGCGCAGGAACTCGCCGGGGTTGATCCAGGCGTACGGCGTGAGGAGCGCGCCCAGCACGAGCGCCACCCCGCCGGCCACCGCCAGGCCGCGCGTGAAGCGCGCCCAGCACGAGCGCGCGGCCAGGAAGCTCGGCAGCAGGAGCGCGCCCGTGAACTTGGTCGAGATGGCCAGGGCCAGCGCCGCGCCCGCCCGCGCGTCGGCGAGCCGCGAGCCGTCGAGGCGCAGCAGCGCCAGGAAGGTCAGGAGCGCGAAGGCCTCGAGGGCCACGTCGGGGCGCAGCGTGTGGGCCGTGATCACCTCGAGCGGCGAGACGGCCAAGAGCGCCGCCGCGGTCAGCGCGGCCGGCCGGCTGCCCAGGAGGCGGCGCCCCAGCGCGTAGGCCAGGGCCACGCTCAGCACGCCGAACGAGGCGATCACGGCCCGCCCCGCGTACGTGGCCGGGGGACCCGAGCCACCCGCCAGGGCCTGGAAGGGCAGCAGCACGTAGAACAGCAGCGCCGGGTACTCGTAGAAGCGGTGGTCCAGCGTGCGCTCGGAGATCATGCGCGCCACGTTGTCGACGAAGTAGCGCTCGTCGTCGATGGGCGCGTGGCGCAGCCCCCAGCCCAGGCCGTGGAAGCGCAGCAGCACCGCCGCGACGAGGATGAGGAACAGCGCCGCCGCCGTGGCCAGCCGCTCGCGCATCGCCGGGCATTCAACCACGGGTTCGGCCCGCGCGGGGCCGGCCAGTTAGAATGGCCCGGTGACGTGCTCTTCCCGGCCGCGCCGGCTGCGGGCGCTGGCCACCACCCTCACGCTCGGCCTGGCGCTGGCGGCCTGCCGCCCGTCGCCCCCGCCCGCGCCGCCCGACGGCCGCGCCACCCTGCTCGACCTGGCCCAGCTCGCCTGGGTGGCGGAGCAGGACGGGCCGGCGACGTTCGTGGCCTTCGGCACGCCGGCCGCCCAGCCCTGGCAGGACGTGGGCTTCATGCCGGCCGAGCCGGTGGAAGGGCGGCCGTCGGCCTGGGCCCGCCGCCGGGCCGAGCTGTTCTTCGTGCTGACCGAGACCCGCCCGCTCGCGCTCCTGCTGGACCTCGAGCCGGCCGAGGGGCTGGTGCAGCAGTTCGTGCAGTGCTGGCTCAACGACCAGCCGCTGGCCGGCCTGCGGGTCGAGGCCGGCCGGCGGCGCTACCGCCTGGACCTGCCCGTCACGGCGCAGCGCCGCAACAACCGCCTGCGCCTGCTGTTCGGCGAGCGGGCGGCGCCGGGCCGGGACGAGCCGCACCGCCGGGCCGCGCGCTTCCACG
>JBDIBD010000192.1:0-8568 GCA_039812725.1 Vicinamibacteria bacterium | reverse complement strand
GCGCGCGCTGGCCCGCTCGAGGCCGGCCAGCGGCAGCCCGGCCAGCAGGTCGGCGAGGCGCGCGCCGAGCTCCGGGGGCAGCTGCATGTCTTGGTGCCGTTCCGGCGCCCATGCTAACGTCGCCGGGCCCCCATGTCCGCTCCCCCCGAAGCGCCCGCGCCCCTGCCCTGGCGCGGCCTGGCCCGGCTGGCGCTGCTGGCCGCGGGCCTGCGCCTGCTCTTCCTGTGGCTCGAGCCGGCCACGCGGCCGGCGGGCGACGAGTGGACCTGGATCGGCTGGTCGATCCACTCCCCCGCCGGCGTGGCGGCGCCCGAGGTGCGCTTCAACCCGCTCCGCACGGGGGTGCTCTTCTACCCGCCGCTCTACCCGTACTTCGTGGGCGCCTTCCACGCCCTGCTGGGCTCGCTCGGGGCGGTCAAGGCCGTCCAGGCCGTGCTCGGTGCGCTGCTGGTTCCGGCCGTGGGCGGCGCGGCCGCGCGCCTGGCGGGCCCGCGGGCCGGGCTGGGGGCCGGCCTGATCGTCGCGCTTTACCCCGAGCTGATCTGGTTCTCGGTGCACTTCTGGTCGGAGACGCTGTTCCTGGTGCTGCTGTGGTGGGCCTTCGAGCGCCTGCTGGCGGCCGACGAGCGCGGCTCGGCGGCGCTCGCGGCGGCCGCCGGCCTGCTGTGGGGGCTGGCCATCCTGACGCGCGAGACCTCGCTCTACTTCACGCCGCTGGCCGCGGCCTGGCTGGCCCGCGGGCGCGGCCCCGGCTTCCGGCGGGGGGCCGCGTTCCTGCTGGTCTCGGTCCTGTGCGTGGCGCCCTGGACGTACCGGAACTGGGTGGTCTACAAGGCCTTCATCCCGGTCTCGACGGCCGGCGGGCTGAACCTGTGGCAGGGCAACGCCCGCCTCACGCGCCAGGAGGTCTACGACCGCTACTACCCCATCCAGGGGATGGTGGCGCAGTACCGCACGGCGCAGCGGGAAGGCCTGCGCGCCATCGCCGAGCGCCAGCCGCTGTGGCTCTTCGAGAAGCTGCGCGACGAGATGCCGCGCTTCTGGGAGGCCGACAGCCTGGCGCTGGTGCACATCCACCGCGGCGCCTACGGCCCGCGCCCGCCCCTCGTCGAAGGCCTGGCCGCGCTGCTGGTGCTGTCGCCCTACCTGCTGCTGCTGGCGCTGTTCGCACGCGGCCTGTGGTGCCTGCCGCTCCGAGCGGGACACGGCCTGCTGCTGGCCTTCCTGGCGTACTACAACCTCATCCACGTGGCCACCCACGGCTTTGCCCGCTACCGCCTGCCGGCCCTGCCCGTGGTGATGGTGCTGGCGGCGGCGGCCCTCCAGGCCTGGCGCGCGCGGCAGCCCTGCGCACCCGGCCCGCGGCGCCGCCTGGCGGTGGGGCTGCTGCTGCTCGTCCTGGCCGGCGCGCTGGGCGCGAGCCTGACGCGCTGGCCGGCGCGCCTCGACCCTGCGGCCGGCGAGGTGGAGGAGTGACCCGCGGGCGCGAGTGGCTGGCCCGGCTGCTGCTGGCGGGCTTCTCCGTGCTGCTGGCGCTCGTGCTCTGCGAGGCCTTCTTCACGCTGCTGCTGCGCCGGCCGGCGCTGCTGCGCGGTCTGCCCGCCAACCTGCGCGCCCACGTGCGCAACCACTACCTCAACCACGACCGCCTCCTGATCCAGGCCGACCCGCAGGGGGCGCGCTACGACCCCGAGCTGACCTACACGCTGCGGCCCGGCACCGCGCGCTTCGCCAACCGCGAGTTCGACGTGGAGCTGCGCGTCAACCGGGAGGGGCTGCGCGACACGGAAGAGGCCCTGGCCGGCCCCGACGCGATCGTGATCGGCGACTCGTTCGCCATGGGCTGGGGCGTCGCGCAGGACGAGGCCTTCCCGCAGCGTCTGGCGGCGCTGACGGGGCTCAAGGTGCTGAACGCCGGCGTGCCCTCCTACGGCACGGCTCGCGAGGCCACGCTGCTGGGGCGCCTGGACGCCTCGCGCCTGCGCTTCCTGCTGGTGCAGTACGACGAGAACGACTGGGGCGAGAACGACAGCCTCGAGCGCCACGGCGGCCGGCTGCCCATCCGCACCCGCGAGCAGTACGAGGCCACCGTGGCGCGCCAGCGGCGCGAGCGGGCCTACTACCCCTTCAAGCACACGCTCGGCATCGTGGGCGGCCTGCTGCGGCGCGAGCGCTCGCCGCTCGACCTGCCCGCGCCGGGCAAGCCCCGCGAGGCGCGGGGCTTCCTGGACGCCCTGCGCGGCAGCCCCGTCGTGCAGCGCCCGGACCTGACCGTGGTGGCCTTCGAGCTCAACCCCCTGGGGCGCCTCGACCCGGGCTTCGCGGGCGCGCTGCGAGCGGCGGTGGAGGACCCCGCCCTGCCGGCGTCCCTGCGGCGGCTGCGCGTGATCGACTTCTCGCCGCTGCTCGGGCCGGAGCACTACTTCGACCTCGACGACCACCTCAACGCGCGCGGCCACGAGCTGGTGGCCCGCGAGCTGGCACGGGCCCTGGCCCGGCAGGGCGGCTGACCCGGTCCGCCCTCGGGCTCCTTGACTATTCGGCGGTAGCCGCTGAATAGTCGCGCCCCTCGCTGAGCGGCCGCGAGCTCCTCAGCGCGCCGCGACCGCGGCCGCCACGGCCGCGTAGGCCGCGGCCACCTTCTCGCGGTAGCGCTCCGGGCTGTACTCGCGCTCGACCAGGGCCAGGCCTGCCGCCGCCCGGCGGGCGGCCTCGGCCGGGTCGTGCAGGGCCTGGCGCAGCCCCGCCGCCAGCCCCTCGGCCGTCGGCTCGACCAGGAAGGCCAGGCTGTCGTCGAGCAGCTGCGTGTGGGTGGGGATGCGCGTGGCCACCAGCGGCCGCCCCGAGGCCAGGTAGGTGTAGATCTTGAACGGCGTGTTCTGGCCCAGCGTGCGCGGCGAGGCCAGCACGTCCGACAGCCCGATCAGCTCCGGCAGCTGCTCGGGGGGTCGCTTGCCGGCGAAGACCGCGCGCGCTCCCGAGGCGGCGGCGCGGGCCTTCAGGAGCTCGACCTCGTGGGGCTCGCCGCCCACGAACAGGAACTGGGCCTCGCACAGGCGCGCCGCGGCCTCGAGCAGCAGCTCGACCCCCTGGTAGCGCTCGAAGTTGCCGGTGTAGAGCACCACCGGCGCGTCGGCCGACAGGCCGAGCCCGGCGCGCAGGGCGCGGGCGGCCTCCGGCGCGGGCAGCTGCGCCGCCGAGACCAGCGGCGGGTCCTCGATCTGGAACAGCGGCGTGCGCGGGGCGCGGGCCCGCACGCCCTCGCTCAGCGCCGTGCAGACGGTGATGGCCGCCGTGGCGCCGCGCAGGGCCGTGCCCTCCAGCGCCTCGGCCGCCCACAGCAGCGGCCCGCGCCGGGCGAAGCCCGAGTAGCGCAGCTGGTCGGGGATCGACGAGTCCACGTCGGCCACCAGCGGCAGCCGCAGCAGGCGCGCGGCCGGGGCCACCAGGTGCGCCGCCTCCTCGACGGCGTGCACCACGTCGGGGCGCCGGAACAGCATGCGCCCCACGGCCTCGAGCACGAACGGGACGTCGAGCAGCAGCTTGGCGAGCGACGGGCCGGCCTTGACGCGACCCACCGGCAACCGCAGCGAGCGGTGGTGGCGCAGCCCGGGCAGGTCCACGCCCGTCCCCTGCGGGTAGGTCAGCAGGTCGACCTCGTGGCCCAGCCCGAGCAGCGCCCGCACCATGGCCAGCACCGCCAGGGGCGTGCCGCGCACCTCGAAGAAAGGCTGCGGCGCGAGGAACAGGACGCGCAGCGCGGGCCTCAGTGGCTCAGGAAGCGCTCGGCGTCGATGGCCGCCATGCAGCCGGTGCCGGCCGCGGTGATGGCCTGGCGATAGCGGTGGTCGGCCACGTCGCCGGCCGCGAAGACGCCCGGCACGCTGGTGGCCGTGGTGCCGTCCTTGGTGAGCAGGTAGCCGGTCTCGTCCATCTCGAGCTGGCCGCGGAACAAGGCCGTGTTGGGCTCGTGGCCGATGGCCATGAAGACGCCCTGGGCCGGCACCTCGCGGGTCTCCCCGGTCTTGACGTTCCTCACCACCACGCCCGTCAGCTTGGTCTGCTCGCTGCCGACGTAGCGCTCGAGCACGGTGTCGGTCAGCCAGGAGATCTTGGGGTTCGAACGGGCCTTCTCGAGCATGATGCGCGAGGCCCGGAAGCCCTCGCGCCGGTGCACGATGGTGACCTCCTTCGCGAACTTGGTCAGGAAGGAGGCCTCCTCCATGGCCGTGTCGCCGCCGCCCACCACCAGCACCTGCTTGCCGCGGTAGAAGAAGCCGTCGCAGGTGGCACAGGCCGAGACGCCCAGCCCCTTGGTGCGGAACTCCAGCTCGTCGGGCAGTCCCGTCCAGCGCGCGCGCGCGCCGGTGGCCACGATCAGCGTGTGGGCCGTGACCGCGCCCTCGCCCAGCTCCAGCCGGAAGGGACGCTGGCGCAGGTCGGCCGCGCGCACCGCGCCCGTGGCGAACTCGGCCCCGAAGCGCTCGGCCTGCTGGCGCAGGCGCTGCATCAGCTCGGGTCCCATGATCCCCTCGGGGAAGCCCGGGAAGTTCTCGACCTCGGTGGTCAGCATGAGCTGGCCGCCGGGCAGGTCGGTGGGGTCGCTGCCGTCGCCGCCCTCCACCACCAGCGGCTCGAGGCTGGCGCGCGAGGCGTACACGGCCGCGGTCAGGCCGGCCGGGCCGGACCCCAGGATGACGACCCTGTAATCGCTCTGCTTGGGCATCTCGTCTCTCCGGTTGCGTTCGCCGCCGCCGCGGCGCTAGTCGAGCAGCTCGGCCGCCCGCTCCACCGGCCGCGCGATGACCGCCTTGCGGCCGCGCGCCACGATCGGGCGCTGGATCAGACCCGGGTGGGCGGCCATGGCCGCGATCAGCCGCGCGTCGCCCAGCTTCGGGTCGTCGAGGCCCAGCTCGGCGTAGGCCGGGTCCTTGGTGCGCAGCACGTCGCGGGGCCGCAGCCCCAGGCGCCCCAGCAGGTCCTTCAGGGCCGCCGCCTCGAGCGGCTGCCGGAACAGGTCCACCACCTCGAACGGGGTGCCGCGCGCCTTCAGGAAGTCGACCGACTTCCGGCAGGTGGATCAGGTCGGCTTGACGTACAGCGTGACCGCGGCGCCCTTCTTCAGCATGCGGCAAGTATAGCCCCGGGGCCTCGCCCGACCGGCCTTGACAGGCGGGCCCCGGCCCCGCTACGGTGCGCCCGGAATGGACACCACGGAGCGCATCGACGCCCTGCTCTCGACCCTCAACGCCACCGACGTCGGCACGCTCGACAGCGTGATCGCCAAGCTCGACCAGGTGGCGCGCGAGCTGGACGGGCTGCAGCAGCCGGAGCTGGCGGCCCGCGCGAGCGAGGCCGTGGCGGCGTTGCGCCGGGCCGACCTGAACGAGTTCAGGCGCCTGCGCGCGTTCCTGCAGTCCAAGCTCGGCCACCTGCGGCCCTAGGCCGCCGGGGGGCCTCGACGGCGGACGTGCCAGGCGGCGCCGCCTGCGGCGCCAGGAACGGACCGACATGACGACGCCTCCCCTCCCGGCGTCCGAGGCCCCACGAGTGCTCGTGGTCGAGCGCTCCGACGACCTGCGCGACTTCCTCTCGATGGTGCTGGCCTCGGCCGGATGCGACGTCCTGCAGTCCGCCGACGCGCTCTCCGCCGCAGCGCTCCTCGAGAGCGCTCGGCCCGCCCTCCTGCTGGTCGAGGCCGAGCCCTCTCCCCGCGAGCTGCTCGAGCGGGCGGGGCGCCAGACGCGCCCGCCCGCCGTGGTGGCCATGCTGGCCAGCCAGTCGGCCCTCGACTGGCCTGACGGCCAGGCCCGCCAGGCCGCGGCCGTGCTGGCCAAGCCCTTCGGCGTGCGGCAGCTTCTGGAAACCTGCGGGCGCGCGCTCGAGGCTGGCCTGCCGTTGCCGGAACGCCGCCGGGCGGCCCGCCAGCCCCTCGCGGCGCGGGTCGAGGTCTACGCCCCAGGCGGGCGCCTGCTGCGGGGCGACGTGGTCGACCTCAGCGCGGCGGGCGCCCGCATGCGCCTTCGGGAGCCGCTCGAAGGCGGCGGATTGCACCACTTCGCGCTCTGCCCTCCGGGGGGCGAAGTGGCGCGGGCCATGGGGGCCGTGGCCTGGCAGACCTGGCGCGACGACGGCTGGGTGCTGGGGGTGCAGTTCGCCCCGCTGCCCGCCGGCCGCGACAATCTGGCGCACCTGCTGACCGACCGAGCCTCCTGAGGCCCCGCCCGCGCCGCGCGCGGCGCTCGGTTGACCTTGACGGTCAGCACGCGCCTGCTCCCGCCCGGGTCGCCGGGGCGCTCTTTCCGGCCGCCGGGGAATGAGGACCGGCCGGCGCCCGTAGACCCGGTGGACCCGTGGGCGCGCGCGGGCGTCTAATCCGCCAGAGCGCGTGGGGGCGTCCGTCTCGCGCCGGGCCTCGTCCCGGGCTCAGGAGGCTTCAAGATGCGCAGGACCTTGCCACTGCTGGCGCTGCTGCTGACGTCCCTCGTCCAGGCCCAGGAGGGGCCGCCGCGCGGCTGGGTGGTGCTCTCGCTGGACGAGTACCGCAGCCTGCGCGCCAAGGCCGAGCCCCCCGAGCGCGAGCCGACCCGGCCCCCGGTGGACGCGGCCGTGACGCGGGTGGACTACGACCTGCGCCTGGAGGGTCCCTCGGCCGTGGGCGAGGCCCGCCTGCAGCTCGACGTGTTCCGCGAGGGTTACGTGGGCGTCGGCGTCCCCGACGGCCTGCTGGTCGGCGGCGCGCGGCTGGACGGGCGCCCGGTGGCGCTGGTCGAGCTGCCGGCCACGCCGGCGGGCGGACCGGCCGTCCTGAAGGACGCGCGGCGCCAGGTGCTGTTGTCGAGGACCGGGGCGCAGCAGCTGGTGCTCGACGTCGTGCTGCCGATCGGCGCCCAGGCCGGCAGCGAGCTCCTGGCCCTACCGCCGGCCCCGGGGGTGATCTCGCGCCTGACCCTGCTGGTGCCGCGCACCGGCGTCGAGCCCGGGGTGGCGGACGGGCTGTTGCTCGAGTCCGCCGAGGCGGCCGGGCAGACCCGGCTGGTGGCCGCCACGCGACCCGGCGGGAGCCTGACGCTCTCGTGGCGGCGGAAGCGCGAGGACACCCGCGCGGCCCAGCCGCTGCGCTACCGTGGCAGCGTCACGGCGGTGGTGGGCCTGGGCGAGGACGTGGCCCAGGTGCAGGCCGAGGTGCGCGTGAGCGTGCTGCAGGGGCAGGCCAGCCAGCTGCGCCTGGCGCTGCCGCCGGGCCTCCTGGTCAACGACGTCTCGGGCGCGCTGGTGGCCGACTGGCAGGCCCGCGACGGCCAGCTCGAGGTGCGGCTGCTCGAGCCGCTCGAGGGCGAGGGGGCCTTCACGCTGGCGGCCGAGCAGCGCGTGGCCCGCGAGGGGCGCCTGGCCGTGCCGCTGCTGCGCCTGCCCGAGGCCGAGCGCGAGACGGGCGGCGTGGCGGTCGAGGTGGCCGGAGCGGGCGAGATCGAGGCCCCGGCCCAGCGCGGGCTGGACGACGCCGACCCTTCCGAGCTGGGCGGTCCCGTGGCCGGCCGCGACGCCCCGTCGTTGGTGGCCTTCCGCTACCGCCCCCAGGCCGGCCAGGCCCCGCGCTCGCTGGAGGTCGAGGTCAAGCGCTACACGCCGGAGGAGGTGCAGGTGGCCACGGTCTCCGAGGCCCGGCACCGCGTGCTGATCTCTGAGCAGGGCCGGCGCCTGGTGCAGTCGCGCTGGGCCGTGCGCAACAACCAGGAGCGCTTCCTGGCCGTGACGCTGCCGGCGGGAGCCACGCTCTGGAGCGCGGCGCTGGCGGCGCGCCCGGTGCGGCCCGGCCAGGACCCCAACGGTCTGCTGCTGCTGCCGCTGCCCAAGGGCCGGCCGGGGGACCAGGCTCCCACCAGCGCGGTCGAGGTGGTCTACGTCGAGGGCGGGCCGGCCTTCTCGCCCCAGGGCCGCGTCTCGTTCAGGCTGCCCGCCACGAGCCTGCCGGTGCAGCGCACCGGCGTGGAGCTGCGCCACCCGCCGGGCTACGCGCTGACGCCTTTGGCCGGCGGCCTGCGCGGGGCGGCCTTCGCGCCGCCCGGCGAGGCCGTGCTGCAAGGCGACCTGTCGGCGCCGGCCGAGGCGCCGCGCCCGGCCGCACCGCCGGCCAAGGCCGACAAGAAGTCCGAGGAGGCGGTCCAGGAGCTGGTCGGCAAGCTCAAGGACGGCCGCGCCACCCGCCGCGCCGGCAGCCTGCCGCTGCGCGTCCCCTTCCCGGCCGTGGGCCCGCTGCTCTACCTGGCCGAGGACCTGACCCCCGAAGGAAGCCTGCCCGCGGTCGAGCTGCGCTACGAGCGCGGCAAGGAGTAGGAGGAGCCATGCGCGCCACGATCCTCGCGTCCCTGCTGCTGCTCCCGTTCCCGGCCCTGCAGGCCGCCGAGCCGCAGCGTCCCCAGCCCGGCCCGGCCGGCACCGTGACCCTGCCGCTGCCCGAGTACGACCGCCTGGTCGAGCGCGCCCGCCAGGGCCAGCCGCCGCCCGTGGTCCCGCCGGTGGAGGTGGCCCTGGCGCGCGTCGAGGCGCGCGGGACCGTCGCCGACG
>JBDIBD010000191.1:0-8576 GCA_039812725.1 Vicinamibacteria bacterium | reverse complement strand
GCGGGCCCGCGGGCGAGGCCAGCGTCTGCTCGCCGCGCTCGGGCGCGGTCCAGAGCGCCAGGTGCCGCGGCGGCCGGCCGGCCAGCACGTCCTCGAGGTCCTCGGCCAGGGCCGCGCCGTCGGGATAGCGGTCCTCGGGCGACTTGGCCAGGAGCCGCGCCAGCACGTCGTCGAGGGCCGCCGGCAGGCCGCGCTGCAGGCTGCTGGGGGGCGGCGGGTCGTCGTAGGTGACGCGGTTGAGGATGCGCGGCACGCTGTCGGCCTCGAACGGGCGCTGGCCGGTGAGCAGGGTGTAGAGCAGCGTCCCGAGCGAGAACAGGTCGCTGCGGCCGTCGAGGGTCTTGCCCGTGGCCTGCTCGGGCGACATGTAGAGGGGCGTGCCCATGAACTGGCCGGTGGCGGTCAGCTCGAAGTCGGCCTGCAGCTTGGCCAGCCCGAAGTCCATCAGCTTGGGCTGGCCCGTGGTCAGCAGCATCACGTTGGCCGGCTTGACGTCACGGTGCACCACGCCCTTCTGATGGGCGTAGTGCAGGGCCTCGGCCAGCCGAGCCGCGATGCGCAGGCTGTCGCGCCAGGCGGGCCGCGGCCCCTCCTGCAGAACCTGGGAGAGCGTGCGGCCCTCCAGGTACTCGAGGGCGATGTAGGGGCTGCCGCCCTTCTCCTCGCGCCCCACGTCCCAGGCCGTCACGATGCCGGGGTGGTCGAGGTGGGCCACGATGCGGGCCTCGACCAGGAAGCGCTGCTCGAAGCCGGCGCGCTGCTCGTCGGTGACCGGGAAGACCAGCCGGATGACCTTGAGGGCCACGCGGCGCTTCGAGGCGGGGTCGACCGCCTCGTAGACCACGCCCATCATCCCGCGCCCCAGCTCGCGCTTGATGGAGTAGCGGCCGATCTTCCTGGGCAGGGCCTCGCCGCGCACGCCCCATGTTCGCACGCCGGCGGGAGGCACGGCGGTGCGCGGCGTCATCCTGAGCCGCCACCGTCCTGGCTTGCGACGAAGGATCTCTCGGGTCGTACGACCCGAGAGATCCTTCGCTCCCAGCCGGACGGAGTCGCTCAGGACGACGGCGGGGAGGCCAGCAGCGGCAGCTGGATGCGGAAGCGGGCCCCGGGGCCCTGGGGCAGCAGGTCGATGCGGCCGCCGTGGTCCTCCACGAAGCGACGGGCCACGGCCAGCCCCAGGCCCGTGCCGTGCGGCTTGCCGGAGGTCACGAAGGGCTCGAACAGGCGCTCGCGGATCTCCTCGGGCACCCCCGGCCCCTCGTCGCAGACCAGGACCTCGAGCAGCCCGCCCGGGGCCACCCGTGCGGAGAGCCGCAGCCGGCCGCTCCAGCGCATGGCCTCGCGGGCGTTGTGGGCCAGGTTCAGGAGCACGCGCCGCAGCTTGTCGGCGTCGGCCGCCACGGCGGCCCCGGCGGGCAGCTCGACCTCGCTCTCGACCTCGAGCCCGGGCACCTCGTCGGCGAGGGTGGCCAGCAGGTCGGCCACCAGGTCGCGCACCGGCCAGGTGCGGGCCGCCAGGCGTGCCCCCTCGCGGGCGAAGTCGAGGGTCTCGGCCGTCATGCGCTCGAGCCGGTCGATCATCTGGACGATCAGGCGCGCCCGCTGGCGCACCTCGGTGTCGGGGACGCCTCCGTCGGTGAGGGTCTCGGCGTAGCCGCGGATGACCGTCATCGGCCCGCGGAAGTCGTGGGCCAGCATGCCGGCCATGGCTCCCAGGGCCGCCATGCGCTCGTTGGCGATCAGCTCGCGCTGGTAGAGCAGGTGCTCGAGGGCCAGGCCGGCGCGGGCCGCCACCAGCGAGAGGGCCCGCAGCTCGGCCGGCCGATAGGGGGCCTGGCGCCGCCCCTTGCGCGGGCCCAGCACCAGCATGCCGGTCAGCCCGGCCCGGGCCATCAGGGGCACCAGGGCCCCCTCGCCGCCGCCCCCCGGAGTCTCGATGAGCTGCCCGTCGGCTATGAGGTAGCGCGCCTCCGGCGCCGGCAGGCCGGGCCCCTCCGGCGTGATCAGGCGCGAGGCGCCCGGCGTGGGCGAGAGCGCCTCGAAGGCGTCCAGCTTGCGGTTCCAGGCCAAGAGCGCGGCGGAGCCCACACCGAGCGTCGCCGGCAGGCTCTCGAGCAGCAGCCGGGCCACCTCGGCCAGGTCGTGGGCTTCCACCACGCGGTCGGCCAGGCGGCGCAACAGGGCGGGGATGGAGCGGTGGGGCATCCGGAGGGCGACCATCATAGCAACGTGCACGGCCGCGGGGCGGGGTCGCGCGTCTCACGGGAGCGTGTGCGCGTGCGTTGACGCCCGGCCGCGACCCTGAATAGGATGGGGGCTGGGTCGCCGCCGGCCGTCGAGGTTCACGGCCGGGTGTGCGGCCAGAGGCCGCAGGGAGCGGCCCGGGCCGGGGGGGTCGCCCCGGCAGGATCCAGGGGCAAGGCGGACGCGGCCAGGCCGCGTCCCGCACCGGGACGAGGACAGAGCGGCGGGGACCGTGCGCCCGGCGGGCGCGCGCGGCCGCCACGGAGCAATCGATGATCGAGGTCGAGAACCTGACCAAGCGCTACGGCCGGGCCGTGGCGGTGGACGGCATCTCGTTCAAGGTCCAGCGAGGAGAGATCCTCGGCTTCCTGGGCCCGAACGGGGCCGGCAAGACCACCACCATGCGCATCCTGACCTGCTACCTGCCGCCCACCGAGGGCAAGGCCTGGGTGGCGGGCTACGACGTCTTCGAGGACCCGCTCGAGGTCAAGAAGCGCGTGGGCTACATCCCCGAGACTCCTCCGCTCTACCCCGACATGGACGTGCAGTCGTTCCTGGACTTCTGCGCGCGCATCAAGGGGCTGCCGGCCGCCGAGCGCCGGGCGCGCATCGACGAGTCCATGGAGAAGACCCGCATCGGCGACGTGCGCGGCAAGCTGATCGGACGGCTCTCCAAGGGCTACCGCCAGCGCGTGGGCCTGGCCCAGGCCATCCTCGCCAACCCCGACGTGCTGATCCTCGACGAGCCCACGGCCGGCCTCGACCCCAAGCAGATCATCGAGACCCGCGAGCTGATCAAGGCCCTGGGGGGCAGCCACACCATCATCCTCTCCACCCACATCCTGCCGGAGGTCGAGATGACCTGCGGGCGCGTGGTGATCATCGCCAAGGGGCGCGTGGTGGCCGAGGACACCCCCGACAACCTGACCCACCGGCTGAAGGGCGCGGCCACCCTGCGCCTGGAGGCCCGCGGTGGCCAGCCGGGCGAGATGGAGGACGCCGTCAAGCTCGTCCCCGGCGTGGCGGCCGTGCGGGCCGAGGCCAGGGACGGCGCCACGGCGCTGTTCGTGGACGCCGAGTCGGGCCGCGACCTGCGCGCCGAGCTGGCGCGCTGCGTGGTCCAGAAGGGCTGGGACCTGCTGGCCCTGCAGCCCGTGGGGATGAGCCTGGAGGAGATCTTCCTGCACCTGACCACCGCCGAGCCGGCCACCAGCGCGGCCGCGCCGGCGCCCGAGAGCACGGAGGCCCACGCGTGACCGCCCTGCGCAACGTCGCCGCGATCGTCAACAAGGAGTGGCGCCACTACTTCGGCAGCCCGATCGCCTACATCACCCTGTTCGTCTGGCTGGCCCTGTTCGGCCTGTTCTACACCATCGCCCTGCAGGTCTTCGTGGCCGCCTCGGCCAACCCCATGGGCGGCGGGCGCCTGTCGCTCAACGACTGGGTGGTGGGCGCCACCCTGCAGAGCATGGCCGTGGTGACCCTGTTCGTGGTGCCGCTCCTGACCATGCGCCTGTTCGCCGAGGAAAAGCGCCAGGGCACCATCGAGCTGCTGGCCACGGCGCCGCTGACCAGCCTGCAGATCATCCTGGGCAAGTTCTTCGGCGCCCTGGGGCTCTACGCCCTGATGCTGCTGCTGGGCCTGGTCAACGTGCTGCCGCTGTGGTTCGTGGCCAGCAGCCCGCCGGAGTGGCGGCCGATCGCCACCAGCCTGCTGGCCCTGCTGCTGCTGGGCGGCACGCTCATCGCCGTGGGCGGCTTCCTGTCCTCGCTGACCCGCAACCAGATCGTGGCCGGGGCCCTGACCTTCGGCGTGGCGCTGGCTTTCTGGATCCTGAGCTGGCTCGACGACCCCACCGCCGGCACGGCCACCAAGGTGCTCGCGTACCTGGGCCTGCTGGGCCACACCGAGGACCTGATGAAGGGCGTGATCGACCTGAAGCACCTGGTCTACTACCTGACCTTCACGGTCTTCGGCCTGTTCCTCACGCACCAGTCGCTGGAAGCCCAGCGGTGGAGGGCCTGATGCGCAAGGTGCTGCCGTTCCTGGCCCCCGTGGGCCTGGCCGTGATGGCCGGCGCGTGGGTCTACACCCTCACCGGCCGGCCCCTGCCCGGCCAGCTCGGCGTCTGGCTCGTGTGCGGCTTCGCCCTGGTGCTGCTGCACCTGGTGCTGGCCTGGGAGGACATCGACCGGGCCGTGGGCCGCCGCCAGTTGCGCTATGGCGCCAACATGCTGGTGCTGACCGTGGCCTTCCTGGGCATCCTGGTGCTGCTCAACTGGGTGGTCTACGGCAACTCCAAGCGCTGGGACCTGACCAAGAGCCAGAAGTTCACGCTCTCGGAGCAGTCGCGCAAGGTGCTGGCCGGCCTCAAGGAGGACGTGCGCGTCCTGTACTTCCAGACCAGCTCGCAGATGTCCATGCCCGGCAACGACGCCGTGCAGAACATGAAGAAGTTCGAGGAGGCCAGCCCGCGCGTCAAGGTCGAGTTCGTGGACCCGCAGAAGGACCCGGGCAAGGCCCGCGAGTTCGACGTGACCAGCGTGCCGACCCTCGTGCTGGTGCGCGGCGAGCGGCGCGAGAAGGTCTACAGCGACTCGGAGCAGGACCTGGCCAACGCCCTGGTCAAGGTCACGCGCGAGGGCCAGAAGACGGTCTGCTTCCTGGAGGGCGAGGGCGAGCGCGGCAGCGACGACCCCTCGCCGCGCGGCCTGTCGGCCTTCAAGCAGGGGCTCGAGCGCAACCAGTACAAGACCCGCCCGTTCTCGCTGCTGCAGGCCGCCGACGTGCCGGCCGACTGCAGCGCGCTGGTGGTGGCGGGGCCGCAAAAGGACCTGCCCGCCGCGGCGGTCGAGGCCCTGCGGCGCTACGTGAAGAAGGGCGGGCGCGCCCTGGTGGCGGTGGACCTCAGCACCAAGGAGCCCGTCGCGGCCCTCGAGGCGCTGCTGGCGGAGTGGAACGTGAAGCTGGGCCACGAGGCCGTGCTCTACCCGAGCAACGTGCAGGCCGCCTTCGGACGCTTCGTGGCCCTCGCGCGCGTCTCGCCCTCGCACGAGATCGTCAAGGACCTCGACGGCCTCAGCGTGGCCTTCCCGCTGGCCCGCTCGGTCGAGGCCGGCAGCAACGCCGGCGAGGGGATGAGCGTGCAGAGCCTGCTGCGCACCGACGAGCTGGCCTACGCCGAGAAGGACTCGAGCGCGGCCGGCCTGCAGGACGCCGACTGGAGCGAGGGCGAGCGGCGCGGACCGCTGTCGATGGGCGTCGTGGCCACGCTCAGCGCCAAGCCCGCTCCCGCGCCCTCCCCGGACCAGAGCCCCGCGCCCGCGGCCAGCCCGTCCCCGGCCGAGGAGGGGCCCAAGGCCGAGGGGCGCGTGGTGGTCTTCGGCACGGCCGACGTGATGAGCAACCTGGGGCTGCAGCTGCCCGTGGTGGCCAACGCCGACGTGGCGCTCAACTCGGTGGCCTGGCTGGTGCAGGACTCCGACCTCATCACCATCCGCCCGCGCGACCCCGAGGACCAGCGCCTGGCGCTGACGCCGGGGGCGCGCATCCTGTGGGCCCTGCTCTCGCTGGCCGTCCTGCCCGGGGGCTGCATCGTGGCCGGCATCGTGAGCTGGTGGAGGCGGCGCGGATGAGGAACCCCTTCCTCAAGACGTACCTGGCGCTGGCGGTGCTGGCCGGCCTGGCCGGCTGGGTCTGGTGGAAAGAGCAGAAGAAGGCCGACCAGCCCGCCGACCAGAAGCCGAAGGTGCTGGCCTTCGACAAGGCCAAGGTCAAGGAGATCCGCCTCGAGCCCTGGACCGCCGAGGCGGTCGTGGTCACGAAGGCGGCCTCGGGCTGGCAGCTCGGCGGCGGCGCCCCGGCCCCGGCCGCCGCCAGCGAGGTGGACGGCCTGATCGCCAGCCTCGAGGGCCTCGAGGCTGGCGACACCGTCTCCGAGGCGCCCACGGACCTCAAGCAGTACGGACTCGACCCGGCCCGCCTCAAGGCCACCCTGGTGCTGGAGGACCAGGTCAAGCCCCTGGTGCTGATGGTCGGCGCCAAGAGCTTCGACAGCGCCAGCGTCTACGCCCAGCGCGCCGGCGAGAAGAAGGTCTTCGTGATCCCGGCCTTCCTGGCCGGCGGTCTCGAGAAGAAGCCCTTCGACCTGCGCGACCGCGACCTGCTGCACCTCGAGCGCGACAAGGTCAAGAAGGTCGAGGTCACGGGCCCCGAGGGCCCCTTCACCCTCGAGAAGCAGGGCCAGGACTGGGCCCTCACGCAGCCGCTCAGGACCCCCGCCGGGCGCTGGCCGGTGGACGGCCTGCTGGGCACGCTCGAGGGCCTGCGCATGGAGTCGGTGGCGGCCGAGGAGGCCGGCGACCTCAAGCCCTTCGGCCTCGACAAGCCGGCGCGCACGGTCAAGCTGACGCTCGAGGACGGCAGCGCGCGCCAGCTCGAGATCGGCTCGAGCCCGGCGCCGCAGAAGTTCCACGCCCGCGAGGCGCTCTCGAAGCTGGTGGCCGTGGTCCCCGGCGCGCTGGTCGACGACCTGGCCAAGGGCTGGGCCAGCCTGCGCGCCCGGCGCCTGCTCGACGTTTCGAACTACGACGTCACCGGGCTGGAGGGCAAGCTCGACGGGACGGCCGTGAAGTTCGAGCGCCGCACCGAGAAGTCCAGCGACGGCTTCGACGCCTACAAGTGGAAGAAGGACGGCAAGGAGCTGGACCCGCCCAAGATGGACGACGCGCTCTACAAGCTGACCGGGCTCGAGGCCCAGTCCTTCGTGGACCAGCCGGGCCCCGCCGCGGAATACGGGCTCGACGCGCCCGTGCTGGAGCTGAAGGTCTCCCAGGCGGAGCGCGCGGCCGTCACGCTGACGATCGGAAAGAAGGGCGAGCAGGCCTTCGCGCGCCGCAGCGGCGACGAGGCCCTGCTGCAGCTCGAGGCGGCCAAGGTCGACGAGGCCGTCAAGGCGCTCAAGGGGCTGTAGCGGCCGCAGGGGCGGCGCTCTTGCCAAGCAACCGTCGTCCTGAGCGACGCCGTCCGGCTGGGGAGCGAAGGACCTGCGCGCTCCGTCTCGGGGCGGGCGCGGCCGACGTCTACTCGTGCCGCAGGGCCTCGACCGGGTCGAGGGCCGAGGCCTGCTGGGCCGGCCAGTAGCCGGCCAGCAGGCCCGTGGCCATCGAGGCCAGCGCGCCGGCCGCCACGATCCACAGCGGCGGCGTCGCCACCAGGCCCGGCACCAGGAGGCCGAGCAGCACCCCGAGCAGGAACGCCAGGGCGATGCCGGCCGCGCCACCGGCCAGCGAGAGCAGCGCCGACTCGACCAGGAACTGCAGCCGCACCTCGCGCCGCCGCGCGCCCAGGGCCAGCCGCAGGCCGATCTCGCGCGTGCGCTCGGTCACGCCGATGATCATGACGTTGGCGATGCCGATGCCGCCGATCACCAGGCTGACCGCCGCCAGGCCCACCGTCGCCAGCCCGATCAGGGCCGAGAGCCGGTCGAACTGGGCGATGATCTGGTCGGCCGTCGACAGGTGGAAGTCGTCGGGCTCCTCGGGGCGCAGGCCGCGCAGCTGCCGCAGCAGCCCCTCCGCCTCGCGCCGCGCCAGCTCGCGCTGGCCCGGCTGGCCGCGGATGTAGAGCACGGTCTCCTCGGCCTCGGGGAAGAGCCGCGCGGCCGTTCGTTGCGGGATGGCCATGACGTTGTCCTGGCGGTTCTCGCCGAAGAAGCCGCCGCGCCGCGGGGCGGCCTGGCCCACCACCGTGAAGCGCTCGCCCCCCAGCAGCACCTCGCGTCCCACGGCCGCGCCGCTGCCGAAGAGGGCCCGCACCAGGTTGGCGCCCAGCACGCACACGCGCGCGGCCTGGCGGTCCTCCAGCTCGCTGAAGGGGCGGCCGGCGGCGAACTCGGCCCCGGTCACGTCGAAGTGGTTGGAGGAGACCCCCTCCACCAGCACGCGGTCCGACTCGTTGCCGCCCGCCCGGGCCGTCAACACGCGGTCGCCGACCACCGACGGCACGATCACCTGCACGGCCACGTCGCGCACGTGCGGGCCGGTGGCCAGGAGCGCGGCGAAGGCGGGCTGCAGCGGCCGGCGGCGGGCCTCCTCTTCCGAGGGCGGCTGGTACGGGTCGCCGGTGCGGTGGTAGGCGAAGACGTTGTCGGTGCCGAACTCGCGGAACAGCAGCGCCACCTGGCTGCGCAGGCCGGCCAGCAGCGAGGCCACGAAGACCACCGTGACGATGCCGATCACCACGCCGGCCACGGCCAGGCCGGCGCGCGCGGGCTCGCGCCGCAGCGCGTCGCCGGCCTGGGCCAGCGGCTCCGACAGGGCCGGCAGGC
>JBDIBD010000190.1:0-8643 GCA_039812725.1 Vicinamibacteria bacterium | reverse complement strand
GACCGCGCCGATGCCGCCGTCGCGCAGGTGCTCGCCGCCGTCGGGCTGGCGACCGCACGTGGCGCCGAGCTGGGTGCAGGAGTTCCCGACGCACGTGTCGCAGGGCCGGCCGCCGCACGCCGGGCTCGCGCGAGGACAGCGCCCGGCGGTAAGCCTCCGCGCTGCGCTCGTGGGCGGCGGCCCGCTCCAGCACGCGCCCCAGGCTCAGCAGGTCGAGCGGCTCCTCGGCCAGGCCCTGGTCGACCCACTGGCAGGCCAGGGCCGAGAGCGCCGCCAGCGAGACGATGTCGGTGCGGTTGTGCTCGAAGACCTTGAGCAGCAGGCGCGCGTCGCGGCTGCGCACGTAGTCGAAGTAGAGCCCCGGGATCAGCTCCCCCGCCACGTCGCCCTGGCGCCGCAGGCCCAGCAGCGCGGCCTCGAGGGACTGCAGCCGGCACGAGTCGAGCCGGGCCTTCCAGAGCCGGCGGGCCGGGTGCAGCAGGTCGAGGTGCGGCGCCCCCTTGAGCGGGTAGCGCGCGCGGGCCAGCCGGAAGCGCGTCTCCAGGAGCGGCAGGTCGAAGAGCTTGCCGTTGAACGTGACCACGTGCTCGAAGCGCGCCAGCTCCCCGGCCAGGGCGTGCAGCAGGGCCGGCTCCTCGTGGTAGTCGCGCATGAAGTACTGGCGCACGCGGAAGCGGTCGTCCTCGACGTAGCCGACCCCGATCAGGAAGGCGGCCGTGCCAGTGCCGCCGGCCAGCCCGGTGGTCTCGGTGTCGAGGAAGACCGCCCGCGCCAGGTCGAAGCCGAAGAGCGGCTCGCCCGTGAGCAGGCGCACGCTCGCCTCCGAGGCCAGGCCCAGGCGCGTGAGCGGCAGCGCGCCGAGGCCGGCCTCGAGCGGCTGCTCGGACTCGATCAGGAAGAACTCGCCGCGCTCGTTGGCGACGCGCTGACCCTGGACCAGCTCCTCGAGCGCCGCCGCCTTGGGGCGCGAGACCGGTTGGCGGCGCGCGGCCGCGTCGGCCAGCCGCTGCAGCCGCTCGCGCAGCGTGAGGCCCTCGCCCGGAGCGCCGAGCAGCTGGCGTTCCAGCCCTTCCAGGGGGCTCGCCGGGGCCCGGGGCTCGGTTTCGCCCGGGGCCCCGGCCTCCGGCCCGGGGCCGAAGGGCTGGCCGGGCTCGTCCTCGGTCTCGGTCTCGACCGTCTCGACGGGCGGTCCCGCCGGGCGCAGGCGCTGCAGGCGCTCGTAGGCCGAGAGCCGGCTGCCGCTCACGCCGCGCCGGCTCCCAGCAGGCTGCGCAGCAGGGCCAAGGCCACCTCCTTGCCGCGGCTGCCGACCTCGCCGGGCGGGCCCACGCAGGACGGGCAGCCGTCGTCGCAGGGGCAGGCCTCGATCAGCGCCAGGCTCTCGGCCAGGAGCCGGTCGTGCAGGCCGTAGAGCGGCTCGGACAGGCCGATGCCGCCGGGGTAGTTGTCGTAGATGAAGATCTGCGGCTGGTCGTCCTCGGGCAGCGGAGCGCGGCGGTCGCGGGCCTGGAGCCCCAGGCGCTGCAGCCCGCGCTCCGAGCGCGCCTCGCCCTGGCCGTCGTCGCCCAGCGCCACGCCCAGGTCGCGCCGGTCGCACAGCAGGTAGAGGGCCGCCATCTGCCCCAGCGTGTAGGACAGCGCCCCGACCCCGTCGCGGCGCTCCTCGCTGCCGTAGGGCAGGGCCTGCATGACCTCGCGCGGCACGGTCAGCCAGTAGGCCGTGGTGTGCATCTCGTTCTCGGGCATCTGCAGCTCGCCCGCGCCCACGTTCTCGTGGGTGTGGAACTTGATCTTCTTGAAGCCCACCACCTGGGACGTGACGTGCACCTCGCCGTGGCTGCGGCGCGCGTTGCGGCGGGGCTCCTCCACGAAGGTCTCGAGCACCTTGACCTTGGAGTGGTTGATGGCGTCGGTGTAGTAGTCCACGTCGGCCTCGCGCACCTGCACGCGGCGCTCCTTGTGGTCGTACTTCTCGACGTAGTAGCTGCGCCCCTCCAGGATGTAGATGGCCTTCTCGTGCACCATCGAGGGGGCCGAGTCGAAGTCGACCTCGGCCACGATGCGCGGCTCGCGCGTGACGTCCTGCACCACGAAGTTGTCGGACGAGACGCTGCGCAGGCTGACCGCGTCGGCCGGGTAGCTCTCGCTGGTCCAGTGCCAGCGCTCACCGGCGCGGTGCAGCAGGCGCTGCTCCTCGAGGAAGCGCAGTACGTCGGGCAGGCTCTCGCCGCCGAAGCGCTCGTCGGCCGTGAAGGGCAGCTCGAAGGCCGCGCACTTCACGTGCGCCACCAGGATGTGCAGGTTGTCGGGGTTGAGGCGGGCCTGCTCGACCGGCGAGCCGAAGAAGTACTCGGGGTGGCGGGCGATGAACTGGTTGAGCGGGGTCGAGTTGCAGACCAGCACCGCCACCGAGGTGCCCGAGCGCCGGCCGGCGCGCCCGGCCTGCTGCCAGGAGGAGGCCACGCTGCCCGGGTAGCCCAGCAGCACGGCCGCGTCGAGGCTGCCGATGTCGATGCCCAGCTCGAGGGCGTTGGTCGAGACCACGCCCAGCACGCTGCCGTCGCGCAGCCCGCGCTCGATCTCGCGGCGCTTGAGCGGCAGGTAGCCGCCGCGGTAGCCGCGGATCACGCCGTCGGAGCCGGGGCGCGTCTCGAGGGCCTCCTTGAGGTAGGTCACGAGCACCTCGGTGGAGAGCCGCGAGGGGGCGAACACGATGGTCTGCAGCCCCTTGCCCAGGAAGGACAGCGAGACGTCGCGGGCGCAGTTGAGGGCCGAGCGGCGGATGCCGAGCTGTCGGTTGACCACCGGCGGGTTGTAGATGGCGAAGTACTTCTCGCCACGCGGCGCGCCGCTCTCGCCCAGAAGCGTCACGGGCGCGCCGGTCAGGCCCTCGGCCAGCTCGCGCGGGTTGCCGATGGTGGCCGACGAGCACAGGAACTGCGGCTCGGAGCCGTAGAAGCGGCACAGCCGCAGCAGGCGGCGGAAGACGTTGGCCACGTGCGAGCCGAACACGCCGCGGTAGGCGTGCAGCTCGTCGACCACCACGTAGCGCAGGTTCTCGAGCAGCTTGGCCCACTTGGTGTGGTGCGGCAGCACGCCCTTGTGCAGCATGTCGGGGTTGGTGACCACGATGTGGGCGCGCGCGCGGATGGCGCGCCGCGCGTCCTGGGGCGTGTCGCCGTCGTAGGTGAAGGTGCCGATGTCGGCGCCGAGTGCCTCGACCAGGCCGTAGAGCGTGGCCAGCTGGTCCTGCGCCAGGGCCTTGGTCGGGAACAGGTAGAGGGCACGCGCGTCGGGGTCCTTGAGGATGCGGTCGAGGACCGGCAGGTTGTAGCAGAGCGTCTTGCCGGAGGCGGTGGGCGTGACCACCACGGTGCTCTCGCCGCGCGCCGCGAGGTCGTAGGCCTCGCGCTGGTGGGTGTAGAGCTGCTCGTAGCCGCGCGCTTCGAGCACCTCGCGCAGGCGCGGGTGCAGGCCGTCGGGATAGGGCGCGCAGCGGGCCGGCTGGGCCGGGAAGTGGCGCAGGGCCGTGAGCACGGGCTCGTCGGCCAGGGTCTTCTGGATTTCCAGCCCCTTGAGGACCTGCAAGAGGGCCTCGTCGGAGCGTGCGACCAGCGCGGTGTCGGACACGGGGGGGCCTCCGGGCCTGTGTACGGTGGGGATCCTGCCGCAGGCCGGGGCCGCACCGGGTCCGAAGCCCGGTAGCCGTTGACAGACAGTCACTTACGGCGCATGATCCGCGCGGTCCCAGGAACCCATGGAAGCGCCCCGGCGGATCGTGGTGGTGGACGACAACGCGCTGGTCCTGCGCCTGGTGCGCGAGGCCCTGCCGGAGCCCGAGTTCCAGATCTTCTGTTTCCAGGACAGCCGCGAGGCGCTCTTCCAATTGCACCAGATCCGCCCTGACCTGATCCTGTCGGACCTGCTGATGCCCGGCATGGACGGGCGCGAGTTCTTCCACCTGGTCAAGCGCTCCCCGGAGCTGCGGCAGGTGCCATTCGTCTACCTCTCCTCGGTGCAGTCCAACGAGGAGGTCGTGGCGGCCCTCGAGCGCGGCGCCGACGACTTCGTGAGCAAGCCCGTCACGCTGCCGCGCCTGCAGGCCAAGGTTCGGGCCGTGCTGCGGCTGGCCGCCCGCGGCGGGCCGCCCGACGAGCGCCGCCTCGACCGCCTCACCGGGCCGGTCGGCGAGGCCGGGACGCTGCCGCTGGTGCGCTTCTGCGAGGACTCGCGCCTGACCGGCCGGCTGCGGGTCACGACCACCGAGGGCCCGTACTGGGCCGAGTTCCGCGGCGGCGAGCTGGTCGGGGCGGGAACCCCGGACGGCAGCGGCGCGGCCGACCCCGTCGACGCGCTGCTGGCGCTGCGCCAGGGCCAGTACGAGGTCGCCCAGCAGCACCTCGACCCGCGGCGGCTGGAGGCCATCCAGGCCTCGGCCCACCACACCCCGCCCCCGCCCGGTCCCCAGCCCGCGAGCGAGGCCATCCGCCTGCCCGGCGGGCGCCTTTCGCGCATCGACCTGCGCGGCGAGCCGCTCGAGGTCCAGACCGAGGCCGAGAACCGCCCCAACCTGCTGGTCACGACCATCATCTCGCGCGCCGGCCGGGTGGTGCGCAAGATCGAGAGCAGCTGGACCCACCCGCTGCAGCGCCGCGAGGTCGAGGACGCGGCCCGGCAGCAGCTCGAGCGCCAGCACGAGCGGGTGCTGGCCAGCGTGCGCGGCCTGGCCGGCGCGCGGGCCCTCTCGGCCGCGGCGCCCGTGGACGCGGGCCTGCTGGCCTGCGCGGCCTCCTTCCTGGCCGAGCTGGTGCGCGATCGGCTGGGGACCGTGCTGATGGCCACGCTGCTGCGCCGCAGCCTCGCGCGGGTGCAGGGCGAGCGCCCGGCCCTGGCGGCCTTCGCGGTGGCGGGCGACGCCCGGGTGACCTCGGCGCCGGAGGGGGCCAGCCTGCCGCAGGCCGCGGTGGGAGCCCTGGCGGCCTGGCTGGCGCTGTTCCTGGTGGAGGCCGACGAAGGTCCCGACGGGCCCGGCCTGCCCCGCCTGCGCGCGGCCACGCGCATGCTCGAGGCCGACCTCGACCGCCTGGGCTTCTACGCGGCCCTGGGCGCGGCCCTCGGCGCGGTCCAGCCCAGTTCGTAGGGGGGTCTGGGGGCGCGAAGCCCCCCAGACTCAGGGACGCCAGCCCAGCGCCCCGGAACTTCCACCTGCAGGCTCCAGCACCAGTTCCGTACGAGGCCCCTAGAACAGCTTCGGCCCCAGGTCCGGGTGGCGCAGCACGCGCTCCTCGACCAGGTCGATCCAACGCTCGCGCTCGCCCGCGGGCAGGCGCTCGTGCCCGATGCGCTTCTTCTCGAGCAGCTCGTCCACCAGCTTGTCGATGTTGCGCATGAAGAACTCGTCGGTGTCGCGCACGCCGTCGGGCGAGGCCACCCCCAGCACCGGCACCTTGAAGAGCAGGTCGTAGCTCCTCATCCAGTGGTCCACGAAGCGCTCGATGGCGGGCTGCCGGCCGCAGGCGAAGCTGAGGTAGGCGTAGTTGTCGAGCACGCTGCGGTCGCAGACCACCACCGGGTGATGGGCGCCCGAGCGGATCTCCTCGGCCACCTGGGTCATCAGGATCCAGGTCTGGGCCTCGAGCGAGGTCTTCTGGTTGATGGGCAGGGGCGACAGGCGCGCCACCTCCTTGACCATGTCGACGTTGAGGCCGCGCTTCTTGAGGCGCGCCACCAGGTCGTAGCACAGCGTGGTCTTGCCCACGCCGTGCGTGCCGATGAAGGCCAGCTTCACGAGGCCTTCTCGGCGATGGCCCCCTCCCCCGAACGCGCCGCCCGGTACAGCAGGTACGAGATGCCGGCGAACGTCAGCAACCCGAGCAGCGGTCCGTGGGCCAGCCAGTCGGGCAGGAAGCGCCCTAGGTCGAGGGCCTCGCGAACATGGGCGAACTCGTCGGGCTGGAGGAAGGCGTAGCCGAGCCCCATGAGCGAGGCCCCGGCGATCAGCCCCGAGGCGTAGAGCACGCCCGGGCCGGCATCCGACTCGGAGTCGCTCCCGCGCCGACGGTCGATGAGCCAGCGCACCAGGCCGCCCACGAACACGGGCGTGGTGCTCTCCAGGGGCAGGTAGACGCCGACGGCGAAGGCCAGGGCCGGCACTCCGACCACTTCGAGCAGGATCGAGAGGAAGACCCCGATCAGCACCAGCCCCCAGGGGAGCTGCTGCGTGAGGATCCCCTCGATGACCAGGCTCATCAGCCGGGCCTGCGGCGCCGGCGCCTTCTGGGAGCCGATGCCCTCCTCGACCAGATAGTGGATCTGGCCGGCCTCGTCGGCCAGGTACGTCCCGTTGGGTACGCCCTCGACGCCGTGGACTCGCCGCAGGCGCAAGGTCTGGCCCGCGTGGGTGCGTGGCTCCGCTGCCGGGTCCGGAGCCAGCGCCACCGCGACGTGCGTGGGCTGCACGGTCGTGAAGTTGCGGTTCAGGAACAGGACGGTCCAGCCAATGACGAAGACGCAGGTGAGCACGCCCACCATCAGCGCGACCTGCTGCCGCCAGGGTGTGGCCCCCACCAGGTAGCCCGTCTTGAGGTCCTGGCTGGTCGTGCCGGCGTTGCTGGAGGCGATGCACACCACCCCGCCCACCGCCAGGGCCACGGCCGTGTAGGCGTGGCCCGTCCAGCCCAGCAGGACGAACAGCAGACAGGTGCCCATCAGCGTGGCGATGGCCATGCCGCTGATCGGGCAGGAGGACGAGCCCAGCTCTCCCGTGATGCGCGAGGCGACCACGGCGAAGAAGAAGCCGAAGACGATGATCAGGGCCGCGGCCAGCAGGTTCACCCGCAGCTGCGGGATCAGCGTCATGGCGACGGCCAGCGCCAGGCAGCCGGCCAGCACGAACGTGATCGGGATGTCGTGCTGGGTGCGCGGGATCGACTCCCCGCCGGCCTCGCGCGACAGCCGCAGGTCGCGGAACGAGGCGGCGAAGGAGTCGAGGATCGTGGGCATGGCCCGCAGCAGGTTGATGATGCCGCCGGCCGCCACCGCGCCCGCGCCGATGTAGCGGATGTAGTACTGCCAGATCTCGTCGGGGCCCATGGTCGAGATCAGGTCGGTGGCCGGGTAGAGCACGGTGGTGCGCCCGTCCCCGAACAGGCCGATGGTCGGGATCAGCACGAGGGACGCCAGGGCCCCGCCGGCCACCATCAGCGCCGAGGAACGGTAGCCGATGATGTACCCGACCCCGAGCAGCGCCGGATCGGTGTCCAGCCGGATGCGCGCGGTGCGGTGGTAGAAGCCCAGCACCCGGTCGGGGAACTCGTTCCAGAGCGCCAGGATCAGGTTGAGGAACTTGTAGAGCGCGCCGGCGCCCAGCCCCTTGAAGACCAAGCCGGCCTGGGTACCGCCCTGCTCGCCGACGATCAGGACCTCGGCGCAGGCCGTGCCCTCGGGGTAGGTGAGCTTGCCGTGCTCCTTGACGATCAGGTAGCGGCGCAGGGGGATCATCATCAGCACGCCCAGGATGCCGCCCATGAGCGCCAGGACCATGGTCCTGGTCCAGTCCAGCTCGAAGCCCAGGAACAGCAGCGCCGGGATCGTGAAGATCACGCCGCCGGCGATCGACTCGCCGGCCGAGCCCGTGGTCTGGACGATGTTGTTCTCCAGGATCGAGGCACGCGAGCCCAGCGCGCCGGAGAGCGCCCGCAGCACGGTGATCGAGATCACGGCGATCGGGATCGAGGCCGAGACGGTCAGGCCCACGCGCAAGCCGAGGTAGACCGACGAAGCGCCGAAGGCCAGCCCGAGCAGCGCGCCGAGCAGCAAGGCCCGGAAGGTCAGCTCGGGCACGCGGGCCTCGTCGGCGACGTACGGCTTGAAGGCGTGGGCGCTGTCGGACAAGCGGTCCTCCTGGCTGAAACGCGCGGATTCTACCCCACTGGAGGAGGGCCGGCGGCCTTGCGCCGCCCGCGGGCGCGTGCTCTAATCCCGCGCCTTCCCCGCCCATGAGCGACGACCTCTTCCAGCCCTACGACGAGCTGATCCGCCTGGTGGTGCTCGGCAAGCTCTTCGAGGTGCCCGAGAACAACCTGCTGCTGCGGCAGCTCCAGCACGTGGCCCCCGACATCGCCACGGGGCGCTACTGCTGGAACGGCGAGTGCCGCTACTGCGAGGTCAACTACCGGCTGGCGCCCGACGGCCCGGAGTTCACGGGGCTGGCCTGCCTGATCAAGGGTGTCGTGGGCATGCGCCTGACGCGCCTGGCGCTCGAGGTCCGGTACAACATGAGCGACGCCCTGGCCGCCGCGCCGCGCGAGGACGAGGGCTAGTCAGGCCGAGCGCAGCCGCGACTTGACCTGCCGCCAGGTGGTCATGAGCGCGTTGCGCGTCATCTCCAGCCGGCGGGTCGAGAACTCGGACGGCTCCTTGCCGGAGATGCTCTCCTTGGCGCGGGTCACCAGCTTGCGGCAGGTCTGCAACAGGATGTCGTCCACGCGGCCGGTGCGGCGCAGCTCCTGCAGGTCCTGCCCCAGCTCGATCACGATGCGCTCGATCTCGATGACCAGCTCGCGCAGGTCCGACTCGAGGGGGTAGAGGACCTCCTCGGGGGGCGCCTCCACCACCTCGACCGGGGCCGGCGGCGGCGGCGCG
>JBDIBD010000189.1:0-8712 GCA_039812725.1 Vicinamibacteria bacterium | reverse complement strand
GCGGCCCACAACGCGGGCGTGCGCAGCAGCAGCAGCAGGGCGGCCGGCACGTGCCAGGCCCCGGCCGCGGCGCGGCGCAGCGTCCCCGGTGGCGCGAGCGGGGCGTCGTCGCTGGACATGGCCGGCAAGCCTAGCAGATCCACGACCGGGCTGGCCCGCCGCGCGCGGGCGTGTCAGAATCCCGCGCCATGAAGGACGTGCTGGCCGTCATCCTCGGGGGCGGGCGCGGCACGCGCCTCTTCCCGCTGACGTTCCGCCGCTCCAAGCCCGCCGTGCCGATCGCCGGCAAGTACCGGCTGATCGACATCCCGGTCAGCAACTGCCTCAACTCCGACGTGCGGCGCATCTTCGTGCTGACCCAGTACAACTCGGAGAGCCTCAACAAGCACCTCACGCAGACCTACAAGTTCGACATCTTCTCGTCGGCCTTCGTGTCGGTGCTGGCGGCGGAGCAGACCGAGCAGAGCCCCGACTGGTTCCAGGGCACGGCCGACGCCGTGCGCCAGAGCCTGTGGCACATGGCCAGCCACCGCGGGCGCGAGGTGCTGATCCTGTCGGGCGACCAGCTCTACCAGATGGACTACCGCAAGCTGGTCGAGACCCATCGCCGCCAGGTGGCCGACGCCACCGTGGCGGTCATCCCGGTGACGGCCGAGCAGGCCTCCGCCTTCGGCATCCTCAAGATGAACCGCCAGGGGCGCATCGTGCACTTCGAGGAGAAGCCCCCGGCCGAGCGCCTGCCGGACCTGGCCTCGGAGATCCCGGGCCAGGGCCAGGTCTGGCTGGCCTCGATGGGCATCTACGTCTTCAACCGCGAGGCCCTCGAGCGCTCGCTGGCCGACCCCGGCCTGGTCGACTTCGGCAAGAACGTCATCCCCGAGGCCGTGCCGCGCCTGCGCGTGCAGGCCCACGTGCACCGCGGCTACTGGGAGGACGTGGGCACCATCCGCTCCTACTTCGACGCCAACCTGGCGCTCTGCCAGCCGGTGCCGCCCTTCGACTTCTACGACGCCAACCGGCCGATCTACACGGCGCCGCGCTTCATGCCGGCCACCAAGGTCGAGGACTGCCGCCTGCACGAGGCGCTCATCTCCGAGGGCAGCATCGTGATGGGGGCCGAGATCGAGCGGGCCGTGGTGGGCATCCGCAGCCGCGTCGGGCGCGGGGCCGTGGTGCGCGAGAGCCTGATCCTGGGGGCCGACTTCTACGAGAGCCTGGAGGAGATCGAGCGCGCCCACGCGCGCGGCCTGCCGCCGCTGGGGATCGGCGAGGGCAGCCAGGTGCAGCGCGCCATCGTGGACAAGAACGCCCGCATCGGGGCGGGCGTGCGGATCCTCAACGAGGCCGGCGAGACCCACAAGGACGGGCCCGGCTACCACATCCGCGACGGGATCGTGGTGATCCCGAAGGACGCGGTCATCCCCGACGGCACGGTGATCTAGCCCGCGCCTTGACAGGCCGCCCCGGGGGGCGTCCAATCGGGCCACCTCGTCCCGCCGTCCCACCTCTACGAGGAGGCCCTCATGCCCCGTCGCCACGCCGCCCTCGCGGCCCTTCTGGCCGCGTTGTCCTTCTTCGTCTCGGCCGCCGCGCCCGACCGACCGCTCTCGACGCAGCTCGCCCTGCAGCCGCTCACGTCGGTGCCGCTGCTCGAGCTGCCCCGGGTCGACGCTGCGGCCGCGCTGGCCGAAGACGAGGCGAACGCCGGCAAGGACCGGCCGCTACGCTTCGCGCTGCCCCTCGAGGTGGACGTCACGCCCGCCAGCCACGGCCTGTGGGAGCAGGCCGGCGACCAGCTGGTCTGGCGCCTGCGCGTGCGCTCGAAGGAGGCGCGCTCGCTGAACCTGGGCTTCGCGCGCTACCGCATGCCCGACGGCGGCCGACTGTGGCTGCTCTCGGCCGACGGGCAGGCCCGCCTGCGGCCCTTCACCAGCGCCGACAACCAGCCCCAGGGCGAGCTGTGGACCCCCGTCGTGCACGGCCAGGAGCTGGTGATCGAGCTCGACCTGCCGCTGGCCCAGCGCCAGCGCCTGGAGCTGCGCCTGACGCGGGTCAACCACGACTACCGCGGCTTCGGCCTGCCCGACATGATCCTGTCGGGGGCCTGCAACGTGGACGTGATCTGCCCGGAGGGCGACCCCTGGCGGCCCCAGATCCGCTCGGTGGCGGTCATCTCGACCGGCGGCAGCACGTTCTGCACGGGCTTCCTGGTCAACAACACGGCCCAGGACCGCAAGCCCTACTTCATGACCGCCAACCACTGCGGCATCAACTCGGGCAACGCCGCCTCGCTGGTGGCCTACTGGAACTACGAGAACTCGACCTGCCGGCCCGTGGGCAGCCCGGCCAGCGGCGGGCCCGGCGACGGGCAGCTCAACCAGTTCAGCACCGGCGCGACCTTCCGCTCCAACTACTCCGCCTCGGACTTCACCCTGGTCGAGTTCAACTCGCAGGTGAACGTGGCCTACAACCCCTACTACGCGGGCTGGGACCGCCGCAGCGGCGACTTCACGAGCGCGGTGGCCGTGCACCACCCGAACACGGACGAGAAGCGCATCAGCTTCTCGAGCGCCACCACCACCAACAGCTACAACAACCCCGTGCCGCCCGGCGACGGCACCCACATCCGGGCCTTCTGGACCCTGGGCGTGACCGAGGGCGGCTCCTCGGGCTCGCCGCTCTTCAGCCCGGAAGGGCGCGTGATCGGCCAGCTGCACGGCGGCCCCTCGGCCTGCGGCGCGGCGGACCTGAGCGACTATTACGGGCGCGTCTCGATCTCGTGGGCCGGCGGCGGCACCAGCGCCACGCGGCTCTCCGACTGGCTCGATCCGCTGGGCACCGGCGCGACGAACATCGACGGCACCAACCAGTGCACGCCCCCCACCGCGCCCAGCCTTCTGGGGGCGACCCCCAACGGGAACAACCGCATCGACCTGGCCTGGACCCCCGGCGCGGGCCAGACGTCCTACAAGGTGCTGCGCGCCACGGGCGCCTGTCCGCAGGCCAGCTACCAGGTCCTGGCCAGCGGCGTCACGGGCCCCAGCTACTCCGACCTGACGGCCTCCGGCGGCGTGACCTACTCCTACGTGGTGCGCGGCGTGGACGACGCCACCACTTGCGAGTCCGTCAACAGCAACTGCGCCGAGGCCGCGACCACCGGCGGCTGCACCATTCCGCCGACCTTCGCTGGGCTGACCTCGGCCCAGAGCGCGGGCACGGCGGCCTGCGGCGTCAACCTGGCCTGGGCCGCGGCCACGCCCGCCTGCGCCGGCCCGGTCAAGTACAACGTCTACCGCTCGACCACCCCGGGGTTCACCCCCGGCCCGGCCAACCGGATCGCCACCTGCCTTGCCGGCACGGCCTACCTCGACCCGGGCGGGACCTACGGCACGACCTACTACTACGTGGTCCGCGCCGAGGACAACTCCGGCATCGGTGGAGGCCCCTGCCAGGGCGGCAACGAGGAGGCCAACACGGTCCAGCGCGCGGGCTCGCCCACGGGCGCCCCCGTGGTGAGCACCGACGACGTCGAGGGCGGCACGGCCTGGTGGAGCACGTCCGGCGGGACCGGCACGAACGTCTGGGCCGTGGTGACCTCGGACAGCCACTCGCCGACGCACTCCTGGTTCGTGTCCGACCCGGCCGGCCTCAGCGACCAGCCCCTGGCCACCGTGACCGCGCGCAGCCTGACCTTCGGCTCGCGCCTGTCCTTCTGGCACCGCTACAACACCGAGGCCGGCAGCTCCGCCTACGACGGCGGCGTGCTCGAGTACTCGCTCGACGGCGGCACGACCTGGGTCGACGTCCTGGCCGGCAGCGGCGGCGTCCCCGCCAACGCGGGGCGCTTCCTGGCCGGCGGCTACAACGCCACGATCAGCAGCAGCTTCTCGAACCCGCTGGCCGGCCGCCGGGCCTGGTCGGGAGACAACCTGGCCTGGGAGCAGGTGCAGGTGGACCTGTCCGACTTCGCCGGCCAGGCCGCCCGCTTCCGCTGGCGCTTCGGCTCCGACAGCTCGGTCTCCGACGTGGGCTGGTGGGTCGACGACGTGAGCTTCAGCATCCCCGGCCCGTGCGGCGGGGCCTGCCCCAACGTCGACAAGGGCGACTTCAACAACGACTCCAAGGTCGACCTGCTGTTCGACAACCTGACCAACAACCGCAACATGGTCTGGTTCATGGACGGCGTGACGCGCACCTCGATGAGCTGGATCTCGCCCGACGCCGCGGCCAACCAGGAGATCGTGGGCTCCGACGACTTCAACGGCGACGGCCAGAGCGACCTGCTGCTGTGGAACAACAGCACCGGCGCCTTGGAGTTCTGGATGATGAACGGTGCCACCCGCACCGGCGCCGGCGTGCCCATCAGCGGCGCCCCGACGCTGGCCACCAACTGGAAGCTGGCCGCCACCGGCGACTTCAACGCCGACGGCAAGCCCGACCTGCTGTGGCGCAACACCACCTCCCAGAAGCTGGTCATCTGGACCATGAACGGCACCACCAAGACCGGCAACATCGTCCCGACCCCCGACCAGGCCGTCGACTTCAACTGGGTCGTGGCCGCCGCGCTCGACTACAACAACGACGGCGCCCGCGACCTGCTCTGGTACAACTTCACCTCGGGCAAGATCGTGCTCTGGTTCATGAACGCCAGCGTGGTGCGCATCACCGGCCAGTTCACCAACCCGGCCAACGCCGGCGACAACAACTGGAACGTCTACGCCGGCGGCGACTTCGGCGTCGGCTCCGGCGGCACCAACTGCACCAACGACATCGTCTGGCGCAACGCCACCAGCGGCAAGGAGGTCGTCTGGTACATGGACTTCGCCGGAAACCGCACCTTCGGCGTGTTCACCATCCCGGACTCTCCCACCAGCGATCCCGACGGCAACCCGACCCCCGCCACCAGCTGGATCGTGGCCGGGCCCAGGTAGCGGCACCTGGCGGGCGGGGAGCGCCCCGGCGCTCTCCGCCCGGCCCTGTTCGCGAGACTCGAACGGCCAGGGCTGGCTCGCTGTCGAGAGCGTCACCGGGCGAGAGCTGGGGGGGGCGCCCCGTCTCGGGCGACCGCCGTGAGCGTGTGCACGCGGTTCGGGGCGTTTTTCGAGGACTAGGTGTGGTGGCGGTGGGCTTCGCGGCCCCAGTGTTTCCGCCGGCCGCCCAGCCCGGGGCGAAGCCCGTGCGCCGCCAAACTAGCCCTGGGGTGAGTCGACGACCCGCCTTGCCGCAGCCAGTTGCTTTTTCTTGGTCCTGATTTCTTCCGCTTGGAGCGCGAAGTCCGCCTCGCAGTCCACAGGGGACGGTAGGTTGGACATGTGGTCCACGGAGGATTGCCGAAGGGCGTCACGGACTCTCCCGAGCTTTGCTTCGTAGGAACCCTTGCGCCATCTGTTGAAGGCGGCTGTCAGGGCCAAGCCTGCGGCCCAAACGAGCACGACGACGATGACCGTCCCAAGAATATTTGGGTGTTCTACCAGCAAGAAGAGGCAAGTAGCGGTCACAAGCGCAAGGAACGTGGCGGGACCCTGCTGGCGCGTCGTGGGCATGTTCTCAAGCTTGGTCTCAAGCGTGGCTTCCTCGGCCTTGAGGCGAGCCACCTCGGGTGACTTGTCGTACTCCATTCGGTGGTGCAGTTCGCGCGTGCTCTTTGCGTTGGCCACGTCCGCCTTGTATTGGTCTTCGAGACGTTGGATCTCCCGGGTCAGACGCTTGATCGCCAACTCCGCCGCCGTTCGGTCGGTTCCCTCCCGGACCTTGGTCAGGCCATCCACCAGGGTGGAGTAGGCCACGCCACCTTCGACCTTGAGTTGCTGGGAGGAACCGCAGTGAGTGCAGCTGAAGACCTTCAGGGAATCTGGGACTCTGAGGGGGGCGCCACAGTTGCAGCACGCAATTGGCACAGTTCCGGACATGGGCACCTCCAAAATGGGAAAGGTGGATACGATGGTGGGCATGGACTAGAAGCAGGGGGGCAATGGTCGTCCTCGCCGACGCCCGGCGAGCAGGTCGTGTCTCCACACCAGCCCTCGCAGGGCCCGCAGTCCATGAGCTGGCCGTCCGCTGCGGCGATCAGCCCGCAGCGGGCGCCGCACTCGCCGGCCACGCCCGGCCGCCGCTGCTCCGCGCTGGCGGCCAGCGACAGCAGGCACAGCCAGACACCGAGGCGCGCCTGACCGAACGCTGCGCGAGCTCGAGGCATGCTCGTTCCCCCTGGCTAGGCTAGGGCTCGCTTCGCACTTCCTCGATCTTGCGGTCGCGCTCGGCCGTCAGCCGCTCGCGCTCGCGGCGGTACTGCTCCTCGAGCTGCTCCTGCTGCTCGGGGTCGCGCGCCCGGCGCAGCTCGCCCTGGTGCAGGATCTCGCGCTCGGCCAGGCGCGCGTCGTAGACCCGCCGCAGCTCGGCGATGCGCTCGCGCTGCGCGTCCGTCAGCGGGCGCTCCTCGACGCCGGCCTCCTTGTCCTTGCGGCGCAGCCGCTCGAGGGCCAGCTCGTAGGCCGACTTGGGGGAACCGTCGTCGCTCATCTCGCTCACCTCAGTAGGCCAGCAGCGCGCGCAGGGCCGGCAGCAGGCGCTCGCGGGGCGAGAAGACCTGCTCGAGGGCCTTGCTGAAGGGGACGGGGGTGTCGAGGGCCGCCAGGCGCTCGACCGGCGCGTCCAGCCACTCGAAGGCGGCCCGGGCCAGCGTGGCGGCTACCTCGCCGCCGAAGCCGCCGGTCAGCGGCGCCTCGTGCAGCACCAGGGCCCGGCCGGTGCGCCGCACCGAGGCCAGCACGGTCCCGACGTCCCAGGGCAGCAGCGTGCGCAGGTCGATCACTTCGACCTCGCGCCCCTCGGCGGCCAGCCTGCCGGCCGCGTCGAGGGCCCAGCTCACCCCGACGCCCCAGGTCACGACCGTGGCGTCGCGCCCCGCGCGCGCCACGCGCGCCTGGCCCAGCGGCAGGGTGTAGTGGCCGGCCGGCACGCGCCCCTTCGACGAGCGGTAGAGGAACTTGTGCTCCAGGAAGAGCACGGGGTTGCCGTCCTCGAAGGCCGCCAGCAGCAGGCCCTTGACGTCGAAAGGGGTGGCCGGGGCCACGACCTTGAGCCCGGCCACGCTGGTGAACCAGCTCTCGACGTTCTGGCTGTGGAAGGGCCCGGCCCCCACGCCGCCGCCCACGGGCAGGCGCAGCACCACGCCCACCGGCGCGCCCCAGCGGTAGTGGTTCTTGGCCAGGTTGTTGACGATCTGGTTGAAGCCGCAGGTGACGAAGTCGCCGAACTGCATCTCGAGCATGGGCCGGAAGCCCTCGAGGGCCAGGCCCATCGCGCAGCCCACCGCCCCGGACTCGATGATGGGCGTGTTGCGCACGCGCTCCTTGCCGAACTCGGCCGCGAAGCCCTCGGTGCACTTGAAGACCCCGCCGTACTCGGCGATGTCCTGCCCCATCAGCACCACCCTGGGGTCGCGCGCCAGGGCCACGTGCAGCGCGTCGCGCACCGCGTCGACGTAGCGCAGCTCGGGCGCGGCCGCTTCGGCGTCGGCCGAGGGCGGCGCGGGCGCCGGCGCGCCGTGGACGTACACGTCGGCCAGCTCGGCCTCGGCCGTCGAGGCCGGGTCGGCCAGCCGCAGGGCCTCGTCGACCAGCAGGTCGACGCGCGCCTTGAGGTCGGCCCGCAGCGCGGTGCGGGCCTCGGCGGCCAGCAGCCCGCGCTCCTCGAGCAGTCGCTCGAAGCGCGCCAGCGGGTCGCGCGCGGCCCACTCCGCCACCAGCTCCTTCGGGACGTAGTCGGTGCCGGAGGCCTCCTCGTGGCCGCGCATGCGGAAGGTCTTGAACTCGAGCAGCGTCGGGCCGTTTCCGGCCCGCGCCCGGGCGGCCGCCTGCAGCACCGCGCGGCGCACGGCCAGCACGTCGTTGCCGTCCACCACCAGGCCCGGGATGCCGTAGCCCAGGCCGCGGTCGGCCAGGTCGCGGCAGGCGTACTGCTCGCTGGTGGGGGTCGAGAGGCCGTACTGGTTGTTCTCGATCACGAACAGCACCGGCAGCTTCCAGACCGCGGCCAGGTTGACGGCCTCGTGGAAGTCCCCCTCGCTGGTGGCGCCGTCGCCGGTGAAGGCCGCCGCCACGCGCGCCTCGCCGCGCAGCTTGTAGGCCAGGGCCAGGCCGTCGGCCACCGGCAGCATGGCCCCCAGGTGGCTGATCATGCCCACGACGTGGCGCTCGAGGTGGCCGAAGTGGAAGGTGCGGTCGCGGCCCTTGGTGAAGCCGCCCTGCTTGCCCAGCAGCTGCCGCAGCAGCCGCGGCAGGTCCACCCCACGGGCGGTGAAGATCCCGAGGTTGCGGTGCATGGGCAGGAGCGCGTCGTCGGGGCGCAGGGCCGAGGCCACGCCCACGGCGATGGCCTCCTGGCCGATGCCCGAGAACCACTTCGACAGGCGGCCCAGGCGCAGCAGGAGCAGCATCTTCTCCTCGATCACGCGCGGCAGCAGCAGGGCGCGGTAGAGCTCGAGGAGCTGCTCGGGGGACGGCTCGGCGGTGGCGGGCGGCGCCGCGGGGGCGGCCGCCGGGACGGTCGAGTCGCTCATGATCGCGCGATTTGAACAGAGCGCCGCCCGCGGGCGCAAGCGGCGTTGCCGCGGCGCCCCGGCGCTGGTAGGGTCCCGGGATGGCCCTCGCGTCCGTGCTCACGCTCCTCCTCGCGGCCACGCCGTCCCCGGCCGCCACCCCCGACGCCGCC
>JBDIBD010000188.1:0-8720 GCA_039812725.1 Vicinamibacteria bacterium | reverse complement strand
GTCGCGGCCGACTACTACTTCAACCGCACCGTCGGCGTGGGCGCGCAGTACAAGTACAACCAGTACAGCTACGACCGCGGCGTGCTGAAGAGCGAGCTGGGCGGCGAGATCACCTACAAGGGCGGCCAGGTCTTCCTCTCGCTGCTGTTCTAGTCGCGAGCAGCGGGCGGCGCCCCCCCGTCATCCTGAGCGACACCGTCCGGCTGGGAGCGAAGGATCTGTCGGTCCAGCCTGCGTCGTCGAGTCGCCTTCGGCGACGCTGGACGATCAGGTCCTTCGTCGCCGACTTGGACGGCCGCTCCCCAGGATGACGACGGGGGGGGCGCCGGTCTCGTGGGGCGCCTCAGCGCCGCTTGGGCTTGTCGATCCAGGCGTACTGCCAGGCGGCCGAGACGATGCGGTAGTCGCCGCCGAAGCGCACGTAGGCCCCGTCGGCGTAGGCCACCTTGACCGACTGGCGCCTGGTCAGCGGGAACGAGGCCGTGAGGCCCACGCGCGAGCCCTTCTGGAGCGTCGAGGGGTTCTCCCTGCCGTTCAGGCTGGTGCGGCCGCCGTACCAGAAGTTGCCGTCGAACGAGACCCACAGGCGCGGCTTGAACTCGCGGCTCAGGTGGGTCTCGAAGGCGTAGATCGGGTCCTGGGTCTGGGACTGCACCCCCGGCACGAAGGCGTTGCGCGAGAAGAACTCCGGGTTCCTGGTGAAGACCCAGACCGCGCCGTAGCCGTCGAGCACCCAGGGGCCCCAGCGCTGGGAGAGGCCCAGCTCGGGCTTGAAGGCCCAGCGGTTGCCGCCCAGGTTGATGAGCTTGGCGGGGTCGTACTGGCCGGTGGGCGCCACGAGCTTGAGGCTGGCGCCCACCAGGGTCTTCTGGCGCCACTGCGCGAACTCGCGCAGGTCCATGGCCGGCCCGCCCTTGAGGTTGACCGAGAACCGGAAGACGGCGTCGAACATCCCGGAGCGGGGCGCCTCGATCTCGGCCTCGGCCACGGTGCCGCGAAAGGTGCCCTTGCCGTAGGCCAGCGTGGCGGCCACGTTGGCCGAGCGGCCGAGGAAGCCCAGCGACCGGACGTAGGTGGCGTTGGGCATGTTGAGGCGCCCGGTCGAATCCGTGATCGGCAGCGTCCCCTCGAAGCGCAGGTTGCCGTCGTTGAAGATGTCGCCGAGGGTCACGGCGTTCGAGCCGACGGGCGTGACGAGGTAGGCCCGCGGCGAGAGGTCCTGGGCCCGCAGCGCGGTGGCGCCGGCCAGGCAGAGGACCGCCGCCGCCAGGCGCGCCGCCGGCCTCGCCCCGGCGGGGCTCCGGCCGGCGGCCTGGGCGGCCGGGGTCAGTTCGAGAGCCCCAGCTTCTTGAGCTGCTCGGCGACCTTCTTCGACAGCTCCTTGACGAACTTCGGCACGTCCTTGGGGTTGGTGGTCTCGGAGCGGCCGGCCCAGACCAGCTTGTCCTGCTTCAGGCTGAAGATCAGGGTCTCGACCTCGACGATCGTGTCGGTGCGCAGGTAGCCGGGCTCGTAGACCGAGCCCCAGCCGAAGCCCCAGTAGCCGGGCCCCACATGGAGGAGTAGCCCGCGCTGGCCCACATGGGGGTGCCGGGGCTGGCCGTGATCTCCTTGTCCTTGCCCACCACGCGCAGGGCCACCACGCCCACGACACCGGCCTTCTCGAAGAACTCGCGGGCCTTCTCCCGGTCCTTGATCAGCTCCTTCGGGACGATCGAGTAGGCCGGCATGCCCACCGGGCCGCGGGCCGTGATCTCGCGGGCCGCCGCCTCCTCGGCGGGGTAGCGCACGCTCTCGTCGGGGTGCATCACCAGGGCCGCCACCTTGCGGCCCTTGAAGCTCTCGGGCTGGGCGTCGGGCGCCTTCCAGCTCGACGTGAACTTCGTTCCCGCCCAGGCCTGCGTGGCGGCCAGCGCCAGCGGGGCCAGCGCCAGGGCTGCCCCGAACCTCGTCACTCGCGACATGCTCGTTCTCCTTCGAGTCGGATGGACGTCAACGGGCCTGGACGGCGGCCTGGGCGGCCTGCCGCTGCTGCTGGCGCTCCGCCACCAGGCGGTAGGCCACGTAGTACTTGTAGATGCTGCTGACGTAGGTCACGGTCTCGCGGCCGATGCGCTCGGCGGCCACGACCTCGACGTTGCCGAACCAGACGTTGGGGTCGAGGCCCCGCCGCCGGGCCTCGGCCCGCAGCTGGCGCACGCGGCCGGGGCCGGCGTTGTACGAGGCGAAGGCGAACAGGCCCTTGTTGACCGCCGTCATGGGCTCGTCGGCGAAGTACTGGTCGATCATGAAGCGCACGTACTTCACGCCGGCGTGGATGTTGGGCTCGAGCTTGCGGACGTCCCCGACCTTCATCTCGCGGCCCGTGGCCGGCATGACCTGCATGACGCCGATCGCCCCCACGCGGCTCTTGGCCTTCTGGTCCAGGCGCGACTCCTGGTAGCCCTGGGCCGCCATCAGCAGGTAGTCGAGGCCGTACTGCTCGCCGTACTTGCGGAAGAGCTCCACCATGCTCTCGAAGCGCTGCCGGTCGGCCCGGGCGGTGGCGCCCTTCACGTACGTGGTCGCCTGCAGGTAGCGCTTCTCCACCACGCGGCCGAAGGTGCTGCCGGCCCCGTTCTTGCGGATGAAGGCGTTGCAGGCGGCCGCCAGCCTCGGGCTGCCCTTGCGGATGGCCACGGCCAGCCTCCCGCCCGTGCGCAGGGCCAGGTCCTCGCGCACCACGAGGCGCGGGAAGACCTGTTTCCAGAAGCGGGCCAGGTAGTCGTCCACCACGGTCGTCTCCACCAGCCCGGCGTTGACCATCTCGAGGATGTCGTCGTCCTCCAGCTCTTCCGGGGCCGCCCGGATCTGGACCGGCGGCCGGCCCCGGGCGGCCAGCCTCTCGTTGAGCGCCAGCAGGCTGGCGTGGTAGCTGCTCGTGGCGCGCACGAAGACCTCGCGCCCGGACAGGTCCTCGAGCCTCGCCGGCAGGGCCGTCCCCGGCGCGCCCACCAGCACCTCGCTCACGTCCTCGCGGGTGGCGTCCGAGAAGTCGACCAGCTTCTGGCGCTCGGGCGTGACGGTGAGCTGCGCCACGACGAGGTCCACCCGGCCCTGTGCCAGGGCCGGCAGCAGGAGGTCGCGGGGCAGGGGCACGAAGACCACGTGGACCTTGAGGTGTCCCCGGGCCTCCTTGGCGTTGAGCTCGTCCTCGAAGCGCTTGAGGTACTCGTACGAGATCCCGCGCGGGGCCCCGCCGTCGATGAAGTAGTGCGTGCGGTTGAAGGTCACCCCGGCGCGCACGACGCGGCGCTCCACCATCTGGTCGAGGTCGCCCTGGAAAGGCTTGTCGACCAGGGCCCGCACGGACTCGGGCAGGTCGGACTCCCAGGGGCGCGGGGGCGGGAGCGGTTCCTCCGCGGCCGGCGACGGGCTCGCCACCGGGGCGGCGGGGCTGGCGGCGGCCGCGCGCGGGGCCTCGGCCGGCTTCGAGCAGGCCCCGAGGGCGAGCACGGCCACGGCGATCGCCAGGCGGGGCGCCTTCATGGCGGCGAACGGTAGCACAGCCCCCCGGGTCCGGAAGCGGGCCCGCACGTAATTTACCCGCAGATACTTCCCCCGGGACGGGGCGTCGAGGATGCTCGGGGGCGCGGCGGTGGCTGCACCCTGGCGCGCCCGCGAACGGGAGCGTAACATCGCAATCGCCAGCTTTCCGGAGGAGACGAGCCCCATGCAACGCGCCCCCATCGTGGTCCTTTGCGGCCTCGTGACCGCTCTCGCCGCCGGCTGCTCGAAGAAGGAAGCGCCGGCCCCGCCCCCCACCGAGGTCAAGGTGGCGACGGTCCTGCAGAAGGACGTTCCGATCTACGTCGAGGCCATCGGCCAGACGCGCGGCTCGACCGAGATCGAGGTGCGGGCGCGCGTCGAGGGCTTCATCCAGACCATCGACTTCAAGGAGGGCTACCCGGTCCAGAAGGGCCAGCTCCTCTACACCATCGACCCGCAGCCCTTCGAGGCCGCCCTGGCCCAGGCCAAGGGCAACCTGGCCGAGGCCGAGGCCCAGCTGGCCCGGGCCACGCAGGACGTGGTGCGCTACGAGCCGCTGGTGGCCAAGAACGCCATCTCGCGCCAGGAGTACGAGACGGCCGTGGTCGTGAAGCGCGCGGCCGAGGCCGCCGTGGACGCAGCCGAGGCCTCGGCCGAGCGGGCCCAGATCGACCTCGGTTACACGCGGGTGGTGGCCCCCGAGGACGGCCTGGTGGGCAAGACCGAGGTCTACCCCGGCACGCTGGTGGGGCGCGGCCAGAGCACGCTGCTCACCCACATCTCCCAGATCGGCAGCATCCACGTGCGCTTCACCGTCCCCGAGCGCGACTACCTCTTCTTCGCGCGCCGGAGCGAGGAGCGGCGCAAGGCCAACGCGGCCATGGTGGACCTGCCGTTCGAGCTGGTGCTGGCCGACGGGTCGGTGCACCCGGCCACCGGCCGGCTGGTCTTCGCCGACCGCAACGTCGACCCGGCCACCGGCACGATCATGATGGAGGCGGCCTTCCCCAACCCGGGCGGCATCGTGCGCCCCGGCCAGTACGCCCGCGTGCGCGCGGCCGTCGACCTCAAGAAGGGCGCCCTCCTCGTCCCGCAGCGGGCCGTCTCCGAGCTGCAGGGCATCTACAACGTGGCCGTGGTGGCCGGCGACACCGTCGAGATCCGGATGGTCAAGCCGGCCGAGCGCATCGGTACCCTGTGGGTGGTCGACGCCGGGCTCAAGGCCGGCGACACCGTCGTGGTCGAGGGCCTCCAGAAGGTCCGGCCGGGGATGAAGGTCAAGGCGGAGATGGTGAAGATCGAGGAGGCGGCGCCTCCTCCCGGAGGGGCGGGAGCCGCCGCGGCCGAGGCCAAGGGCAGCGCGGGCAAGTAGCCATGGCCTCCTTCTTCATCCGGCGCCCCATCGTCGCGATCGTGATCGCGATCATCATCGTGCTGCTCGGGCTCAACAGCCTGAGGGGGCTGAGCTTCGAGCAGTACCCCTTCCTGGCCCCGCCCACCATCCGCGTGACCGCCAACTACCCGGGCGCCTCGGCCGTGGCGGTGGAGCAGTCCGTGGCCACCCCGATCGAGCAGGAGGTCAACGGCGTCGAGGGCCTGATCTACATGAAGTCGTCGAACACCTCCGACGGCCGCATGCTGCTCGACGTCAACTTCAAGGTGGGCACGGACCAGGACATGGCCAACGTGCTGACCCAGAACCGGGTCTCCTCGGCCCAGTCGCGCCTGCCCCAGGAGGTCGTCCAGCAGGGCATCACGGTCAAGAAGCAGAGCCCCAGCATCCTGATGCTGATCACGCTCTACTCGCCCAAGGGCACCTACGACGCCAACTTCCTGACCAACTACATGGGCATCAACCTGCGCGACCAGCTGCTGCGCATCCCCGGCATCGCCCAGGTGGACCTGTTCGGCGGCACCGACTACGGCATGCGCATCTGGCTGCGGCCCGACAAGCTGGCCAAGCTCGGGCTGACCCCGTCCGACGTCATGTCGGCCATCAAGGAGCAGAACCTGCAGGCCCCGGCCGGCCGCGTGGGGATGCGGCCGTCGCCGCAGGACCAGGAGTTCACCTACACGGTCAGCGCCCCCGGCCGCCTGGTCACCGAGGACGAGTTCGCCAACATCATCGTCCGCGAGACCGAGACCGGCGGCCAGATCCGGATCAAGGACGTGGGCCGCGTCGAGCTGGGCTCGCAGGACTACAACTCGTTCGGGCGCCTGAACGGCAAGCCGGCCGGCGCCGTGGCCGTCTACCTCCTGCCCGGGGCCAACCAGCTGCAGGCCTCCGAGGCGATCTACGAGACCCTGCACCAGGCCAAGGGCTACTTCCCCGCCGACATGGACTACACGATCGTCTACGACACGACGCCCGCGGTCGAGGCCTCGATCGAGTCGATCTTCCACACCTTCCTCGAGGCCGTCGTGCTGGTGACGCTGGTGGTCTTCATCTTCCTGCAGAACCTGCGGGCCACCATCATCCCGCTGCTGACCGTGCCGGTGTCCCTGATCGGGACCTTCATCTTCTTCCCGCTGCTGGGCTTCTCGGTCAACACGCTCTCGATGTTCGGCCTGGTGCTGGCCATCGGCATCGTGGTCGACGACGCCATCGTGGTGGTCGAGGCCGTCATGCACCACATCGAGCACGGGATGAGCCCGAGGGACGCCACGGAGCAGGCCATGAAGGAGGTCTCGGCCCCCGTCATCGGCATCGCCCTGATCCTCTGCGCGGTGTTCGTCCCGGTGGCCTTCATCCCCGGCCTGACCGGCCAGATGTACCAGCAGTTCGCGCTGACCATCGCGATCTCGGTGCTGCTGTCGGCCTTCAGCGCGCTGTCGCTGTCGCCGGCCCTCTCGGCCATGCTGCTCAAGCCGGCCAGGCCGGCCACCGGCCTGCTGGGCAAGTTCTTCGCCGGCTTCAACGGCGTGTTCGACCGCACCACCAGCGCCTACGTCAAGGGCTGCCAGATCCTGGTGCGCCGCTCGATCCTGACCATCCTGATCGTGGGCGTGGTGGCGGTGGGCGCCGGGCTGTTCGGCGGCGCGTTGCGCGCCGGGTTCATCCCCGACGAGGACCAGGGCATCCTGGGTGTGAACGTGACCCTGCCGCCGGGGGCTTCGCTCGAGCGCACGAGCGCGGTGCTGACCCAGGTCGAGCAGATCCTGGCCAAGACGGAGGGGGTCGAGTCCTACCAGACCGTCGGCGGGCTGGGCATCGTCACCAACACCTTCCAGCCCAACTTCGGCACGATCTTCATGCGCCTCAAGCCCTGGGAGGAGCGCCACGGGGCCGCGCTGCACGCCAAGGGCATCATGGCCACGGTGCAGGCCCAGGTGGCCCGCATCCCCGACGCGATCATCTTCCCCTTCAACATCCCCACCATCTCGGGCTTCGGCGCCTCGGCCGGCTTCAACTTCGTGCTGCAGGACAGGAGCGGCAGCCTGGGCGTCGACCGGCTGGGCGAGCTGGGCCAGCAGTTCGCCGCGGCTGCGCGCAAGCACCCCGAGATCGGCAACATCTTCACCTCGTTCGACCCGCGCTACCCCCAGGTCAAGGTGGAGCTCGACCGAGAGAAGGCCCGCAAGCTGGGCGTGCCGGTCAACGAGGCCTTCCAGGCCCTGGCCTCGAGCCTGGGCGGCAGCTACGTGAACGACTTCAACCGCTTCGGGCGCCTCTTCCGCGTCTACGTCCAGGCCGAGTCGGACTACCGGCGCAAACCGGAGGACATCGGCAACATCTGGGTGCGCAGCAAGACCACGAACGACATGATCCCGCTCGGGACGCTGGTGACGATCTCGTCCGTGGGCGGCACGGAGCTGACCAACCGCTTCAACCTGCTGCGCTCGGTCGAGTTCAACGGCGTGCCGGCGCGGGGCTACGCCTCGGGCCAGGCCATGGCCGCCCTCGAGGCCGCCTTCAAGGAGTCGATGCCGCCGGAGATGGGCTTCACCTACGCGCAGCTCTCCTACCAGGAGAAGATCGCGCCGCCGGCCGGCCCGACCTTCGTGGCGGCGATCGTGTTCGTGTTCCTGCTGCTGGCCGCGCTCTACGAGAGCTGGCGCCTGCCCTGGGCCGTGCTGCTGGGCTCGCCGCTGGTGGCCCTGGGCGCCTTCTTCGGGGTCTGGCTGGCCGGCTACGACAACAACGTCTACGTCCAGATCGGCAACATCATGCTGATCGGCCTGGCGGCCAAGAACGCCATCCTGATCGTCGAGTTCGCCAAGGCCAAGAAGGACGAGGGCATGGCCGTCGAGGAGGCCGCGCTGACGTCGGCCCGGTTGCGCTTCCGCCCGATCCTGATGACCGCCTTCGCCTTCATCCTGGGCGTCATCCCGCTGATGAAGGCCAGCGGCGCCGGCGCCGGCGCCCAGAACGTGATGGGCACGGCGGTCTTCTGGGGCATGCTGGTCGCCACCGCCCTCGGGGTGTTCCTGATCCCGGGCAACTTCGCCTTCGTCGAGGGGCTCGGCCGCAAGAAGGCGGAGGCCGCGGGCGAGGCGCCGCCGACGGTGATCCTGCCGTCCCACGGGGGAGGGCACTGACATGGCCCGCCGACTGACCGCCGTCTGCCTGGTCCTCTTCGCCTCCGGCTGCGCGCTCGGCCCCAACTACGAGCGCCCCAAGGTCCCGACGCCACCCACCTGGCGCGAGCTCCCGGCGGCCGAGGCCGAGTCGATCGCCAACGCGCCGTGGTGGCAGGTCTTCGAGGACCCGCAGCTCCAGGAGCTGATCCGCGTGGCCCTGGCCGAGAACAAGGACCTCAAGATCGCCGCCGAGCGCGTCGAGGAGGCCCGCGCCCGATACGGTTTCGCCAAGGCCGACTTCTGGCCCAAGGTCGACCTGAACGGCACGGCCGGCCGGCTGAAGTTCAGCGAGGGCAGCCTGGTCCACACCCCCGACGGCGACGCGGCCGCCGCGAGCGTCGACACCGAGCGGCCGATCTACGCCGTCTCGGCCGACGTCTCGTGGGAGCTGGACTTCCTGGGCCGCATCCGCCGCACCAGCGAGGCGCAGCAGGCGGCCTACCTCGGCACGGAGCAGGCCCGGCGCGCCACCGTGCTGGCCCTGGTGGCCGACGTGGCGAGGGTCTACTTCGAGCTGCGCGACGCCGACCGGCGGCTCGACGTGGCCCGGCGCACGATCGAGTCGCGGCGCGAGTACGTGCAGCTGGCCAAGGACCGCTTCGAGGGCGGCA
>JBDIBD010000187.1:0-8787 GCA_039812725.1 Vicinamibacteria bacterium | reverse complement strand
CGCTGGGCAAGACCGGGGCCGCGGCCCTCTGCGCCCACGCGGCGCTGCGTTCCGGCGTCGGCCTCGTGACCGTCGCCACGCCCGCCGAGGCCCTGCCGCTGCTGGTGGCGCAGGCCCGCCCGGAAGTCATGACGGAGCCGCTGGCCGAGGGCTGGACCAAGGCCGGGCTCGAGCGCGCGCTGGCCCTGGCCGAGGCGCGCGACGCCGTGGCGCTGGGTCCGGGCCTCGGCCGTCCCGAGGCCGCGGCCGGCTTCGTGCACGCCTTCCTCGAGCGCTGCCCGCGCCCCGTGCTGGTGGACGCCGACGCGCTCAACGCCCTGGCCCACCACGGCGGCGCGCTGCCGCGGCGTGCGGCCGCCACGCTCTTGACCCCGCACCCGGGCGAGATGGCCCGGCTGGTGGCCGGCGACACCCGCGAGGTGCTGGCCCGGCGGCTCGAGTCGGCGGGCGAGCTGGCCGGGCGCGCGGGCGTGTTCGTGGTGCTCAAGGGGCAGCGCACGCTGGTGGCCGGCCCCGACGGCCGGGTGGCGGTCAACCCCACCGGCAACCCCGGATTGGGCACGGCCGGCACGGGCGACGTCCTGTCGGGCGTGGTGGGCGCTTTGCTGGCCCGCGGCAGCTCGGGCTGGGAGGCCGCCACGGCCGGGGTCTACCTGCACGGCCTGGCCGGCGACCTGGCCGCGCGCCGCCTGGGCCAGGAGAGCCTGATGGCGGGCGACGTGGTCGCGGCGCTGCCCGAGGCCCTGCGCCTGCTGCACGAGCCCGAGTGAGCCAGGTGCTGACGACGCACTCCGAGGGCGAGACGGAGGCCGTGGCCGAGCAACTGGCGCGAGGCCTCGTCGGCGGGGAGGTGGTGCTGCTCTCGGGGGAGCTGGGGGCCGGCAAGACCGCCTTCGTGCGCGGCCTGGCGCGCGGTCTGGGCGCCGACCCCGAGCAGGTCGCGAGCCCGACCTTCGTGCTGCTGACCTCCTACGCCGGCCGGCTGACCCTGCACCACGCCGACCTGTACCGGCTGCGCGGCGCCGGCGACGAGGCCGAGCTGGGGCTCGACGAGCTGCCCGGCCCGCGCGGCGTGCTGGCGGTGGAGTGGGCGGAGCGCCTGCGGGAGCCGCCCTGGAGCCGCGCCCGGCGGGTGCTCCTGGAGCACCTGGGCGGCGACGAGCGCCGCGTCACCCTGAGCGAGGAGGAGCCCGCGTGAACCCGGTCCGCAAGACGGCCAGCCTGGTGCTGGCCCTGGCCCTGAGCGGCGCGGCGGGCTGCCGTGAGCAGCCCCGCGCGCAGCCCGCTCCCAGCCCCCGCCCTCGTGCCGGCGCGGCCGGCAGCGGCTACAACCTGCTGCTGATCACGATCGACACGCTGCGGGCCGACCACCTGGGGCTCTACGGCTACCGCCGCGCCACCAGCCCGAACATCGACGCCCTCGGCCGGCGCGCCCGGGTCTTCGACCAGGCCTACACCTTCTGGCCCAAGACCCGCGGCAGCTTCGCGATGATGATGACGGGCCGCACGCCCTCGCAGAACGGCTACAGCAAGAAACACCCGCTGATCCTGGGCTTCAACCCGACCCTGGCGACGGCGCTCAAGGCCGGCGGCTACGCCACCGCCGCCACCGTCGACAACCCCAACGTGGCCGCCCAGCACGGCTACGCCCAGGGCTTCGACAGCTACCGCGAGACCTGGACGGAGAAGGCCCTGGGCAGCGAGGTGGACCGCACGCGCGCCATCACGGCCGACGGCGTCGCGTACCTGAGGTCGGCCCCGCGCGAGAAGCCCTTCTTCCTGTGGCTGCACTACGTCAGCCCGCACGGGCCCTACGAGCCGCCGGCCCCGTACGACACGCGCTTCATGGACGAGCAGTCGCGCCAGGGGCCGAAGCTGAAGCGCGTGGACGGCTTCCACGGCGGGGTGCGGCGCGAGTGGGCGCGCCAGGACGGCCTGCCGCTGGGCCACTACGTGGCGCTCTACGACGGCGAGATCGCGGCCGTGGACGCCGAGGTGGGCCGGGTGCTGGCGGCGCTTCACGAGAGCGGCCAGGCCGCGCGCACCGTCGTGGTGCTGACCTCCGACCACGGCGAGAGCCTGGGCGAGCACGGCTACTACTTCGACCACGGCGAGGACCTCTTCGACCCCTGTTTGCGCATCCCGCTGCTGGTGGCCGGACCAGGCGTGCAGCCGGGCCGCTCGGACGAGCTGGTCTCGACCCTCGACGTCATGCCGACCCTGCTCGACGCCGCCAAGGTCGCGTATCCCCCAGGACTGGAGGGCGGCAGCCTGCTGCCGCTGGCGTCGGGCAGCGGGCAGCTCGCGCGGCCGCGGCTCTTCGCCCAGAACGAGCGCAACCTCTCGGCCACCCTCGACCGGCGCCACAAGCTGGTGGCCACGCCCCGCTCGGCCGGCGGCCACGACTTCGCGCTCTACGACCGCCAGGCCGACCCGGGCGAGACCGCCGACGCGGCCGGGAAGCAGCCCGACGTGCTGCGCACGCAGCGCCGCGAGCTGGAGCTGTTCTTCGAGCGCTCGGAGCGCGAGTGGGCCCACACCCGCAAGCTGGTGGGCGACGCGCCCGGGCCGCGGCCCGACACGGGCGCGGCCTGCGAGCAGCTCAAGGCCCTGGGCTACGTCGACAACTGCCCCTGATCCTCGGCGCCGGCGGGCGTGATAAGTTCGCCCCACCGGAGGACCGATCATGCCGACCTCGTTCGCGGGCGCGGGCACCGCGCTCGTCACTCCCTTCCGAGCCGACGGCAGCCTCGACGAGGCCGCCTTCCGCCGCCTGGTGCGGCGCCAGATCGAGGGCTCGATCGACGTGCTGGTCCCCTGCGGCACCACCGGCGAGAGCGTCACCCTGACCCCCTCCGAGCAGGAGCGCGTGATCGCCTGGACGGTGGAGGAGGCAGCCGGGAAGAAGCCGGTGCTGGCCGGAACCGGCAGCAACGACACCGAGACCGTGGTGGTCCGCAGCCGGCGCGCGCAGGAGCTCGGGGCCAGCGGCGTGCTGGTGGTGGGACCGTACTACAACAAGCCCACTCCGGAGGGCTACTACCGGCACTTCGCCAAGGTGGCCGAGGCCCTCAGCGTCCCGGTGGTGGTCTACAACGTGCCGGGCCGCACCGGCGGCAACATCGACGCCCGCACCCAGCTGCGCCTGGCGGGCCACGGCAACGTCAAGGCCGTCAAGGAGGCCTCGGGCAACGTGGCCCAGGTCGAGGAGATCCTGGCCGGGCGGCCGGCCGGCTTCGAGGTGCTCTCGGGCGACGACGCGCTGACGCTGCCCCTCATGGCCCTGGGCGCCGACGGCGTGGTCTCGGTGATCTCCAACCAGCTGCCGCGCGAGATGCACGAGCTGGCGGCGGCCTGCCGGCGGGGCGACTTCGCCGCGGCCCGGGCCGTCCACTACCGGCTGCTGGAGCTGATGCACCTCAACTTCGTGGAGTCGAACCCGATCCCCGTCAAGACCTCGCTGGCCCTGATGGGGCTGTGCGAGGAGAGCTTCCGCCTGCCGATGTGCCCGCCCAGCGACGCCAACCGCGAGAAGCTCCGCGGGGCCCTGCGCCGGCTGGGCCTGGTGGCCTGAGGTGAAGGCGCTGCCCGTCGAGGAGCTGCGGGCGCGCGTCGAGGCCCAGTTCGCGCTGCCCCCCGAGGCCCTCGGGAACGAGGCGCGGGCCGTCTTCGTGGCCTTCCGCGACGCGCTGGAGCAGGGGCGCGTGCGCGCGGCCCAGCTGGGACCGGACGGCTGGGAGGTCAACGCCTGGGTCAAGCGCGGCCTGCTGCTGGGCTTCCGCCTGGGGCGGCTGGCCGAGATGCCCCGCGCCGGCGCGCTGACCTTCTGCGACAAGGACACCTACCCGACCCGCAGCCTGATGCCGATGGACGGCGTGCGCGTGGTGCCCGGTGGCACGGCCGTCCGGGCCGGCGCCTACGTGGCCCGCGGGGTCGTGATCATGCCGCCGGCCTACGTCAACGCCGGGGCCTGGGTCGGGGCCGGGACCATGATCGACTCCCACGCCCTGGTGGGCTCGTGCGCCCAGGTGGGGGAGCGCGTGCACGTCTCGGCGGCGGCCCAGATCGGCGGCGTGCTCGAGCCCGTGGGCGCGCTGCCGGTGATCGTCGAGGACGACGTGATGGTGGGCGGCAACTCCGGGCTGTACGAGGGGGTCCAGGTCGGCCGGCGTGCCGTCATCGGCGCGGGCGTGATCCTGACGCGCTCCGTGACGGTCTACGACATCCCGCGCGGCAGGACCTACCGGGCCACGGCCGAGGCGCCCCTGCGCATCCCGGAGGGCGCGGTGGTGGTGCCGGGCTCGCGGCGCCTGGCCGACCCGTTCGCGGAGCGTCACGGCCTGTCGGTGGCCACGCCGCTGATCGTGAAGTACAGGGACGACAAGACCGACGCCGCGACGGCCCTCGAGGACGGCCTGCGGTAGAGGCGGCTACTTCAGCCCCTGGCAGCGGGCGCAGACGTCCAGCAGCCGGCCCTCGAGCATGTCGCGCTTGCGCTGCCTGAGGACCTCGCCGCGCCAGACGCCCTCGATCGACTCGGCGAAGACGTTGGCCAGCTTGGTGTGGCCCTCGTAGTCGGTGCAGCAGGCCACCACGTCGCCGTTCCAGTGGATCACGAACTGGTCGTACGGCGCCGGGCAGTAGGTGTCCTTCACCTCGGCCGTCTGGTGGCCGCCGATCACGTTGCCCCACGAGTGGCAGCGCTTCCAGATCAGGGTCACGCCGTCGAGCAGGGCGTAGCGGCTGCCGTTCTCGTCGGCGTCGAGGAAGGACTGGGAGCGGATGCGCTGCCAGTCGTGGGCCCGCGGCCGGAGGCCGTGGCGCCGCTCCAGCTCCTGGCAGAACGAGATCCAGTCCTCCAGGAAGGCCAGGGCCTGCTGGTCCTCGCTGACGATGCGCACGCCGTCGGCGTGCTTGGTGTTCATGATGTCGATCTCGAGGCTCGTGCGGGCCGCCAGGGCCACCTTGCGCTCGACCGCCAGGCGCACCTTGTCGCGGTACTCCGGAAAGGCGATGCGCGGCGCCTTCCTGGTCTTGAACGACTCCAGGTCGGGGGTCTGGTAGGAGAGCACCAGGTTGGTCAGGCCGGCCCGGTAGAGGGCCTCGATGCGCTCGGGGGTGATCAGGCCGCAGTTGGTGTTGAGCTCGATCGGCACGCCGCGCGACTCGGCGTGGGCCACGATCTCCGCCAGGTCGGGGTGCAGCATGGGCTCGCCCATCTGGTGCAGCTTGACGGGGTAGAGCGGGCCCAGCCAGGCGCGCTTGCCGGCCAGCTCGTCCAGCAGCCGGAAGGCCTGCTCCTTCTTCATGAAGCCGCGCCGCCGGTCCATGATCTCGTCGGGGCACCAGGTGCACTTGAAGTTGCACGCGTTGGTGATCTCGACGAACAGGTAGTTGATCGGGTAGAAGCGCCCGGGCAGCTTCCGGAGCTCGGGCAGCGGCGCGGTCACGGCGAAGCGTTCCGCCCCGGCCGGCTCGCGGCGGTGGACGCGTAGCCCCAGCAGGCGCAGGTCGCTGCGGAACTCCAACCGGAACGAGGCCCCCAGGTTCTGGGTGCGGCCGCCGTCGAAGTCGGCCAGCGGGAAGAGCGCCGTGCGCGGGCGCTCCAGCCCCGCCGCCTCGCCGTCCCAGCGCTGCTCCGCCGCCTCGTACAGCCCCTCGTGGGCGGCCTCGCGCCGGCGCGAGGCGTACTGCAGTCGGAACTCGCCGAAGCGGGCGCCCTGGTAGTCGACCTCGACCCACAGCCCCTGCGTGGCCCGCTCGCGGAAGGCCGCGGGCAGCGCGAAGTAGAGGTAGTAGCTGCTCTCGTCGGGCGAGAGGCAGGGCCTGCCGCGGGCGTCGCCCACCACCCAGCGCCCGTCGCCCTCGTTCGGGACGGAAATCTCGCCCTGCGGCCCGGCCGGGCCGACCTGCAACGCCAGGCTCTCGGGGACGCCCAGCAGGCGCTCGAAGGCGGCGCCCAGGCGTGAAAGGGTGGCGCTCATCGCTGCCCCCTCCCGGTTTCTTCCGGCTGGAACGTGCCGGCGATCACGTCGGCCCAGCGCGCCACGCGGTGGAAGGCGTCCTCGCGGGCCTCGAAGACCAGCGTGTAGCCCCAGCCGCCGGACGCCAGCAGGTAGCGCTTCTGGCGCGTGGAGGCCACCGAGGTCTCGGCCCGCAGGCTGTCCACGAAGCCGCTCTTCCAGGGACCGTGGGTCATGAGCTGCATCCCGTCGCCCAGCTTGAGCCGCTGGTTGTCGTAGAAGGCCTGCAGGTTCCCGCCCGCCGGCAGCCGCTCGCTCGAGACGCTCAGCGCGGCGTGCACGGTCTGGCGCGTGCGGTCGGCCGCCAGGGCCGGGCTCGTGAACTGCGTCAGCGACTGGTCGGCGCCGGCGAAGTGACGCGACTCGGTCCAGGAGGGCGGCAGGCGCAGCGTGAAGCCCCCCTTCGGGTCGCGGTACTCGCGGTACACGTCGGGACGCTCGGCCATCAGGCTGGCGAACATCTCCTCGACGAAGGCGGCGTTGGACTCGAGCAGCGCCGGCGGCCCCTCGGCGTGCAGCCCCACCACGCGCTGGCCGGGACCCCCGGGGGAGTCCGTCAGCAGCATCAGGCGGTGAGCCAGCGAGCCGTCGGCCGAGGTGTAGCGCCAGCCGCGCCCGGCCAGGCCGGAGCGGGCCTCGATGGCCGCCTGGGGCGCGCGACCGCCGGCCAGGTAGGCCTTGGCGTATTCCTCGAGCGAGCCCGTCAGCGGGCTGACCAGCAGCGTCACCGTCACGGAGCGCTTGCTGGCCGCGTCGGGCGGCGACTGGAAGTAGCGGTACCAGACGCCGTCCTTCTCGTCCTGGTCGGTCGACCAGTGCCAGGGGTGGCGCAGGCTCAGGCCGTGCTCGGCGTTGAAGTAGGTCAGCAGCGGGTCGCGGCTGGGGCGGTCGCAGGCCACGAGGGCCAGGGCCGCGGCGCCCGCGGCCAGCAGCCAGCGGGGAGGCACCGCTACTCCAACCTGTAGTTGGGGGCTTCCTTGGTGATGATCACGTCGTGCACGTGGCTCTCCTTCAGGCCGGCGCTGGAGATGCGCACGAAGCGCGCCTTCGTCTGCAGCTCCGCTACGCTGCCCGCGCCGCAGTAGCCCATGCCCGAGCGCAGGCCGCCCACCAGCTGCTGCAGCATGGCCGAGAGCGGGCCCTTGTAGGGGACCATGCCCTCGATCCCCTCGGGCACCAGCTTCTGGGTGCTGGTCTCGCCCTCCTGGAAGTAGCGGTCCCTCGAGCCTTCCTTCATGGCCCCGATCGAGCCCATGCCGCGGTAGCTCTTGAAGGAGCGTCCCTGGCGCAGGATCAGCTCGCCCGGGCTCTCGTCGGTGCCGGCCAGCAGCGAGCCGATCATGACCGAGGAGGCGCCGCTGGCGATGGCCTTGACCACGTCGCCGGAGAACTTGACGCCGCCGTCGGCGATGAGCGGGATGTCGCTGCCGGCCAGGGCCCGCGCGGCCTCGGCGATGGCCGTGATCTGGGGCATGCCCGCCCCCGAGACCACGCGCGTGGTGCAGATCGACCCGGGCCCGATGCCGACCTTGACGCCGTCGGCGCCGGCCGAGCGCAGGTCGCGCGCGCCCTCGTAGGTGCCCACGTTGCCGGCCACCACGTCCACGTCCGCGAAGCGGGCCTTGAGCTCCTCGACCGCCTTGAGCACCCGGGACGAGTGACCGTGGGCCGTGTCGACCACCAGCACGTCGACCTTGGCCTCGACCAGGGCCACCGCGCGCTCGAGGTAGTCGCCCACCACGCCCACCGCGGCCCCCACCCGCAGGCGCCCGAGGGCGTCCTTGCAGGCGCTCGGGTACTTGATCTGCTTCTGGATGTCCTTGACGGTGATGAGGCCGCGCAGGTTGAAGTCCTGGTCGACTACCAGCAGCTTCTCGACCTTGTGCTCGTGCAGGATCTCGCGGGCCTGCTCGAGGGTGGTGCCCACCGGCACGGTGATCAGGTCGCTCTTGGTCATGAGCTCCGAGACCGGCAGGGAGGTGCGGGTCTCGAAGCGCAGGTCGCGGTTGGTCAGGATGCCCACCAGGCGCGTGCCGACCGTGACCGGCACGCCGCTGATGCGGAACTTGGCCATCAGCTCGAGGGCCTGGGCCACGGGCGCGTCCGGCGGCACGGTGACGGGGTCGACGATCATGCCCGACTCGGAGCGCTTGACCTTGTCGACCTCGCCGGCCTGCTGGGCCACCGTGAGGTTCTTGTGCACGATGCCGAGGCCGCCCTCCTGGGCCATGGCGATGGCCAGGTGGGCCTCGGTGACCGTGTCCATGGCGGCCGAGACGATCGGCACGCGCAGGGCCAGGCGGCGCGAGAAGCGCGTGCTGACGTCCACCTCGGCCGGGTGGACGTCGGACTTCTGCGGCACGAGGAGCACGTCGTCGAAGGTCAGCGCTTCCGGAACCGGCTGCTCGAGCATCAGTCCTCCCCTGGATCCTCCGCCCCCGCGCCCCGCGCAAGGGGCCCGGGACGACGGTCGTGGCCGCGCCGCGCCGTCAGCCCTGGCCGTGGCACTTCTTGTACTTCTTGCCGCTGCCGCAGGGGCAGGGGTCGTTGCGGCCGACCTTGGGGCCCTCGCGCTTGACCGTCTGCGGCCCGGCCCCCTCGCCCCCGTGGGCCTCGGGACGCTCGGCCTTGGCGAAGGCCGTCGGCGCCGCGCCGGGGTCGTTGAAGGTCAGGTTGCGGGCCTGCTTGCGCGCAAAGGGCAGCTCCGGCGCCGGCGCGGGGCGCGCGGGCTGGGCGGCCGGCTCGGCCTCGGGCAGCGCGGCCG
>JBDIBD010000186.1:0-8835 GCA_039812725.1 Vicinamibacteria bacterium | reverse complement strand
GCCCTGGCCGACGCCCAGCAGGCCGTGCGGCTGGGCCGCGCCCTGCTGGGGCGCATGCGCGCCGTGAGCGAGCAGGCCGGCGCGCGCTTCGTGGTGGCGCTGCACCCGGACAAGGCCACCTTCAAGAGCGGCTCGGAGTGGGTCGAGGCGCTCGTTGCCGCCCCCGAGCTGCAGGGCGTCACGCTGCTGGACCTGCGGCGCGAGTACCGCGAGCGCGGCCTGCGCTTCGGCGACCTGACGGTGGACGGCATCGGTCACCTCAGCGCCGCCGGCCACCACGCGGCCGCCACGATCCTCGAGCCCCATCTGCGCCCCACGGCCGACGCGCGCCTGGCCCGCCTCTCGCAGCTCTAGACGGCTTGGCGGCGGGGCGCGCTGCCCCGACAATGGGCGCGCGGCCGCCCGGTCCGCTTCTGCGAGGAGAGCCACTTGTCGGAGCCCCGCTTCCCCCACCTGCGCGCCTTCCTGGACCAGCTCCGACGCGACCGCGACCTGGTCGAGGTCACGGCGCCCGTCGACCCGCGGCTGGAGGCGGCCGAGGTGCACCGGCGCGTGATCGCCGGCGGCGGCCCGGCCCTGCTCTTCAGCAACCCGGTGGGGGCCGACTTCCCCGTCGTGACCAACCTGTTCGGCACCTCCCGGCGGGCCGCCCTGGCCTTCGGGCAGCGCCCGCAGCGGCTCGTGCGCCGGCTGGCGCACCTGGCCGAGACCCTGCTCCCGCCCACCCCGCGAGAACGCCGAGGCGCGCGCGACCTGCTCGGCGAGCTGACGCGGGTGGGCCTGCGGCGGGCGGGCGGCGGGCCGGTCCTCGAGGTGGTGACGCGCGAGCCGCGCCTCGACCGCCTGCCGGCCCTGACCTGCTGGCCCGAGGACGGCGGCCCGTTCGTGACCCTGCCGCTGGTCTACACCGAGCACCCCGGCAAGGCCGTGGCCGGCGCGCGCCACGGCTCGCCCGGCGCCTCGAACCTGGGCATGTACCGGCTGCAGGTGCACGGGCCGCGCACCACCGGCATGCACTGGCAGATCGGCAAGGGCGGCGGCTTCCACCACGCGCTGGCCGAGGAACGGCAGCAGCCGCTGCCGGTGACGGTCTTCCTGGGCGGGCCGCCGGCGCTGGTCCTGTCGGCCATCGCGCCGCTGCCCGAGAACGTCCCCGAGCTGATGCTGGCCTCGCTGATCGCCGGCGAGCGGCTGCGGCTGGCGCCGGGGCCCGGGCCGCACCCCGTGGTGGCCCAGGCCGAGTTCGCGCTGGTGGGCCACGTGCCGGCCGGCCTGCGCCGGCCCGAGGGCCCCTTCGGGGACCACTACGGCTACTACTCGCTGCGCCACGACTACCCCGTCTTCGAGGTCGAGGCCCTGGCGCGCCGGCGCGACGCGATCTACCCGGCCACGGTGGTCGGCAAGCCGCGCCAGGAGGACTTCTTCATCGGCGACCTGCTGCAGGAGCTGCTCGCGCCGCTCTTCCCGCTGGTCATGCCGGCCGTGACCGACCTGTGGTCGTACGGCGAGACCGGGTACCACTCGCTGGCGGCCGCCGTGGTCCGCCAGCGCTACAAGCGCGAGGCCATGGCCTCGGCCTTCCGCATCCTGGGCGAGGGCCAGCTCTCGCTGACCAAGTTCCTGCTGGTGCTCGACCGCCCGCGCGACCTGCGCGACTTCCGGGGGACGCTGCAGCACCTGCTCGAGCGCACGCGCCCCGAGACCGACCTGTTCGTGTTCGCCAACCTGTCCATGGACACGCTCGACTACACGGGCCCGGCCGTCAACGAGGGCTCCAAGGGCGTCTGGCTGGGCGTGGGCGAGCCGGTGCGCGAGCTGCCGCGGGCCTTCTCGGCCGCGGAGCTGCCGCAAGGCGCCCGGGACGTGCAGGTCTACTGCCCCGGCTGCCTGGTGGTGGGCGCGCCGCGCCACGCCGACGAGCCCGGGGCTGCCGCGCGCTTCGCGGCCCACCCGGCCTTCCGCGACTGGCCGCTGGTGGTGCTGAGCGACGAGCCGGCGCGGGCGGCGAAGAGCGACATGAACTTCCTGTGGACCACCTTCACGCGCTTCGAGCCGGCCCGCGACGTCCACGCCGCGCGGCAGACGGTCGTGGCCAATCACGTGGCGCTGACCCCACCGATCGTGATCGACGCGCGGCTCAAGCCCGGCTTCCCGGCCGAGCTGTCGTGCGACCCGCAGACGGCCGCGCTCGTCGACCGCCGCTGGAAGGAGTACTTCCCGCAGGGCGGCGTCGAGATGGGCGACTCGGAGGCCGCCCACCTCGATTGACTACTCGATGGTGAACGCCTGCAGCTCGACCGGCACCGGCGGCAGCGCGGAGTAGAAGACGTCCACCGGCCCGGCCAGGTCGCCCGGCACCAGGTTCGTGGCCGCGCTGGCGAAGGCCACGTGGTTCCCGGCGGCGCTCAGGGCCACGGGCCCCGAGACCGAGTTGCCCGGTGTCGTCACCGGAGCCGGCACGTGGCTGACGAGGGCCAGGGTGTCGTGGAACCGGTCGAACAGGAAGACGTCGTCGAGGCCGTTGGCGTCGGTCACCCCGGTCACCAGGTTCGAGGCGGAGCTGACGAAGGCCACGGAGTTGCCGTTGCCCGCCAGCGTCGGCTGGACCGAGGCCGCATCGGCCGCGGTGGCCGGCGCGCCGGCCGCGCGGGAGACGAGCAGGCTGACGCCCGTGGCCCGCGGCTGGGCGAAGACGTCGCTGGCGCCGTTGGCGTCGGTCACGCCGGTCACCACGTTGCTGGCCGCGCTGCTCCACGCCAGCCAGCTTCCGTCGGCGCCGAGCGCGTGCTCGGCAGCCGGGGCGTTGGCGGCCGTGGCCGGCAGGCCGGCCGCGTGGCTGACCAGCGCCGAGGTCCCCGAGGCGCGGCTGAAGAGGAAGACGTCGCTGCCGCCGTTGGCGTCGACCTGTCCCGACACCAGGTTGATGCCCAGGCTCGAGTAGGCCAACCAGGCGCCGTCGGCGCTGAGCAGCGGCGCGTCGGAGGCGCCGTTGGCGGCCGTCGTGGCTCCGCCGGCAGCGTGGCTCACGAGCGTCGTGGTGCCGGCCACGCGGTCGAACAGGAAGACGTCGGTGGCGTTGTTGGCGTCGGACTGCCCGCTCACGAGGTTGGTGGCCCGGCTGGGGAAGGCCACGTAGCGGCCGTCAGAGCTGATGGCCGGCGCGTCGTGGCCGCGCCCGAAGACCAGCGGCGTGCCGGCGTTGCCCGCCGTGGCGGCGCCGGCGGCCGAGCGGCTGGCCAGCCGCAGCAGTCCGGTGGATCGTTCGAAGAGGAACACGTCGTCGGCCTGGTTCGTGTCGACCTGGCCGGCCACGAGGTCGGTGGCCAGGCTGTAGAAGGCCACCCAGGCGCCGTCCGCGCCGGCCGCCGGGCCGTCGGAGCAATCGTTGCCCGACTGGCTGGCCGAGGCCGCCGCGTGGCTCACGAGCGTCAGGGCGCCCGTGGCGCGCTCCCACAGGTAGACCTGGCACTCGAGCTGCGGCGTCGCGAGCAGGTCGGTGGCGTTGGTGGCGAAGGCCACCCAGGCGCCGTCCGCGCTGAGGCTGGGCCGGTAGGAGTTGGCGTTGCCGGCCCTGGCAGGGGCGCCCGAGGCGTGGCTGACCAGCGTGACGGCGTCGTTCACCGAGTCGTAGAGGAAGACGTCGGGCTCGCCGTTGGGGTCGACCTGGCCCGGCACGAGGTTCGGGGCGTCGCTGGTGAAGACCACCCAGCGCCCGTCGTCGCTGACCGTGCGTCGGTGCGGCGGCTCGACCAGGGCCAGGCCGGCCGCCGTAGCCGAGGCCGCGGCCGCGCGGGAGACCAGGCTGTTCGCGCCGGAGCCGGTCGCGTGCGCGTACAGCTCGCGCCCGAGCGCGCCCGTGGGCGTGACGAGGTCGGAGGCGGCGCTGACGAAGGCCACCGCGCTGCCGTCGGCGCTGGGCAGGGCCTCGCTCGAGAAGCCGTTGGCCGCGTTGGCCGGCCCGGCCAGGACGTGGCTGACCAGCGCCACGCCGCCACCCGCGCGGTCGAACAAGAAGACGTCGCCGGTGAGGTTGGCGTCGGCCCCGGCCGTCAGGTCCGAGGCCAGGCTGTGGAAGGCCACCCACCCGCCGTTCGCGGTCAGGCCCGAGACGAAGCTCGCGTCGTTGCCCGTGGTCGCCGGAAGCGCCGGGCGATGGCTGGCCAGCGTCAGCGTGCCGCCCGCGCGCGAGAAGAGGAAGACGTCCTCCAGCAGGTTCGTGTCGCCGCCGCCGGCCACCAGGTCGGAGGCCCGGCTCTCGAAGGCCACCCAGCTCCCGTCGGCGCTCACCAGCGCCACCCGCGAGCGCTCGTTGCCGGCCGTGGCCGCCGCGGCCGCGCTGCGGCTGGCCAGCGTGTTCGTCCCGGCGGCGCGACCGTAAAGGAAGACGTCGCTCTTGCCGTTCGGGTCGACCTGGCCCGCCACCAGGTTCTCGGCGTCGCTCTCGTAGGCGATCCAGGCGCCGTCGGCGCTGATCGTCGGCGCCTCCGACTGGTCGTCCGCGGCGGTGACGGTCGAGCCGGAGGCGTGGCTCACCAGCACGGTCGCGCCCAGGCGGTCGAACAGGAACACGTCGCTCCTGCCGTTGGTGTCGGCCACGCCTGCGATCAGGTTCGTGGCCTCGCTCGCGAACGCCACGTAGCGCCCGTCGGAGCTGAGCTGCGGCGGCAGCGAGACGCCGTTGCCGGCGGTGGTGGCCGAGCCGCTGGCGTGGCTCACCAGGCTCAGCGCGCCGCCCGCGCGCTGGTAGAGGAAGACGTCGGGACCGGCGTTGCCGTCGAGGCCCGCCACCAGGTCCGTGGCGTTCGAGACGAAGGCCGCGTACGCCCCGTCGGCGCTGATCACCGCGCTCTCGGAGCCGGCGTTGCCCGTCGTCGTGCCCGAGCCCGGGACGTGGCTGACCAGCGTCACGGCCCCGCTGGCGCGCGAGAACAGGTAGACGTCGGAGCCGCCCAGGTTGGCGTCGGTTCCGGCCACGAGGTCGCTGGCGAAGCTCACGAAGACCACCCAGGCGCCGTCGGCGCTGATCCGCGGCGCGAACGAGGCCCCGTCGCCCGTGGCCAGGGAGTTGCCGGGCACGTGGCTCACGAGCGTCAGGCTGTCGGCCACCCGGTCGTGGAGGAAGACGTCGGGCTCGCCGTTCGTGTCCGCCTGTCCCGCCACGACGTTGGGCGCGTCGCTCTCGAAGACCACGTAGCGCCCGTCGTCGCTGAGGACGCGCGCCCCGGGCGTCAGCGGGCCGACGCCGCCCGCGCCCTGCTGGGCAAAGGCCGACTTCGTCACCAGGCTGACGGCCTGGGCCGCGGCGGGCAGGGCCGTCGCGACCAGGAGCAGGACCAGGGCGGCAGGCAGACGGGACACGGCGCACCTCCGAAAAAGGCCAAGCCGACGAAGCATACCCGCGATAACATCGAACCCGATCCCGGAGGTGGCCATGCCGCACCAGCTCGTCTCGCTCCTGTTCCTGGCCTCGCTCGGCAGCGCGGCCCCGACCGCGCCCGTGCTGCGCTTCGACGCCCCGGGGCTGGCCGAGGCCGCCCGGGGAGTGCCCCTGCGCGGGTCGCTGACGCTGGCCGGCGTGCGCCTGGCCGACGGCCCCGTCGACCTCGCGCTGGAGCGCTTCGCGGCCTTCACGCCGGACGCCGTGATCGAGATCCACGGCGCCGATGGCGTCACCCGCCAGGCCCCGCCCGACAACGCCTACTTCAAGGGCGCGATCTCGGGCCGGCCCGGCTCGCTGGCCCTCCTGACCGCGCGCGAGTCGGGCGGGCTGCACGGGCTGGTCTTCGACGCCGGCCAGGCCTGGTCGGTGGGCGAAGACCAGGCGGGCCGCCTGGCCGTGAAGGCCATCGACTTCGGCCTGCCCCGCCGCACGCCCGCGCCGACCTGCGGCACCGACCAGCTGGAGGCCGACGCCTTGCCGGCCCTGCTGGCCCGGCAGCAGGCCCTGGCGTCCGCGCCGGCCGCCCCGGCCGTGCGCGCTTCGCACACGGCCCGGGTGGCCGTCGAGACGGACTACGAGCTGTTCCAGCTCTTCGGCGACGCCAGCGCCGAGCTCAACTACATCGGCGACCTGTTCGCCTATTCCTCCAGCATCTACGACCGCGAGATCGACACCACCGAGCTGGTGGCCTACGTGCGGCTGTGGACCACGGCGGCCGACCCCTGGACCCAGACCAGCTCGCGCTGCGCCTTCTACGAGTTCGGCCGCTACTGGAACCAGAACATGTCGGGCGTCAGCCGCACCATCGCCCACATGGTCAGCGGCAAGGCCTCGGGGGGCGGGATCGCCTGGGTGGGCGTGCTCTGCTCGGGCTCGTTCAGCGTCAACCACGGCGGCGCCTGCCCGGCGCTCACGCCGCAGACCGACGTCTACGGCGGGGCCTACGGCTTCAGCGGGTCGATCGAGGGCAGCTTCAACCTCGGCAGCCCGGCCCAGGTCTGGGACATCATCGTGGTCAGCCACGAGATCGGGCACAACTTCAACTCCCCCCACACCCACTGCTACGCCAACCTGGGGGGCAACGCCAGCCAGGTGGACCAGTGCTGGACCGGCGAGACCAGCTCCTTCTACACCTGCTACTCGGGCGCCACCAGCCTGCCGGGGGCCGGCTCGGTCACCGGCGGCTCGCCAGGCGGCAGCAACGGGACCCTGATGAGCTACTGCCACCAGATCAGCCCCGGCTACACCAACGTGGCGCTGACCTTCGGCACGGGCCATCCGTACGGGGTGGCGCCTGACCGCGTGCCCCAGCGGATGCTCGACCACGTGGCCTCGGTGGCGGCGGGCAACCCCGCCTGCCTGGCCTTCACGCCGCCCACCAAGGGCGACTTCAACCTCGACCGCGGCCCCGACCTGGTGCTGCGCAACGTCTCGACCCACCAGTACAACCTCTGGTTCATGTCCGGCGTGACGCGCGCCTACGAGGGCGGCATCTCGCCCAACCCCGCCGCCAGCCAGCGCGTGGTCGGCACCGACGACTTCAACGGCGACCAGCGCACCGACCTGGTGGTGCAGGACCAGGTCTCGGGCGCGCTCGAGTTCTGGATGATGAAGAGCTCCGGGGCCCGCTGGGGCAGCGCCGTGCCGCTCTCCGGCGCCGCGCCGCTCACCGCCCCCTGGCAGATGGCCGCCACCGGGGACTTCAACGCGGACGGCTGGCCCGACCTGGTCTGGCGCAACGCGAGCACCCAGAAGATCTCGATCTGGACCATGAACGGCACGGCCAAGCTGGGCACGCTCACGCCCACGCCCGACCAGGCCGTGGACGGCAACTGGGCCATCGTGGCCACCCTGGACTACAACAAGGACGGCGCCACGGACTTCCTCTGGTACAACAGCACCTCCGGCAAGATCGTGCTGTGGTTCATGAACGCCGCGGTGCAGCGCGTCAGCGGGCAGTTCACCAGCCCGGCCAACGCCGGCGACAACAACTGGAAGGTCGTGGCCAGCAGCGACTACGGCGTGGGCCCCGGCGGCGTGCCCGACAGCGCCGACATCGTCTGGCGCAACGACACCAGCGGCAAGCTGGTGGTCTGGTACATGAACACCTCGGGCACCCGCACCTCGGGCACCTTCACGTCGCCCGACGCCCCCACCAACCCGCTGAGCTGGACGGTCGACGGGCCGCGCTGACCGAGGCGGGCGCGATGGCCGGCCGGGCGGGGTTGACCCGCTCCGGCCGGCCCGTATACTTCCCACGGCCGACTCCGACAAGCGCCGTTCGAGCCGCGGTGGACCAGATGAAACGCGCCCTGGCCGTGGGAATCTTCGTGCTGCTGATGCTGGTCCTGCCCACGGGCCTGCTGCACCTCGACGCGCCGCCCGCCGCCGCGGCGGTCGCGGCCCCCTGGAACGTGGCCCGCGGGACCGTGCCGCGCGCGGCCACCCTGGCCCGGCTGCTGCAGGGCAGCCTGCCCCCGCAGCAGGTGCAGCAGCTGGTCGAGGCCGCCCGCCCGTTGCACGACCTGGCGCGGCTGGGCGTGGGCCAGCCCTGGGCCCTGGCCACCGGCGCCGACGGGGCCCTCGTGGCCTTCAGCTACGGCATCGACGAGCTGCGCACGCTGCGCGTCGTGCGCCAGCCCGAGGGGCTGCGCAGCGAGGTGGTCGAGCGCCGCTACGAGACACGCGTGGCCACCGTCGCCGGCGAGATCCGCTCGAGCCTGTTCGAGGCCGTCACGGCCGCCGGCGAGCAGGACCAGCTGGCGCTCGACCTGGCCGAGATCTTCGCCTGGGACGTGGACTTCAACACCGAGATCCAGCGCGGCGACGGCTTCCGCCTGGCGGTCGAGAAGCTCTCCCTCGACGGCCGCTTCGCGCGCTACGGGCGCATCCTGGCGGCCGAGTTCCGGCGCGGCGGGCGCACGTTGCAGGCGGTGCGCTTCGACCGGGCCGAGCAGGGCGGCTTCTACGCCCCCGACGGCTCGCCGCTGCGCAAGGCCTTCCTGCGCTCGCCGCTCAAGTTCAACCGCATCAGCTCGGGCTTCAGCCAGGCCCGCTTCCACCCGATCCTGGGCCGCTACACGGCCCACCTGGGCATCGACTTCGCCGCCCCCACGGGCACGCCCGTGCAGGCCTCCGCCGACGGCGTGGTGCTCTCGGCAGGCTGGATGGGGGGCTACGGCAACACCGTGCGGCTGCGGCACGCCAACGGCTTCGAGACGCTCTACGGCCACCTCTCGCGCATCGACGTGCGGGCCGGGCAGCGCGTGGCCCAGGGCGCCCGGGTCGGCGCGGTGGGCAGCACCGGGCTGTCGACCGGGCCGCACCTCGACTACCGCATGGTGCGCGACGGCGCCTTCGTCAACCCGCTGCGCGTGCAGCTGCCGCCCGCCGAG
>JBDIBD010000185.1:0-8835 GCA_039812725.1 Vicinamibacteria bacterium | reverse complement strand
CGCTGCCGGTGCTCACCCTGCTGGCGTGGCGGGACCGGCGCGGGCTGGCGAGGGCGGCGCTCGGGGCCGCCGCGGTGCTGGGCCCGGCCGTGCTCTTCTTCCACGCCCAGACGGGCCGGTTGCTGCCCGGCTACTACGGGGGCGAGCGCTGGCTCGCCTCAGCGGCCTGGGGCGCCTGGGCGCCGAACCTGGCCAGCCTGCTGCTGAGCCCCGCGCGCGGGCTGCTGGTCTTCACGCCCTTCCTGGCCTTCGGCCTCCTCGCCCTGCTGGTGCCCGGCGTGCGCCGCGACCCCCTGGCCCGCGTGCTGGCGGCCTGGGCTGGGCTGATCCTCGCGGCCACGGCCAGCCAGGGCAACTGGTGGGGAGGCTGGTGCTTCGGACCGCGGCTCCTGACCGAGGCCGTGGCCGCGCTGGCGCTGCTGGCTGCCTGCGCCTGGAGCCAGCTCGGGAGGACGCGTGCCTCCCTGGCGCTGCGGGCCTGCGTGGCCGCCAGCCTGGCCTGGGGCCTGGGCGTGCACTCCGGGGTCGGCCTGTTCCGGCCCGTGGCCTACGCCTGGAACGACCGGCCCGACATCGACCAGGCGCCGGAGTTCTACCGCTGGAACTGGCGCCACCCGCAGTTCCTCGCCACGGCCGGCCGCAACGAGCGCAAGGCCGCCGAGCCGGCGCGCTGACCCGCTGACCCCGCCTGCCTTGACGCCGGCCAACCGCCGGGGCTAGTCTCCGCGCATTCCGCACAGGCGTCCGTTCTCCCGCGCGAGCGGGGTGGTCCACTCTGAGGAGGGTGCATGACTCGCCTTCGGCGTGCCGTCGTGCTGCTGTCCGGCCTGCTGGCCGCCACCGCCGCAGCCCAGTCCTTCCGCGGCGGCATCCAGGGGCTGGTCACGGACTCGACCGGGGGCGCGCTGCCCGGCGCCACGGTGGCGATCAAGAGCGCCGAGACCGGCCTCTCCCGCAGCACCACCGCCGACGCCGCGGGCAACTACGCCTTCCCCGAGCTGCCGCCGGGCGGCTACGACGTGAGCGCCAGCCTGACAGGCTTCGTCGGCCAGACCGTCAAGGGCGTGCACGTGGACGTCTCGGCCACGCGCCGCGTCAACCTCGAGCTGGCCACCGGGGGACTGAGCGAGAACGTCGAGGTGCGGGCCGAGGCGCCGCTGGTCAACACCACCAGCAACGTGCAGGGCGGCACCCTGCAGGGCGAGCAGGTGGCCGAGCTGCCGGTCAACGGGCGCGACTTCACCAAGGTGCTGACGCTGGTCCCCGGCGCCGCCGCCGACCCCTCCAGCATCAACGACTCGCCCGGCTCCTTCGGCCTCTTCTCGGCCAACGGCCAGCGCGGGCGCGCGAACAACTACCTGCTGGACGGCACGGACATGAACGACGGCTACCGCAACCTGCCGGCCATCAACCAGGGCGGCGTGTTCGGCACCCCCTCGACCATCCTGCCGGTCGACGCCGTGCAGGAGTTCCCGGTGTTGTCGGGGGCCCAGGCCGAGTACGGCAGGAACGCCGGCGCCATCGTCAACATCGTCACGCGCTCGGGTGGCAACGCCCTGCACGGCGCCCTGTTCGAGTACTTCCGCGACGACTCGCTGGGCGCGCGCAACTACTTCAACACCGAGCCCAACCCCAAGAACCAGTTCCGCAACAACCAGTTCGGCGCCAGCCTGGGCGGGCCGATCGTGAAGGACCGCACCTTCTTCTTCCTGGCCTACGAGGGCCAGCGCGAGAACGGCGGCCTGCCCAGCGTGGGGCGCGTCCCCACGGCGGCCGAGCTGGCGGCGGCCGCGCGCGCGGCCGGCGGCGTCAACCCGGTCATCGCCGGCCTGCTGGCCACCAACCCCTGGCCGGCCCCCAACCAGGCCCCCGACGAGGCCGGCAACAACCTGGTGGCCACGGTGCCGTTCGACAACCGGGTGGACAGCCTGATCGCCAAGATCGACCACCACGTCGGCGAGGGCGACCTGCTGACCGTGCGCTACTTCCTGGGCGACAGCGACCAGAGCTTCCCGCTGGCGCTGGTGGGCGGCGGCGGCCTGCCCGGCTACAACACCACCACGCCCACCAACGTGCAGCTGCTGTCGGGCTCGTACACCCACGTGGCCTCGCCCAAGCTGCTGTTCGAGCTGCGCGCGGGCCTCAACCGCTTCAAGGAGACCTTCGCCCCCGAGGACGGGGACTTCGACCCGCGCACGATCGGGCTCGACACGGTCGACGACCCGGTCAACTTCGGCCTGCCCACCATGCTGGTCTCGGGCTACGCCACCCTCGGAGCCAACACCTCGCTGCCGCGCGGCCGCGTGGACAAGAACTGGCAGCTCTTCGGCAACGTCTCGTACAACACGGGCCGCCACCGCACCAAGGCCGGCTACGAGTACCGGCGCACCACCGTGGACGGCTACTTCAACGCCGGCTACCGCGGCCGCCTGGCCTTCGACTCGCTCGAGGACTTCGTGGCCGGGCGGCCCTCGGGCGGCCGGCAGGCGCGCGGCGACTCGCAGCGCTTCACCTCCCAGGACAACCACTCGCTCTACCTGCAGGACAACTGGCAGGTCTCGCGGCGCCTGACCCTCGACCTCGGGCTGCGCTGGGACTACTACGGCGTGATCGGCGAGCGCGACGGCCTCTTCAGCCGCTTCGAGAGCGGACGCGTGGTGCCGGTCGACCAGCTGTACGGCAAGGACTTCAACAATTTCGGGCCGCGCGTCTCGGCCATCTACGACATGGGCGGCGACGGCCGCACCGTGCTGCGGGCCGGCTACGGCCTCTACCACGACGCCTTCTCGCAGGACTTCTTCGTTGGCCAGCTGCCCTGGAACACCTTCAACCCGGGCGCGGCCTACAACAACGTCGAGTTCAGCTTCTCGCCCGTGTCGCAGATCGTCCCGGGCCAGCCGGTGTTCGGGGACTTCGCGGCCACCGACGTCTTCACGGTCGACCCCGACATGAAGACGCCCTACGTGCACATGTGGAACGTCAACCTGCAGCGCCAGCTGGGCAGGAGCGCCGCGCTGCAGCTGGGCTACGTCGGCTCGCTGGGGCGCAACCTGTTCCGCTACCGCGACATCAACCAGCTCGACCCGCGCACCGGCGCGGCCCCCTACCCGGACTACATCTACATCAACCAGTTCGAGGCCACGGCCGAGTCCAGCTACCACGCCCTGCAGACCGTGCTGCGGCTCTCCTCCTGGCACGGCCTCACCGCGACCCTCAACTACACCTGGTCGCACTCGATCGACACCGCCAGCGACGGCCAGGACTACGTCCCCAACGCGGCCCAGCCCGACGACAGCACCAACCCGCAGCGCGAGAAGGCCGACTCGAACTTCGACTCGCGCCACCGCCTGACCTGGCTGTTCACCTGGGACCTGGCCCGGGGCCGGAGCAGCAAGTCGTTGCTGGGCGGCTGGTCCGTCAACGGCGTGGTGACCCTGGCCAGCGGCATGCCCTTTGGCGTGAACTACCTGTTCGAGGGCGACTTCAACGGCAGCGGCGAGTACTTCGGCCGGCCCGACCTGGTGGGCGACCCCTTCGCGGGCACCGGCAGCCCCGAGCGCTTCCTGAACCTGGCGGCCTTCCAGGCCCCCTGCACGCCCGACGGGGACGGCGGCTGCGCGGGCGGCCAGCACTTCGGCGACCTCGGCCGCAACGCCTTCACGGGCCCCGGCTACCAGAACATCGACCTGTCGCTGGTCAAGAACACGGCGCTCTCCAGCCGGGTCACGCTGCAGCTGCGGGTGGACGTCTTCAACCTGCTCAACCACCCCAACTTCGCCAACCCGCTGCTGCCCAACTTCGCGGTCGACTTCCTGCAGAACGGGATCGACCCCGGCACCAACCGTGGCGTGGGCTACCTGGGCCTGACGGCCACCCCCGACGTGGGCGGCGGCAACCCGTTCCTGGGCGGCGGCGGCCCGCGCGCCGTGCAGCTGGCCGCGCGCCTGTCCTTCTAGGAGCTAGGCCTCGCGCTTGATGACGATGAGCGTGCGGTCGTCGGTGGCCTTGCCGCCCTCGGAGAAGCTCTCGAGCGCGTCGAGGATGGCCTGCTGGATCTGGGCCGCGTCGCGCCCGCGGGCGGCGACGATGGCGCGCAGCAGGCCGTCCTCGCCGAACTCGTCGTCGCGGCTGTTCCAGGTCTCGGGGACGCCGTCCGAGTAGACCACCAGCAGGTCGCCGCGCTGCAGCTCCACGCAGGCCTGCTCGTAGGTCGTGCCGTCGATCAGGCCCAGCACCACGCCGCCCGTCCCCAGGGTCTCGTGGCGGCCGTCGGCGCGCACCAGCAGGGGCGGGTTGTGGCCGCAGTTGACGTAGCACAACTGGCCGCTCTGGGGGTCGAGGCGGGCCAGGAAGAAGGTGATGTACTTGCCCTCGGGGATGTTCTGGCAGACCGTGCGGTTGATGCGGGCGGCCGCCTCGGCCGGAGGAGCGTCGGCCCAGTGGGCCCGCGTGGCGGCGCGCAGCACGGTCATGAGCAGCGCCGCGCCGGTGCCCTTGCCCGAGACGTCGCCCAGGGCCAGCAGCAGGCCCTCCTCGAGCCGCGCGAAGTCGAAGTAGTCGCCGCCGATGGTGCGGCAGGGGCGGTTCGAGCCCACCAGCCCCCAGCCCGGGAAGTCCGGGGCGCGGCGCGGCAGCAGGCTGTTCTGGATCTCGGCCGCCACGCGCATGTCCTGCTCGAGCTGGCGCTTCTCGAGGATCTCCTCCAGCAGCCGCGCGGTCTCGATCTTGGCCGCGGCCACCTCGGAGATCAGCAGCAGCACCTGCAGGTCGTCCTCGGTGAACTCCTGGGAGCGCTGCAGGGTGTCGAGGTAGACCAACCCGATCACGTCGCTGCGGCCGGCGGAGGCCGCGCCGGCCGGGCGGTACCACAGCGGCGCGCACAGCGCCGAGCGGATGCCCGAGGACAGGATGCTGTCCTGGGTGCTGAAGGCCGCGTCCTCGAGGATGTTGGGCAGCAGCAGCAGGGCTCGCTCGCTGAGCACGCGCCGCGCGATGGAGCTGGAGATGTGCTGGATGGCCTGGCCGCGCCGGCTGCGCGAGGCCTTGACCGTCGGACGGGGCGGCGCCCCCTCGACCAGCAGGATGGCGCCGCGCTCCACCGGCAGGTTCTCGAAGAGCAGGTCGAGGATGACCTCGAAGACCTCGGGCAGCGGGCGGTGCTCGAGCAGCGTGCGGGTGGCCTCGGAGCGCAGCTTCAGGAGCCGGTTCTGGCGCTGCAGCGTCTCGGGGTCCTGGGCCGGGCGCAGGATCACGTCCGACAGCTCCTGGGCCGAGAAGACCCGCGTGCCGGCCGGCTCGACCTCCTCCTCGGGAGCGGCCTCCTCCGGGCCGTCCAGGAAGGTCAGGGTGTGCTCGCCCAGCGTGATCACGTCGCCGTGGCGCAGGAACTGCTCGGAGGCCAGGGGGTTGCCGTTCAGCAGCGTGCCGTTCTTCGAGCCCAGGTCGCGCAGGCTGAAGCCCTGCGCGGAGCGGCGGACCTCGGCGTGGTGGCGCGAGAGCCACTGGTCGGGCAGGAACACGTCGCTCTCGCGCGAGCGGCCGATCGACAGGCGCTCGCGGTCGATCGCCACGCGCGAGCGGTTGCCGTCGGCCGCCTGGATGGAGAGCTCCGCCATGCCTGGGGCAGTCTACACCCGGGCCCCGCGGCTAGCGGGGGACGGGGGCCCGGCGGCGCTTGACCGCGAAGTAGCCCTTGCGCACGCGCACCTGGGCGTCGGGGCGCGCGACCGCGACCGTGATGGCGCGCCAGCCGCCGTCGGGGTCGCGCTGGGGCGTGTACGAGAGCGCGTAGTGGTTGTGCAGCTCCTCGGCGATGGAGTTGAAGACCTTGATCAGGTCGCCCACCTTGTCGGGGAAGAAGTGCTCGCCGCCGGTCTCGGCCGCCACGCGCTTGAGGAAGCCGCGCGGCGTGCCGCCCGGGCCGCCGCCCTGGATCCCGACCGTGTAGACCGTGGCCTCCACGGCCTTGGCGTAGTCGACCACGTCCTGCTCGCGCAGCGAGCTGGTGGTGTCGTCGCCGTCCGAGAAGACGATCACGGCCTTGCGCCCGGCCTGGTCCTTGACCCGGCCCAGGGCGTAGTGGATGGCGTCGTACAGGCTGGTGCCGCCCCAGGCCTGCAGGCCCTCCACGGTCTCGTCCAGCCGGTCGGCGTCGCTGGTGAACTCGGCGCTGGCCTTGACCGTCTCGTTGAACTGCACCACCAGGGCCTGGTCGACGTCCTGCATGCGCCCGATGAAGGAGCTGGCGGCCTGCTGCAGGAAGCCCAGGTTGGGCTTCATGCTGCCGCTGGCGTCGAGCACCAGCACCACCGAGAGCGGGATCTTGTCGGGGCCGCCCGTGGCCTCGCGAAAGTAGCCCACCTGCTGGGGGACGCCGTCCTCCAGCACGGTCACGTCGGCCGGCGTGAGGCCGCGCACGAAGCGGCCGGCCTTGTCGTGCACCACCACCGTCAGGGAGACGACGTTGACGTCGACCTCGACCGTGAAGGGCGGCGGCGTGGCGGTCGGCGCCTGGGCCCGAGCGGCGGGGGCCAGGAGCGCCAGGGCCAGGAGCGGCGTGGCCCTCCTCACGCGGGCTGGGCCGCGCGGCGGGCCAGCAGCCGCCGCAGCAGCAGCAGCGCCCCGAGCAGCAGCAGCGCCACCACCACCAGCGGCACCAGCACCGCCAGCGCGAAGATCAGCAGCGTGCCCAGGTCCTCGAGCACGCTCACCGCCGGGTTGGCCAGTCCGGCCGTGAAGACCGTCGAGGCCAGGCGCAGGCCGGACTTGGCCGCGTGCGGCACGAGCGCGGCCGGCGCTCCGACGGCCGCCCCCAGCACCCAGGCCGTCAGCGGGTCGGAGACGTTGCCCAGCACCGAGGCCGCCAGCAGCGTCCCGGCCGCGGGCCGCAGCACCGTCGAGAGGCCGTCGAGGGCGTGGTCCACGGCCGGGATCTTGTCGGCCGCGATCTCGAGCACGGTGGCCAGGGCCAGCACCGCCAGGGCGCGGTTGCTCGACAGGAAGCCGAAGGTCGGGCCGAGCTGCAGCAGCTCGAGCCGCGACAGACCACCGGCCAGCAGCAGGGGCAGCCAGGCGCGCAGCCCGGCCGAGGCGGCCAGCGCGATGGCCAGCCCGACGGTCTGCAGGACCGTGACGAGGTCCGGGTTCTCCATCCTTCGAGCCTAGGGCTGGCTGGCGGGGGTGTCAAGAACGGGCGCCAGGCGGAAGGTCTCGGTGTTGCGCATGCGCTTGCGCGAGTACTCCATGCGTCCCGGGTCCTGCTGCAGCTCCGCCACGCTCGGGCCCTCGGCCCGGAGCTGCAGCAGCAGGCTGGTGCCGGCCGCGTCGCGCCAGGCCGGCTCGCCGGCGGTGCCGTCGTTGACCTGGTAGGCGAGCCGCAGGCGGTGCTCCCCGGCCAGCGTCGCGGGCAGGCGCAGGCGCAGCGTGACGCGTCCCGGGCGCACCTCGGGCGGCTCGGCCAGGACCGGCGCGACGGCCTCCACGGCCACGGCCGGGGCGGTGAAGTCGAAGGTGTTGACCAGCGCCCCGGGCAGGTCGTCGGGGTCGGGCCGGGCGTCGGTGTAGGCCGCCAGGAGCTCCTCGTCGAGCCACAGCGCCAGGCGCAGGGTCGGGTCGGCCGGCGGCGTGCGCCGCGGGTCCCAGGCCTGCCAGAAGCTGCGCCCGGCCAGCGCCACGACCAGCGTCAGGCGCGGTGGCTCCGGCGTGGGCGTGGGGCTGGGCTCCGGCTCCGCGACGAAGACCTCCTCGCGCCCGTCCGACCAGGTCACGCGCGCGACCTCGCCGCGCGGGATGTCGAGGCGGCCCCAGGGGGTCTGGACCGTGAAGGCCCTGCGGCCCTTGATCACGGTGCGGCCGCTGACGCGGTCGCCGTTCTTGAGGGTGTAGACGTCGGGCGGGGCCTGCGCCGCCCAGGCCACGGCGCCCGCGAGCAGCGCCAGCGCCAGGCAGGCCGCGCGGCGGCGCCTCACCCGCCCGAGCCCCGGCCGAACAGCCGCTTGAGCAGCCTGCCCCCCGGCGGCGGAGGCTCCGGCTCGGCCTCCGGCTCGGGCGCGGGGGCGATCTCGCGCAGCAGGGCCGCGGCCTCCTCGTGGTCGGGCTGCAGCTCCAGCACGCGCCGCAGCATGCTGGTGGCCCGGGCCCGCAGCCCGCCCTGCTTGTAGATGCCGGCCAGCAGCCAGTGGGCACCCAGGTGGTTGGGGTCGTCCTTGACCACGCTCACCAGCAGCTCCTCGGCGCGCTTGACCCAGTGCGGGTTGCACACGACCGCCTTGGCCAGCACGTAGCGCAGGCGCACGTCCTGCTTGCCCTGGGCCAGCGGCTGGGCGCGCTCCAGCAGCTGGATGGCGTCCCAGAACTTCTCGGCCTTGATCAGGCGTTCCGCCGCGTCGATGGCCTGGTCGACCTGCTGGGCGGCGGCGGCCGGGTCGGGGGGCGGCGCAGCCGGCTCGGGGGCCGGAGCCTCCCCTGCGGGAGGCGCCACGGGGCGCGGGGCGCGGGCGGCCAGGTCGCTCTCGTAGGACGAGCGCCGGCGTGGGTCGCGCAGCACCTCGTAGGCCTCGCTCACCCGGATGAAGATCTTCTCGAGCGCGTCGCGCAGGTCGGCCAGGCCCGGGTCCTGGCTCGTGGCGTCGGGGTGGAAGCGCCGGGCCAGCCGGAAGTAGGCCTCCTTCACCTGAGCCTCGTGCGAGGCCCGGGGGATGCCCAGCACCTCGAAGTGGTTCCTCTCCTTCAGGCCCGCCAGCGTCTCCTCGATCTCGCGGCGGCGCTCGGTCGGTGCCGGGCGGGCCGCCCCCGGGGGCGGCTCCGGCCGGGGCGCCGTCGCTGCGGCGGGCGGCG
>JBDIBD010000184.1:0-8895 GCA_039812725.1 Vicinamibacteria bacterium | reverse complement strand
GCTGCCGGAGGCGCGCGAGCAGGTGGTCGAGCTGGGCCGTCTCTACGGGGTCGGGTCGGCGCTCCTCGTGGGACCGGAGGCCAGCGAGGCGGCCCTGCGCCGCGAGGCCGGGCGCCACCGCGTGCTGCACTTCGCCACCCACGGCCTGCTCAACGACGCGAGCCCCATGCACTCGCAGCTGGTGCTGGCGCCGGCGCCGGAGGACGGACCCGACGACGGGTTGCTCGAGGCGCGCGAGGTGCTCGAGCTCGACCTGCACGCCGAGCTGGCCGTGCTCTCGGCCTGCGAGACCGGGCGCGGACGGGTGGCCGGCGGCGAGGGCCTGCTGGGCTTCTCCTGGGCCTTCCTGGCCCGCGGCTGCCCCGCCACCGTCGTCAGCCAGTGGAGCGTCGACTCGGCCGCCACGCGCGCGCTGATGGTGGCCTTCCACCGGCGGCTGCGCGCGGGAGAGCCCCCCGCCCGCGCCCTCCAGGCGGCCGGCCGCGAGCTGCGGCGGCAGCCCGCCTGGCGCCTGCCCTTCTACTGGGCCGCCTTCGTGGTGGTGGGCGACGGCCTCTAGCCTGCCCGGCTTTGTTGCTAGGATGGCCTGGGGAGTCGAAAGGGGGGAGCCGTGATCCACGACAGCATCCTGGGCACCATCGGCGACACGCCGGTGGTGCGCGTGAACCGCCTGGCGCCGCCGCACGCGACCATGTACGTCAAGTGCGAGTTCTTCAACCCGCTCTCGTCGGTGAAGGACCGCCTGGCCATCGCCGTGATCGAGGACGCCGAGCGCCGCGGCGTGCTGAAGCCGGGCCAGACGGTGGTCGAGCCCACCTCGGGCAACACGGGCATCGCCCTCGCCATGGTCTGCGCGGCCAAGGGCTACCCGTTCGTGGCCATCATGGCCGACAGCTTCAGCGTCGAGCGCCGCAAGCTGATGAAGGCCCTCGGGGCGAAGGTCGTCCTGTCGCCGGCCGCCCAGCGCGGCTCGGGCATGGTCAAGATGGCCCAGGAGCTGGCCGCGAAGCACGGCTGGTTCATGCCCAACCAGTTCGAGAACCCGGCCAACCCGGAGTACCACCGCCGGACGACGGGGCCCGAGATCCTGCGCGACTTCGACGGAAAGCGCCTGGACTACTTCGTCTGCGGCTGGGGGACGGGCGGCACGATCACGGGCGCGGGCGAGGCGATCAAGAAGGCCCGCCCCGAGGTCAAGGTGGTCGCCACCGAGCCCGAGGGGGCGCAGCTGCTGGGCGGCGCCGCCTGGGCCTCGCACAAGATCCAGGGCTGGACGCCCGACTTCGTGCCGAAGGTGCTCAACCGCGAGGTGGTGGACGAGATCGTGCCGGTGACCGACGTCGAGGCGCGCGATGCCGCGCGCGAGCTGGCCCAGAAGGAAGGCATCTTCTGCGGCATCTCCTCGGGGGGCTCCTTCGCGGCGGCCCGCAAGGTGGCCCAGCGCGCGCCCCAGGGCTCCGTGGTGCTGGCCGTGCTGCACGACACCGGCGAGCGCTACCTCTCGACGTTCCTCTTCGAGGGCATCGGCGAAGAGTCGGACGCCGTCTAGCCCGCAGTGACGGTCTGGCTGGCGGCGCGCGCCAGGAGTCTGCCCGGCAGGCGCGGCGGCCCCTGGCGGCGGCCGCGCGGAGCTCCCGGCGCGCAGTGCTACGATCGCGCGTCCGGGAGGCGCGATGACGCTCGATCGCCGGCAGTGGCTGCAGGTCTCCGGGCTGGCGGCGTCGGCCGGCCTCGCCGGTCGCGCCCAGGCCCTGGCCGAGGCGCCTCCGGCCGTCGCCGCGCTGCAGCCCATGACCGACGGCGTGGCGCCCATCGCCCTCGACGAGCGCCGGACGCGCCTGGCGCGGGCGCGGAAGCTGATGGCCGAGCAGGGCCTCGACGCCCTGGTGCTCGGCCCCGGCACCAGCCTCGAGTACTTCACCGGCGCCGAGTGGAGCGTCAGCGAGCGCTTCTTCGGCGCGGTGCTCGCGCGCGAGGGCGACCCGGCCTGGGTCGTGCCGGCCTTCGAGCGCGCCCGTGGCCTCGAGCAGATCCAGCTCGGAGGCGACGTGCGCGCCTGGGAAGAGCACGAGTCGCCCTACGCCCTGCTGGCCGGCATCCTGAAGGACCGCGGCGCGCTGGCGGGCCGGATCGGCGTCGACGAGACGCTCGACTTCGTCTTCGCCGACGGCCTGGCCCAGTCCGCCCCGGCCGCGCGGCTGGCGAGCGCCACCCCGGTCACGGCCGGCTGCCGGATGCTCAAGGACGCCCACGAGCTGCAGCTCATGCGCCGGGCCTGCGAGATCACCCTGCACGCCCACCGCGCCGTGTTCGAGTCCCTGCGCCCGGGCCTGAAGCAGGAGGAGGCCTCGGCGCTGTCGGCCGAGGCCCACAAGCGGCTCGGCGTGCGGGGTGGCGCGCTGGTGCTCTTCGGAACGGACGCCGCCTTCCCCCACGGCACCAAGAGCCCGCAGCCGCTGAAGGCCGGCGACCTCGTGCTGGTGGACGGCGGCTGCCGGCTGCACGGCTACGGCAGCGACGTCACCCGGACCGGCGTGTTCGGCGCCGAGGCCAGCCCGCGCCAGCGCCAGGTCTGGGACGTCGTGCGCCAAGCCCAGGAGGCGGCCTTCCGCGCCGCCCGGCCCGGAGTCGAGTGCCAGGCCGTCGACGCCGCCGCCCGGCGCGTGATCGACGAGGCCGGCTTCGGCCCCGGCTACCGCTGTTTCACGCACCGGCTGGGGCACGGCATCGGTATGGACGGCCACGAGTGGGCCTACCTCGTGCAGGGCAACGCCACGCGCCTGCAGGTCGGAATGTGCTTCACCAACGAGCCCGGGATCTACCTCCCGGGCGAGCTGGGCGTGCGCCACGAGGACGTCATGACGATCACGGAAGCGGGCGCCGAGTGCCTGTCGAAGTGGCCCGGGACGATCGAGCGGCCGGTGGTGGTGTAGGCCGCCGCGGCGTTGACCCGGGCGGCGAGTCGTGGTTCAATCGCGCTCCCACCCGCTGGCCTGGTAGCTCAGCTGGTAGAGCAGCGGACTGAAAATCCGCGTGTCGGCGGTTCGATTCCGTCCCAGGCCACCAACCTTCAAGATCGTCGCCGCCGGGGACAGCCCTCCGCCGACCCACGCGAACGCGCCGTCCTAGCGCGGGGCGCTCTCGAGCTGGTGCGCCTTGAGCGTAACCAGCTCGCCGTCCTCGGTGGCGGCGAAGACGTCGTCGGCCTCGCGGCGCGAGCCGGCCATGGGCACGACCAGCACCAGCTCGCCGATGAGGCCGTCGGGCGGGCCGGAGGCGACGCGCGCCCACTCCCCCGACCTGGGGATCTTCAAGGGCGTCAAGAGACGTCTCGGACGCAGCCCGACTCGGGGCGGCGCCGTCCGGGAGGAGGGGTCCCTGGCATCGCAGTCCTTCAGTTTCCGGTTAGTCGTAGCACGAAATGCGGCGTCCGGTCCACAGCTTTCGCGGGCCGCCGCCGGCGCCCCTGCTACTTGAGGTAGAAGCGCATTCCCAGCCGCGAGGCGAAGGTGGACGTCGAGCTGTAGTACCGGCCGCCGCTCTCGGCGTCGGCCCAATCGTGGCGCAGGCCCACTTCCCCGAAGATCGCCAGCTTGTCCTTCAGCCCGTACTGCAGCCCCAAGCCGACCTGCCAGCCCTTGCCCATCGTCTTCGACTCCGTCGCGCCCTCGCTGTCGGTGGCCCGCAAGAGGTCCAGGCCTGCCAACAGGTACGGCGACAGGTCGGGGCTGCGGCCAAGGTAGAAGAGCACGTCGAGACCGCCACCCCAGCGCTCGCTGGTCAGCGTCGGCGATGGCTCGGGCTCCGAGGGCGCTCCGCCCGGGACGCCCGTGACGGTGAAGGAATAGGACTCGAGCTGGTACTCCTGGTGGCTGTACTGCACCTGGGGCCGCAACGCCCAGCGCCTTCCGAGATGCCAGGTCACGCCGATGGAAGGCTCGGTCGTCGCGGCGTGGCTCACGGCCACGTCGACGCCGAGCCGGGCCGTCTCCTGGGCATCCGCGGCACCGGCGCAGAGGAGCCCGGCCAGGGCCACGAGCGGCAGGCGCCTCATGGGCGACCTCACCCGAGCTGAGCGCGCACGCCGTGGAGCGCGCCGGCCGCGTCCACGCCGTGGCCGGCCAGCACCGCGCGGGTCAGCTCCTCGAGCGTGCCCTCGACCTGCAGCAGCAGCTCGTGCTCGCGCGCCGCCGGCAGGCCGGCCGACTCGATGCGCGAGCGCAGCTCCTCGGCCCCCGACTCGGCGTCGACCCGCAGCCAGGCCGCCACGGTCTCGGCCAGGCCGGCCTTGGTCTGCCCCATCACCCGCGAGAGGAAGGTGATGCCGGCCTCGTTGATCAGGTGGTTGACCGCCACCGTGGCCACGATCTCGCGCCGCAGCCGGTGCTCGGGGAAGTAGTCCCGGTACTGCAGCAGGCGCTTCGGGAAGTAGCCGTCGAGCAGGGGGCGGCCCTCCGGGCTGTCCGGGAACTCGGTCTCGAGCAGCATCTGGAAGGCCCACATCTTGACGTAGCCCAGCAGCACGGCCATCAGCGGCCGCGGCAGGCCGCGCTCGCGCTGCGGGGAGAGCAGCAGCTCCTCGCGGGTGGGCAGGGCCTCGTCCTGGCGGTTGACGATGCCGGCCGCCACCAGGTCCTCGACGAAGGCCACGAACTCCTCGTAGCGCGCCGCGCTGCGCAGGCCGTCCAGGGTCAGGCAGCGGGCCTGGTTCTGGTTGTCGGCCAGCACCAGGGCGGCCACCTCCTCGGTCATCTCGGCCAGGATGCGGTTGCGCTCCTCGCGGCCGCGCACGACGCCCTTCTTGATCAGGACGTCCATCAGGATCTTGATGTTGACCTCGTGGTCCGAGGTGTCGACGCCGGCCGAGTTGTCGAGGGCGTCGGTGTTGCAGGCCCCGCCCACGCTCCAGTACTCGAGGCGGGCCTTCTGGGTCATGCCCAGGTTGCCGCCCTCGCCGATGACCTTGCAGCGCAGGTCGCGCGAGGTCACGCGCACGCGGTCGTTGGTGCGGTCGCCCACCTGGGCGTCGGTCTCCTGGGTCGAGCGCACGTAGGTGCCGATGCCGCCGTTGTAGAGCAGGTCCACCGGCGCGGTCAGGATCTTGCGGACCACCTCCTCGCCGCTGGCCGTCTCGGCCTCGAGCCCCAGCAGCGCCCGCACCTGGGCGCTGAGCGGTATGGCCTTGGCGGAGCGGTCGAAGACGCCGCCGCCGGGGCTGATCAGGCTGGTGTCGTAGTCGCGCCAGCCCGAGCGCGGCAGGTCGAACAGGCGCTGGCGCTCGCGGAAGCTCCGCTCGATGTCGGGCTCGGGGTCGATGAAGATGTGCAGGTGGTTGAAGGCCGCCTGCAGCCGGTAGACCGGCGAGAGCAGGGCGCCGTTGCCGAACACGTCGCCCGACATGTCGCCGATGCCGACGGCCGTGAAGGGCTCCTTCTGGATGTCGCGGCCCAGGTTGTGGAAGTGGTGCTTGACGCACTCCCAGGCCCCGCGGGCCGTGATGCCCATCTTCTTGTGGTCGTAGCCGGCGCTGCCGCCCGAGGCGAAGGCGTCGCCCAGCCAGAAGCCGTACTGGGCCGAGACGCTGTTGGCCGTGTCGGACAGGTGGGCCGTGCCCTTGTCGGCCGCCACCACGAGGTACGGGTCCTCGCCGTCGTAGCGCACCACCTCGGGCGGGTGGACCACGTTGCCGTCCACGATGTTGTCGGTCACGTCCAGCAGGCCCGAGATGAACTCGCGGTAGCGGTCGATCAGGTAGGCGTCCAGGGCCGGGCGCGGCGGCACGTTGCCCTTGAGCACGAAGCCGCCCTTGGAGCCGACCGGCACGATGATCGAGTTCTTGACCATCTGGGTCTTCATCAGGCCCAGGATCTCGGTGCGGAAGTCGTCGTGGCGGTCGCTCCAGCGGATGCCGCCGCGGGCCACCTTGCCGCCCCGCAGGTGGATGCCCTCGAGCAGGGGCGAGTGCACGTAGATCTCCGCCATCGGGCGCGGCGAGGGCATGCCCTCGACCTTGCGCGAGTCGACCTTGATCGAGATCACCGGCCGCTCGGGGCGCTGGTAGAAGTTGGTGCGCAGCACGCTGCCCACCAGGTTGTCGAGGGCCCGCAGCACCTCGTCCTCGGCCAGGCTCTTGACCCCGTCGAGCGCCTTGCGGAGGGTGCGCTCGGCCTCGGCCGCCGCGGCCGCCCGGTCGCCGGGCAGCTCCGGGTCGAAGCGCGCCGCGAACAGGCGGTAGAGCGCGGCCGCCACGCCGCTGTTGCGCAGCAGCACGCCGTTGAGCGTCTCGGCGTTGTAGTGGCTGCGCACCTGCAGCAGGTGGTTGCGCAGCGTGCGCAGCACCTCGACCTCGCGCCAGGAGAGGCCGGCCATGAGCACCAGGCCGTTGAGGTTGTCCTCGGTGGCGCGGCCCTCGTCGACGGCCCGCAGCGCGTCGGTCAGCCGGTCGGGGCGGGCGGTCAGCTCGCGCACGCGCTCGAGCGGCGCCTCGACGTCGAAGCGGTACATGAAGGCCTTGCGGCCGTTGGGCAGCACCAGCGGCACCCGCACCTCGTCGGTGACCGTCAGGCCCAGGTTGGCCAGGGTGTGCAGGATGTCGGTCAGCGGCAGCGAGCGCGGCGAGAACAGCTTGAGCGTGGCGGCGTCGGCCGCGCGGGCCCACACGCGCATCTCCAGGCGCGCCTCGAGGCTCTCCATCAGCCGGATGTCCTCGGGCACCTCGACGGGCGGGGTCAGCTCGCGGTACAGCCCGCTGCGGCTCTCCTCGCGGATGTAGCGCTCGAACAGGCGCCGGCCCTCGCGGGCCCCGAAGGCGCGCTCCAGGCCGCCCGCCACCTGGTCGGCCCAGGTGGTCACGCGGGCCTGGGCCAGGCGCCGGGCCTCCTCCAGGTCGACCGGGTGCTCGAGCTTGCCGGCCTCGAAGTAGAAGACGAGAAGGCTCACGCCGCCCAGGTCCTCGGCCACGGAGAAGGTCACGGGCCCGAAGGCCTCGGCCAGGTCCTTCTTCAGCCCGGCCTCGGTCGTGTAGGAGTAGCGCGAGCGCGCGAAGGCCACCGCCAGGGCCTCGTAGCCGGCCCCCTGGCGCACGTGCACCACCAGCTCGTCGTCGCTGGTCATGTGCACGATGCGGGCCAGCAGGTCCTTGAGCGACTCCCCGTCGGCGTAGAACAGCTCGCGCACGGGCAGGCGGTTGTAGAGCGCGCGGGTCTCGCGGTAGGCGTGGGTGTTGGGCTCGAAGCCGCAGTTCTCCAGCAGCCAGGCGCCCTTCTCGCGCAGCAGCGGGATGTCGGAGGGGCGGTGGGTCGAGGCGCCCTTGGCCAGCCGGCCCATCAGCACCACGGCCTCGTCGAGCGTGCCGTCGTCCTTCCACAGCCAGACCACGATGTCGTCGATCGGCTCCAGGTGGTAGATGGCCGAGGCGTTGTTGCAGTAGTCGATGTCGACGATGCGGGCCTCGCCCTCGACCGGCTTGATGTGGGACTCGACCTCCTCCACCAGACCCGGGAAGACCACGGGCAGCACGGCGGGGTCGGTGAAGACGCCCAGGGCCGTGTCGTGCAGGCGGTCGGGCAGGCCGTCGGGACCGACGCGGTAGCGCACCAGCCCCTGGAAGACGTAGTTGTCGTCGGTCAGCCACTCCAGGAACTGGCGGGCCGAGGCCGTCTCGTCGGCCCGGCCACGGCGGCTGCGCACGCGCTGGGCCAGCTCGCGCACGGACCGGCGCATGTCCTGGAAGTCCTCGACCGCGACGAAGACCGACTTGAGGACCGAGAAGACCTCGTGCTGGATGGCGCGCAGGCGCTCGCGCGAGTCGATGCGCTCGATGCGGAAGTGGCACAGCAGCTCGTGGGTCCCCTCCTCCTCGTCGGGGCCGCCGATCCAGGCGTAGCGCTCCCACTGCCGGCGCACGGTCAGGATGGGGTGGATCGAGGAGTAGACGCGCAGCCCCGCGCGCCGGAAGTAGTTCTTGAGGCTCTCGAAGATGAAGGGCGCGTCGAGGGTGTGGGTCTCGACGATGGTGGTCTCCACGGGCAGGCCCTCGGCCGTGCGGTCGGCCAGGCCCTCGTCGGGGTTGCGCACCACCACGTGCAGCCCGGGCAGCCCGCGGTACAGCTGGGTCGAGGGCGGGATCGAACGGGCGAAGAAGTCGTAGTGGTCGCGCAGGCGCGCCGCCAGGGCGGGGGCCGGCAGGCCCAGCGCCAGCGTGTCGGGCAGCTCGGCGAAGACGTGCGGCGCGAACGACCGCAGCAGGTCGCCCGGCGCGGCCTCGCGGCCCAGCAGCCCCATCACCTCGTCGAGGCGTTCCTGTCTCCGGCCCGGATCGGCAGTGATCATGGTTCCACCCTGAAGGAGAGATCGGCGGCGGGCATGCTACACCCCGCCCCGGCGCGCCCGCAAACCGTGCGCGCGAGCCGGTGCCGGCCCGGAAAGCGTTACAATGCGGGCGCTTCCGAGGAACGCCAGGTGAAGTTCGAGGTCCGCTACCCCAACGGCTCGCGCCACGACGTGACTCTGCAGGGCACCCTGGCGGTGCTCGGCCGCGATCCCTCCTGCGACCTCGTGCTGAACGACGTCAAGTGCTCGCGGCGCCACGCGGTGATCGAGGCGGGGCCGCACGGCATGGCCATCCGCGACTCGGGCAGCGCCAACGGCGTCTACGTCAACGGCCGCCGCGTGGAGCGCTCCGTCCTCGCCGCGGGCGACGTGGTGCGGCTGGGCGAGATCGTCATCAAGGTGCTGCCGGAGGAGATGGGCGGCACGGTGGCGATGGGCCCCGACGAGCTGCGCGACGTCGAGGCCGCCCGCCAGGCGGCCGGGCCCGTCGAGCTCGGCACGCCGCTCCCGTCTCCGGCTCGGCAGCCGGAGCCGCCCCCGCCGCCGCGCGGCCCCACCAGCCCC
>JBDIBD010000183.1:0-8928 GCA_039812725.1 Vicinamibacteria bacterium | reverse complement strand
CCCCCGGCACGGCCCCGGCCAGGTGCGAGAGCTCGACGTGGCAGTGGGCGTTGACGAGGCCGGGCAGCAGCACCCCGTGACCGAGCTCGACGCTCTCGCCCGCCGGCCGCTCGGCCGAGCGCCAGGGGCCCACCCAGGCGATGCGCCCGTCGGCCACCGCCACCGCGCCGTCGCGCACGGGGCCGCCCGAGACGGGCAGCAGCCAGCCGGCCCGGAGGAGCTTCACTCGGCCAGCGAGGTGGCCGTGGCGTGCTGGGCCGGCAGGTCGGGGGCCGGGTGCGACCAGCAGTAGGGGTCGCCCACGATCTCGTAGTGCATCGTGCGCCGCTTGGGGACGTAGCCGGCGTCCTGGATGGCGCGCGCGATCTGGGCCTCGCTCAGGCGGAAGTGGGCCCCGGCGGCCGAGACCACGTTCTCCTCGATCATCAGGCTGCCGAAGTCGTTGGCTCCGAAGCGCAGCGAGACCTGGCCGATCTTGGGCCCCTGGGTCACCCACGAGGCCTGCACGTTCGGGAAGTTGTCGAGCATCAGCCGCGAGACGGCCAGCGTGCGCAGGTACTGGAAGGAGGTCAGCTCGTCGCCGGCCAGGGCCGTGTTCTCGGGCTGGAAGGTCCAGCCGATGAAGGCCGTGAAGCCGTGGGTGCGGTCCTGCAGGTCGCGCAGGTGCAGCAGGTGCTCGACCCGCTCCTCGAGCGTCTCCACGTGGCCGAACATCATGGTGGCCGTGGTCTTCATGCCCAGCCTGTGGGCCTCCTCCATGACCTCCAGCCACTCGGCCGTGGTGCCCTTGTGGATGCCGATGATCTGGCGCACGCGGTCGGAGAGGATCTCGGCCCCGCCACCGGGGATCGAGTCGAGGCCCGACGCCATCAGCCGCTTCAGGGCCTGCACGGTCGTCAGCTTCGAGACCTTCGCGACGTGCTTGACCTCGGCCGGCGAGAGGCCGTGGATCCACAGCTCGGGCCAGGTGGCCTTCATCCACGCGAACAGCTGCTCGTAGTACTCGATGCCCAGGTCGGGGTGCAGGCCGCCCTGCAGCAGCACCTGGCGCCCGCCCAGCTCGATGGTCTCGTCGATCTTCTGCCGGAACTCCTCCTTGGTCAGCACGTAGCCCTCGGAGGAGGGCAGGTCGCGGTAGAAGGCGCAGAAGGCGCACTGGGCGTTGCAGACGTTGGTGTAGTTGATGTTGCGGTCGATGATGTAGGTCACCACCCGCTCGGGGTGCAGTCGCTCGCGCACCTGGTCGGCCAGCAGGCCCAGCTCCAGCAGGTCGCCCTGGCGCAGCAGGGTCACGCCGTCCTCGCGCGTCAGGCGCTCCGCGGCGGCCACCTTCTCGACGATCGACTCAGGGATGCTCCGCATAGAACCTCAGCTCCGGGACGGTTTCGATCAGGCCGGCGGCGTGGGCCCGGCGGTGGAACTCCCGCAGGCCCGCAAGCTCGTCGGGCCCCAGCCGATACTGCACGTTCTCGCGCAGGTAGCGCTCGTTGACCTCGCGCGGCCCGCCGTAGGCGGCCGCGATCTCGGGCAGCGACGCCAGCCCGGCCTCGGCCGCGGCCTGCAGCCACCGCACGCCGGCCGGGTCGAGCGCACCGGGCCGGCCGAACCACAGCGCGAAGACGAAGGGCAGGCCGGTCTGCTCGCGCCAGGCCTCGGCCAGGTCGAGACGCGCCACCAGCGGGTCGTCGAAGTAGAGCGCGGTGTCGCCGATCAGCAGGGCCGCGTCGCACTCCGCCAGCATGGCGCGCGGGTCGGGGGGCAGGCTGACGTACTCGGGCTCGCGCCCGAGGCGCGCCTGCAGCAGCAGGCGCAGCAGGGCCACGCTGGTGCGGCTGGAGGCGTCGAGGGCCACGCGCGTCAGCCGCTCGATCGGCCGGCGGTGGAACAGGCAGACCGAGCGCACCGGCCCGCGGCTGGTGACGGCGTAACCCGGGACGATGCGGTAGTCCCCAAGAGCGTAGGCGATCGACGGGAACTGCCCCAGGTCCAGCTCGCCACGCCGCAGCGCCTCCACCAGCCGGGCCGGGGCGTCGCGCCGCAGCTCGAAGCCCGGCTGGCGCTCGAGGCCGTGGGAGAGCGGCGCCGTGTTCAGGTAGTGGACCAGGCCCAGCCGGGTCACGGCCGCCGGGACGGCCGCCTTGCCCGTCGCGGCGCCGGCGCGGGGATCGAGCAGCGTCGCCAGGGCGCTACCACTCCTTGACGACGTTGAAGACGGTGTCGCGCTCGACGGGCTGGCGGCCGGCCTCGCGCACCAGCCGGCAGAGCTCGTGCACGGTCATGGACTGGGCCGTCTGGGCCCCGGCGTCGTGGGCGATCTTCTCCTCGGTGACCGTGCCGTCGATGTCGTCGGCCCCGAAGGACAGCCCCACCTGGGCCAGGCGCGGCCCGATCATGATCCAGTAGCTCTTGATGTGCGGGATGTTGTCGAGCAGCAGCCGGCCCACCGCGATGGCCTTGAGGTCCTCGAAGCCGGTGGTCTCGGGCAGCTTCATGGCCGGCGCCTCCCAGGGCTGGAAGGCCAGCGGGATGTAGGTCACGAAGCCGCCGGTCTCGTCCTGCAGCTGGCGCAGCTGGAGCAGGTGGTCGACCCGGTCCTCGACCGACTCGACGTGGCCGTACAGCATGGTGCAGTTGGTCGGGATGCCCAGCCGGTGGGCCTGGCGCATCACGTCCAGCCACTGCTCGCCGTTGGCCTTGCCCTTGATGATCCGGTTGCGGGTCTCCTTCGCGAAGATCTCCGCGCCGCCGCCCGGCATCGAGTCGAGGCCGGCCTCCTTCAGCTCGGTCAGCACCTGCTCGACGCTCTTGCGGTAGAGCTTGTGGAAGAAGAAGACCTCGACCGCCGTGAAGGCCTTGACGTGCACGTCGGCCCGCACCTGCTTGATGCCCTTCAGCATGTCGGTGAAGTAGGACCAGCGCAGGTCGGGGTGCAGCCCGCCCACGACGTGCACCTCGCGCACCTGCTGCGGCAGGGCGGCCACGTTGTCGAAGATCTCCTGCAGCTTCATGGTGTAGCCGCGGGGCTCGCCCGGCTGGGCCGCGAAGGCGCAGAAGTCGCAGGTGGCCACGCACACGTTGGTGTGGTTGACGTGCGTGTTCCAGACGAAGTAGGCCAGGTTGCCGTGGCGCTGCTCGCGCACGTGGTTGGCCAGGGCGCCCAGCCCCAGCAGGTCGTGGGTGCGGTAGAGGGCGACCCCGTCCTCGAAGGACAAGCGCCTGCCCTGCAACACTTTGTCGCGGATCGGGGCGAGCTGGGGGTCGTGCATTCGGGTCTCGGCCAGGGCGGTCGGCATAGCGACCGACAAATCTAGCACCGGGGCCGCGGAGCGGCAAACGCGCGTGACGCCGGCTCGTGAGAGACTGCCGCGGCATGGAGGCGCTGGTCGGGCAGGCGGTGCAGCTCACGGTGGGGGGGCTGGCCTTCCGGATCGAGGCAATCGACGTCCCACTGCACACGCCCCGCAGCCACGGGTACGTGCCGTTCCTCTCCGAGGCCCGGGCGGACGGCGGCGAGGCCGTGCCCGTGCGGGTCTCGGCCCTCGACGAGTGGACGCCGCGGGGCGAGCTGCTGTTCGACACCGGCTCGCGCTGGTCGATCTGGGGGCAGGGTCCCGCGCGCGAGCTGGTCTTCTTCGAGATGGAGGACGAGGGCGGGCGCTGGCCCTCGTTCGTGATGCGCTTCCGCCCGGAGGGGGGCGAGGTCGAGCTGCGCTACCTGCCCCGCCTGATGGCCACCCAGGCGGTCGCCGGGGCGCTGCGCAACCCCTTCCACTACCCCGCCGACCAGTTGCTGGCCATGTACCGGCTGGGGGGACGGGGCGTGATGCTGCACGCGGCCGGGCTCGACACGGGCGCGGGGGCCGTGGCGTGCGCCGGCGTCTCCGGGGCCGGCAAGACCACGTTCACGCGCCTGGCCGAGGACCGCGGCTGGCGGCCGCTGACCGACGAGCGGGTGATCGTGCGGCTCGACGGGCCCGGGCGGCCGGTCCTGCACGGGACGCCCTGGCTGGGCGAGGGGCACTGGGCCGAGAACCGGGCCCTGCCGCTGCGGGCCCTCGTCTTCCTGGAGCAGGGGCCCGCGCACGAGGCGCGCGCCCTGTCGCCCGCCGAGGCCCTCCCGCGCCTGCTGCGCACGGTCTCGATCCCCTGGTTCGACCCGCAGCACGTCGACGCGGGGCTCACGGCCTGCGAGCAGGCCGTGAGCCGGGCCCCGGCGGTGCTCCTGACCTTCCGGCCCGAGCCGGGAGCGGTGGACGCCCTGGCCGCTTTCCTCGAGACGGGAGGCTAGCCGACCTTCTCGCGCCGGCGCACCTGCAGCCGGATGGGCTCGGCCGGACGGGGCTGGCCGTGCGAGCCGCAGCCACCCGAGGCGCAGCCGCCGCCCGTCGAGCAGCCCCCCGCGCCGCCAGCCCACCTCTCCAGGAAGGCGCTGCGCTGCTGGGTGGTCTGGCAGACGTAGCTCGAGCAGCGGCTCTCGGTGCCGTTCTCGAGCTTCGAGAGCGCCGGGCAGGTCACGCAGATGCCGCGCATCTCGCAGCTGTTGCACAGGTACGAGCTCTCGTCGGGCTTGCGGTCGCGCAGGCCCTTGACGGCGCCGTTCCAGCCCTCCAGGAAGCTGCCGTCGCGCACCAGGTTGAAGGCCGGCTCGGTGGTCATCACGCAGCCCAGCAGGTTGCCCTCCGGGTCGACGTGGAAGCCAGTCAGGCCCGCTCCACACTGGTACAGCGCGTCGCCCAGGCGCAGCCCGGTCATGCGCTCCTTGTAGTTGCCCCACCACTGCCGGTCCTTGGCGTCGGCCATCTCGATCGCCACCACGTCCTCCGGCGGCAGCCGGAACTCGACCGGCTTCTGGTCGCCGGTCAGGCGCGGGAACAGGGCCGAGTCGTAGCGGAAGGGGACGCCGAAGCCGTGGGCGATCTCGCGCATCTGCTCGAACTCGGCGCGGGTGGAGTCCATCAGCACGGTCTTGAGCGCCAGGCGCACGCGCCGGTCGAGCAGCCGGCGCACGCCCTGGAGCACGCGCTCGAGGGCCAGGGCCGAGCCCGTCACGCGCTCGTAGTTCTCCGGCGTGGCGCCGTAGAGCGTGATCTCGACGGCCTGGGGCGGCAGCTCGGCGAACAGGTCGGCGATGCGCTCGTTGACCAGCAGGCCGTTGGTGAAGACCGAGACCAGCAGGCCCTTCTCGACCGCGTACCGGTAGAGCTCCGGGAAGTCGGGGCGCAGCAGCGGCTCGCCGCCGGTCATCAGCAGCATGAGGCAACCGGCCTCGACCAGCTGGTCGACGATCGCCTGCCACTGGGCCGTGTCCAGCTCCTGGCTGCGGGGCGCCGGCTGGTGGCGGTCGTAGTTGTAGCAGTGGACGCAGGTCAGGTTGCAGCGCCGGGTCAGCTCGAGGCCGCCCGAGACGGGCACGCGGGCGCGCAGCACCTTCTCCGAGAACCGCAGCAGGAAGTCCTGGGTCTCCTCCTCGCCGGGCAGCACCCGCAGCGCGACTTCCTTGACGCACTCCATCAGGCGGACCTCGTCACCAGGCCGGCTTCCTCGAGAGCGCCCACGAACTCGAGCAGGTCGGCGGCCAGCAGCTCCTCGGGAGCCTCGTAGCGCTCGACCAGCTCGGCCAGGAGCCGCCCCAGGCTGCGCTGGCCGTCGAACCGGTCCCAGACGAAGGGGCCCACGCCGCCCAGCGAGTAGAGGCACTGCAGGTCGGCCAGGCGCCCCCGGATCGGGACCAGCAGGCGCTCCTCGAGGATGTTGCGCGCCACCAGCTCCGGGCTGCGCGCGTAGACCCGCGCCCAGGGTCCCTCGACGCGGAGACCGGGCGCGCCGGCCGCGGGCTCCACTCTACGAGCCCCGTGCGGAGCAGACGGCGATCAGGCAGTTCACTCCGCCGAGCTTGGCGCCGTTGGGGTTGGTCTGCGGCGTCTTGCAGCCGACCGCCAGCACCTCCTCCCCCGCCAGGGCGATGCGGCGCAGCACCGGCTTCTCGTACGGGACCTTGGTCGCCAGCATCCGACTGCCCCTCCCCTAGTCCAGCCAAGTGGCGGGATCGCCCAGCAAGGCCTGGAAACCGCACGTCCCAGCATGGTAGTGCTGGCCCGGTCGCACGGCAAGCGGCCGGGCCGCGGGAGCCGAGCACGCCCCCGGTGCCCCTACGCCTCACTCCGGCCCGGCGCGGCGCGCCACAAGCCGAGACCACGGGCCGCTGCCCGCGCCAGGGCCCGCAGGGGCAGCAGCAGTCCCCAGCGCTGCGCCAGCGCGAGCAACCGCCGCTCGGGCCCCAGGCCCAGCCGGACCGTGCGCCCCGCCCGCTCGACGCGGCTCACGACTCCGAGCACGGAGCCAGGCTCGTCGGCGGCCGGGGCGGCGTCTCCCTGGGTCAACGGCGCGTGGGCCGTGCCCGCCACCACCCGGTGGATGACCAACTGGCCGGAGTGCGGTGAGCAGGCAACGACGTCACCGAGGCCCACGCCCCCGGGCGGCGGCGGGACGAGGGTGACGACGTCGCCGCTGCGGATGAAGGGCGTCATGCTGGAACCCGTCACCATCATCCGGACCTCGGTTCCCCTGGCCAGCAAGTCGCCCGCCAACCCGGCCACGGAGATCGACGGCTCGGCGGTCCCGTGCGGAACGCAGCTCATGGCTGGACAGTGCACCCTGGGGCAGACTACTACAGGCCGGAGGGCGCGCCTCGGCCCTCACAGCCAGCGGGAGGTCAGGAGCAGGTCTGTCCGCCGGCCTCCTGGAAGCGCTTGACGAGCTCGGCGTGGGCTTCGCCGTAGGCCGCCACGGCCTCGGCCTCGCTTTCGCGCAGGTTCAGTCGCCGCGACTGCACCAGGTTCCAGACGTGGTCGTTCCACTTCAGGAGGTAGCAGGCGTCCTCGGCCGAGGCGCGGATGGGCTTGCCTTCGACCAGCACGTAGACGGGGCTGGTCAGGACGTTCGGGCTGCGGGCCGCGATCCAGGAGCTCTTCTGCACCGGCAGCTTGACCTCGACCAGGCTGGCGCCCCCGTCCATCCGCGGCCGGGCCGCCACCTCCCCGTTGACCAGCACCTCGACCTCCACGGGCACGGCCGACACGGACTCGAGCGTGACCGTGACCTCGCCCGGCCCGCCGAGCCGCACCTCGCTGCCCACGCGCTGCCGGTTGACCCGCACGTGCAGGCGGTTGCCGACGCCGATGGCGGCCGCGGTGCGGCCGGCCTTGAGGCCGGCCAGCCAGTTGTCGTAGGTGAGGTCGCCGTCCACGATCACGTCGGTGCGCGGCGTGCGGCTGCCGAACTCGTGGGTGATGCAGGGGAAGTCGGAGCCCCCCGCCACCGCCACCCGGAAGCCGGCGTTCTGGGCCGCCTTCCAGGCCTGGAAGGTGGCGTCGTCGACGGAGTAGGGCTGGTCGGCCGGCAGCTTCTCGACCTCGAAGAAGTCGAGCTGGCCGCGGGCCACGAGCTGGGGGAAGTCCCAGGGCATGCAGCACACCACGGGCGGCTCGGGGAACCTGCTGGAGCTCGACCAGAACTGCCCGTGGGCCAGCCCCACCACCACCCGCGGTTGGGTGCTGCGGGCCCAGCGCAGCACCGGGACGCTGGAGTAGGGCGTGTCGTAGGGGCTCGGGGAGAACTGGAGCGAGTCGAGGCCGAGGAGAAGCAGGTGGCCGGTCCGGTCGGCCGGGAAGCTCGAGACCTCGAGGTCGTAGTGCAGCAGGAAGTCGGGCAGCTTGGTGAGCGGGTGGTCCTTGCCGGTGAACCAGCGCAGGTCGTCCTCCCAGCTGTCGGGGTCGCCCCACACGAGCGCCGCACCGACCCGCACCTGCTGCCAGCGCAGCTCCCGCTCCACCGTCTCGGGCGTCCCGAACTGGCCGCAACCGGTGCTGTGGATGTGGGGGTCGCTCGGGATCCAGTTCACCGGCGCCTGACAGGTGGCGTAGCAGGCGTCGCCGTTGCTGGAGTTCCCGTCGTCGCACTCCTCGCCGCTCTCGACCCGGCCGTTCCCACAGACCGCCGCGGCCACGGCCGGCGCGGGGCGGCCTCCCCCTCCACCACCGCCACAGGCCGACGCCAGGAGGGCGGCCAGCACGGCGCAGGCTCTCATGGACATGCTCATGGACACGTGAGTATACAGCCCCAGAAAGATATTGTGGCGGCCAACCTAAAGTGTTACTTTAAGTTCGTGCGCGAGCGTGTGCCGTGGCGGCCGGAGTGGATCCTGGCGGGCGGTTCTCTTCTCGCCTGTGTCGCGTTCCTGACCCTCGCGGAGCTCGGCCTGCGCCTGGCCGAACCTAGCTATCTCGATGAGCGGCCGGCAGTTGCGATCGATCGGCTGCACCGCTACTCGGAGCGTTACGGCTGGGAGCTGAAGCCGGGGGCGCACCAGCTCGACGACGGCAAGCCGGTTTCCGTGAACGCGCTGGGCTACCGTGGCCAGCCCCTGCCCTCCCGACCCGCTTCCGGTCATCAGCGGGTGGTGATGCTCGGCGACTCCGTCACCTTCGGGACTTACGTGAGCGACGGCCAGACCTTCGCCGACGTGCTGCAGGCGCGCGACAACGGGCTCGAGATCGTCAACCTGGCCGTGCAGGGCTACGGACTGGGCCAGGAACTGATCCGGCTGGAGCGCGAGGGGCTGAGCTACCAGCCTGACGTGGTGGTGGCCAACGTCTGTCTGGCCAACGACTTCGCGGACATCATGCTGCCGGTCTTCCTGTACGACGGCGTGCGTCCGACGCCCTACTACCGGATCGAGGACGGCCGGCTGGTCCTCCACGACGAGCACCTGCGCCTGGGGCCGGTGCGGCGCCTGGGCGTGGCCCTGCACGAGCGTTCGCACCTCTTCAACCGGCTGCTGGCCCTGGGCCCGGCCGCGCCTCCCCCGCCCGAGTCGGCCCCCGGCGCCTGGGTCGAGCGACGCGCCCGCGCCCTGGCCGACGCCCAGCA
>JBDIBD010000182.1:0-8938 GCA_039812725.1 Vicinamibacteria bacterium | reverse complement strand
GCGCCACAGGCGCACAGGGCCGCGGCGTGGCGCGGCAGGCCGGCCCAGCAGCCGCTGCACAGCGGTCCCCGGCTGGGCAGGTCCACGAACTGCTGGCAGGCCGGGCAGCGCTCCGGGAAGAGCGCCGAGAGCAGCGGCTCCACCAGCCACAGCCGGGCTCGTTCCAGGGCCGCGCCCGGGGCCGCGCCGGGGCTCACGCCAGTCCCGACTCCTGCCGCTCCTGGCACGACAGGCAGCAGCGCGCCCAGGGGACCGCCTCCAGGCGCTTGCGCTCGACCGGCTCGCCGCAGGCCTGGCAGACGCCGAAGCTGTCGCCGCCCAGGCGGGCCAGCGCGTCCTCGACCAGCTGCAGGGTCTCCCGGTCGCTGTTCGAGAGCGTGAACAGGAACTCCTTGGCGTACGAGCTCGAGGCCTTGTCGGCGATGTCCTGGGCGCCGTCCTCGTCGGCCTGCTGGCCGTAGGCCTTGTTCTTGTTGTAGGCCGCCACGATCTCGTGCCGCTTGGCGAGCAGCTTCTCGCGCAGCCCCTTGACCCGTCGCTGATCCATGCCTGTCCCCCTGCCGGCGGCTGCCCTCACGGCATGCCGAAGCGCCGGCGCTTCTCCCACAGGGCCTTCCTGCTGATGCCCAGGATGGCCGCCGCGCGCGTCTGGTTCTGCTCGACGTCGTCGAGCACGAAACGGATGTAGCTGCGCTCCACGTCGCGCAGGGTCGGTCGCCGCTCGCGGCCGGCCCACAGCGCCCCGGGCCCCGCCGCGACCTGGGGCGGCAGGGCCGCCAGCGGCAGCCGCTAGGTGGCGCCGGCGTACAGCGCGGCCCGCTCGACCGCGCCCCTGAGCTCGCGCACGTTGCCCGGCCAGGCGTAGGCCCGCAGGGCGGCCGCGGCCTCGTCCTCGAAGGCCTGCGCGCGGGTCGTGCCCCGGGCCCGCTCGCGCGCCAGGAACAGCTCGGCCAGCGGCAGCAGGTCCTCCAGGCGCTCGCGCAGCGGCGGCAGCTGCAGCGGCACCACGGCCAGGCGGTGATAGAGGTCCTCGCGGAAGCGGCCGGCCGCGGCCGCCACCCGCAGGTCGACGCTCGACGAGGAGACGAAGCGCAGGTCGACCTCGACCGCGCGCGTTCCGCCCAGGCGCTCGAAGCGGCATTCCTCCACCACCCGCAGCAGCTTGGCCTGGAGCGCCGGCGAGAGGTCCTGCAGCTGGTCGAGGTAGAGCGTCCCGCCCGAGGCCAGCTCGAGCTTGCCGAGCTTGGTGCGCTGCGCGTCGGTGAAGGCCCCCCGCTCGTGGCCGAACAGGTCCGACTCGGCCAGCTCGTCGGGGATCGAGGGGGCGTGCACCTTGAGGAAGGGGCCGTCGCGGCGCGGGCTCAGCGCGTGCAGCCACCAGGCCAGCAGGTCCTTGCCGGTGCCGCTCTCGCCCTCGATCAGCACGGGCGCCTTCGAATCGGCCAGCCGCTGGGCCAGCTCGCGCACGCGCTGCATGGCGGGCGAGCGCGCCACCACCCCCGCCCAGGCGCCCGCGGCCGCCGGGCTCACCCGCGCACCTCGTGGCGCGCGGCCCCGCCCCACAGGCGCTCCAGGTCGTAGAAGCTGCGCAGGCCCGGGGTGAACACGTGCACCACCAGCTCGTCGTAGTCGAGCAGGATCCACTCCTGGCGCGGGTAGCCCTCGACGTGGTCGGGCCGCCGGCCCTGGGCTCTCAGGGCTTCGCGCACGGCGTCGGCGATGGCCACCAGCTGCTTCTGGTTCTGCCCGGTGGCCAGCAGGAAGTGGTCGGCGAAGCCCCCGGCCTGGCGCAGGTCGAGGGCCACCACGTCGGCGGCCTTCTTGTCGAGGGCGGCCTGGGCGGCGCGCAGCAGCAGCTCCGGCAGCTCGCGCCGGGCGGGGGCGCTCATCGGTAGAGGCCCCGCTTGGCCGCGTACTCCGCCACCGCGTCGGCCACCAGGTAGCGCGCCGAGCGCCCGGCCGCCAGCAGCTCGCGCACCTGGCTCGACGAGACCTCGAGCCCCGGACCACCGATCGGGTCGACCCGGGCCCCGGCCGGCGCGGCCGCGGGCGCGGCGCCTGGGCGAGCCACCACGGCCACCCGGGCCAGCTCGAAGATCCGGGCCGCCGAGCGCCAGCGGCCCAGGTCCGCCAGGGTGTCGGCCCCCACGATCAGCCACAGCTCGTCGCCCGGCCGCTGCGCGGCCAGCTGCTCCAGCGTGTCGACGGTGTAGCTGGGCGGCTCGCGCCGCAGCTCGGCGTCGGAGACCTGGAAGGCGGGCTGGCCGGCGGTCGCCAGGCAGGCCATCGTGAAGCGGTCGGGGCCCGGGGCCGAGACGCCGGCCTTGTGGGGCGAGCGGGCCGCCGGCACGAACAGCACCAGGTCGAGCCCCAGCGCCTCGCGTGCGTTCTCGGCGGCGCGCAGGTGGCCCAGGTGGATGGGGTCGAAGCTGCCGCCCAGCACCCCGAGCCTCACGCGCCGGCCTCCTGGGCGGGGGCCGACGCGGCCCGGCTGGCCTCGACCTGCCGCAGGAGCGCCCGCCGCAGCTCCAAAAGCCCGGCGCCGGTGACCGCCGAGACGGGGCACAGCTCGAGGCCCAGCCGGCCGCACTCGCGCTCGAGCGCCGGCAGCGGCTCGGGACCCGCGGCCACGTCGCGCTTCGTAGCGGCCACCAGCAGCGGGCGCTCCAGGAGCGCCGGGTCCCAGGCGGTGGCCTCGGCCCGCAGCGTGAGGAGGTCGGCCACGGCGTCGCGCTCGCCCGAGGCGTCGACCACGAACAGCAGCACGCGCGTGCGCTCCACGTGGCGCAGGAAGCGCAGGCCCAGGCCGGCCCCGGCGTGGGCGCCCTCGATGATCCCCGGCACGTCGGCCGCCACGAAGGTGCGCTCGTCCACCTGGACCACGCCCAGCACCGGCGAGAGGGTCGTGAACGGGTAGTCGGCGATCTTGGGGCGCGCCGCCGACAGGCGCGAGAGCAGGGTCGACTTGCCCGCGTTGGGCAGCCCCAGGAAGCCGACGTCGGCGATCAGCCGCAGGTCGAGGCGCAGCCAGCGCTCCTCGCCCGGTTCGCCCGGCTCGGCCTCGCGCGGGGCGCGGTTGCTGTTGGAGAGGAAGGAGCGGTTGCCGCGGCCGCCACGGCCGCCGCGGGCCACCAGCAGCCGGTCGCCCTCCACCAGCACCTCGCCCAGCGACTGCCCGGTGGCGAGGTCGACCGCGCCGGTGCCGGGCGGCACCTCGATCTCGAGCTCGCGGCCGCAGGCCCCGGTGCAGTTGCCCGGGCCGCCGTGCTCGCCGCGCTCGCCCCGGAACTCGGTGTGGTAGCGCAGCGGCAGCAGCGTGTTCTGGTGGGAGACGGCCCGCAACAGGACGTCACCGCCGCGTCCGCCCACGCCGCCGTCCGGGCCCCCGCGCGGGACGTGGGCCTCGCGGCGGAAGCTCACGCAGCCCCGCCCGCCGTCCCCCGCCTTGACGAAGATCTTGACCTGGTCGACGAACATTCGGTCACACCGCCCCCGGCGGGGCGGCGGCCGGCCGGCTTAGCTGGCCGCCGGCAGGACGCTGACCTTGAGCCCGCGGCTGCCGTGGTCCTCGAAGCGCACCACGCCGTCCGCCGTGGCGAAGAGCGTGTGGTCCTTGCCGAGGCCGACGTTCTGGCCAGGCTTCCAGCGCGTCCCGTGCTGGCGCAGGATGATCGTCCCACCGCGCACGAACTGCCCGCCGAAGCGCTTCACGCCCAGGCGCTGGGAGTTGCTGTCGCGGCCGTTGCGGCTGGAGCCGCCGCCCTTCTTGGTCGCCATCTCTTCCTCGCTACAAGCCCGAAAAAAGCCGGGCGGCGGCCGCTCGGGCCGCCGCCTGCAAGCCCACCCGCCCGGGCTAGGCCTGGATGCTGTCGATGCGCAGCGCGGTGTAGGCCTGGCGGTGCCCGCGCGTGCGGCGGTAGTGCTTGCGCTTCTTGTACTTGAAGACCCGGATCTTGGCGTCGCGGTCCTGCTCCAGGACCGTCCCCAGGACCTTGGCCTCGGCCAGGCTGGGGGTGCCGACGCGCAGCCCGCCCTCGCCGCCCACCAGGCGCACGTCGCCCAGCGTCAGCTGCTGGCCGACCTGGCCGTCCAGGCTCTCGACGTAGATGGTGTGGCCCGGCTCCACCCGGTACTGCTTCCCGCCGCTCTGGATGATCGCGTACACGGCTCACTGCCTCCTTGCGAGACCCGCAAACGCTGCAATCTAGCAGCCTTCGAGGCTGCGGTCAACTGGAGCCGCGGCCGGCCGGGGCTCAGAAGTCGAAGCCCATCCAGAAGTCGAAGCGGGCGCTCGAGTGCTTGGAGAAGTCGGTCAGCCAGGTCCAGTCGAAGTGCAGCGGGTAGCCCAGGAAGAAGGTCTGCAGCCCGACGCCGTAGGAGGCCCGTCCGTCCACCAGGTGGAAGCCGTCCACCGGCTCGCCGAACCAGGTGGAGGGATCGTTGGCGTCGTAGTTGACGTAGGAGACCCCGGGGTCGCTGCTCGAGAACTGGAACTTCTCGCCCTTGAAGTGGGCCGCGCCCACGCCGGCGTAGAGCGTCCCGCGCACGGGACCGATCAGGCCCAGCGGCGTGGCCGCCAGGTGGATGAGCGGCAGGCGCAGCTCCACGTTGGCGTGGAAGCCCTGGTTGCCGGCCAGGCCCAGGTACGGGTAGCCGCGCAGCTCCTGGTTGCCGCCGAAGTAGAACACCGCCGGGGCGTCGCCCCACGATCCGAAGGCTCGCAGCCGGCTGGCCAGCACCATCGTGGTCGAGCCCACGCGCAGGTAGTTGCGCAGGTCCGCGTCGACGGTCTGGCGGCCCAGCCCGCGGTCGCCCCAGGCCGGCGCGAACTCCACGCCGATGCTGGCCGTGCTGCCGGACAGCGGCCCGAACTCCCGGAAACGCGTGGTCTCCTGGACGAAGCGCACCGAGAAGGGGGCCACCCAGCCGTCGTTGAGGAAATAGGCCTGCCCCTGGGCGGCCGCGGTCTCGCGCGCGATCTGCTCGGCCAGGGGGTCCTCGAACTTCTCCTGCAGGCGGTAGAGGCCGGCGCCGAACTCGAGCCGCCGGAAGATGCTGATGGGGTAGGAGCCCATCGCCAGGCCGCCCGTGAAGCGCTGGGTGGCCAGGGCCCCCTCGCGCGAGAAGCCCGGCACCAGGTTGTAGGGCGTGGCGTAGAAGAACTGGGTCGTGTCGAAGCCCTGCAGCCCGAAGTCCATGCGCCGCGAGCGGTTCACGTAGGTGCCGTTGTAGGTGCGGTACTCGCGGATGCCCAGGGCCGTGAAGACCAGGTCGTGGTCGCCCAGCACGTCGGTGAGGGCCACCTGCGAGCCGCCGAAGAAGTCGCCGCTGGAGGTGACGCCGACGTTGATGGGCGGCCGGCCCTCGAGCGCCAGGCCCTCGAAGCGGGTCTTGCGGCGCTTGTTCTGGGCCACCATCTGGTGCAGCAGGTCGGGCTGGAAGTCGACGCTCTCCTCGGCCAGCGGGCGCACCTCCTGCTCGACCTCGGACAGCGGGTCGACCAGCTCGAGGGCCTTCAGCAGGAACTGGCCCTTGAAGTAGGTGATGAAGCCCAGCCGCGGGCCGCGCTCGCCGCGCAGCACGATGGGCGCCATGTTGCCGCCCAGCACGTCGGTCCACTGGCGCACCACGCCCGTGCGCAGGTCCAGGCTGCGCAGGTTGTAGATGTCGCCCTCCTCGGTGGAGGAGTAGTAGAGCGTCTGCCCGTCGGGCGAGAAGTACGGGGCGTCGTCGTCGAACGGGCCGAAGGTCAGCTGGGTGCGCCGGGAGGGGTCGTCCAGCGGGAAGAGGAAGATCTTGGAGTGGCCGCTGATGCGGCGCGTGTAGGCCACCAGCCGCCCGTCGGGGGAGACGCGCGGGTTGCCGTCGCCGTAGGGGTCGTCGGTGAGGTTCTTGAGCTCCTCGGTCTCGAGGTCGAGCAGGTAGACGTCCTGCACGCCCTCCTTGAGGCCCACCACCAGCGCCCGGCGGCCGTCGGGCAGCAGGCAGGGGGACTGCAGCTGGTCCAGCAGCGGGGTGACCTTCTTCTCGACCTTGCCGTCCAGGGCCGAGGCCAGCACCAGGCTGCGGCGCTTGCCGGTGCGGGCGATGAAGGCCACCTTGTCGCCGCCCGGGGCGAAGTCGATGGCCCGCGCCGCGGTGAAGTCGTCGGGCAACGCGATGCTCTGGTAGGCGCCCGTGAAGCCGCCGGTCAGGTTGCGCACCAGCGAGCCGTCGTGGCCCGAGAGCAGCACCAGGTCGAGCTCCTGGTCGGAGCGGTTGGCCGTCAGCGCGGCCACCAGCTCGCCCGAGGGGCTGGCGGCGGCCGCGAAGACCTGGGTCAGGGAGGTGTGGTCCTCGTTGGGCGAGAGGTTCCTGCCGTAGTCCGAGGGGCGCTGCTTGTCGCGGTAGGGCTTGAAGCGCTCCTTGAGCCACTTGTCGAAGGCCTCGTCGAACTCCTCGGGCTGGATGCGGAAGGCCTGCTGGTAGATGTCGTCGAGCTTGCCGCCCACCACGTTCTTGCGCCAGGTGTACAGGAACTGGCGCAGCCCTTCCTTGCCCCAGCGCTCGGCGATGAACTCGAAGGCGGCGTGGCCCAGGTTGTAGACCAGGCGCCCGGACAGCGGCTGGAACTCGGCCTTGGAGAGCTGCGGCACCTGCTCGGTCACGGCCGCGTCGCGCACCATCATCAGGTCGAGCGTGTCCCAGGTGCCGCGCATGTAGTCGGCCAGGCCCTCGTCGATCCACAGCGGCACGGTGCGCTGCAGCAGCGAGCGCGGGATCAGGTCGAACTCGAAGACGTGGGTCAGCTCGTGGGTGATCAGCCCCTGCAGCTTGTCGGGCGGGTCGTCGATGGGAATCACCATCCGGTCGCGCACCGGCTCGGTGAAGGCCGCCACGCCTTCCGGGACGAAGTCCGGGAACAGGTTGGTCTGCTCGAACTCCGAGTGGGTCTTGTAGAAGATGACCGGGATCGAGCGCGGGATCTCGTGCTTGAGCTCGCTCGAGATCTTCTGGTAGCCGCTCTCCAGGTACGAGGTCAGCCGGCCCAGGTGCTGCTCGAACTCGGGGTAGTAGTAGATCTGGAAGTGGGGGCTCTTGTAGACGCGCCACTCGAACTGGTCGTAGCCGACCTTGTTCTTGCCGTAGTACGGCACGAACTGGGCCCCGGCTGGCGCGCCGGCCAGCCCCAGGCCCAGGGCCAGCGCCAGGCCGGCCGCCCGGCGGCGGAAGTCGCTCATCGGCCCTCTCCCCCTCACGGCAACAGCACCCGCGTGCCGCGGATGCGCTGCGGCGTCAGGACCCCCAGGAAGTTCGGCAGCAGCCGGTCCATCAGCTCGAAGTAGGCCGACAGCGGCGAGATGCGCTGCTCGTCCGAGTAGAGCACCTCCTCGGTGAACTTCTCCTTGTGCAGCGTCTGGCCCGTGCGCCCGTCGACGAAGAGGAAGTCGGCCGTCAAGCTGAAGCCCTTGCGCTCCAGGTAGCGGCTGCCCCGCACCAGCCGCTGCCGGCCGGTGCCGGGGTCGCGCACCACGCGCTCGTCGGACTCGAAGCCGGAGCGGTTCTGCTCCTCGAAGGACAGCCGCCCGGTCACGAACAGGGGCGCCTGGTACTCCTCGCCCAGGCGCCGCCAGTACTCCGGGTCCTGCAGCAGGCGGTCGGCCTCGAGCGTGTAGCTGTCGCGCTCCGGCTTGCCGAGCTTGCCGTCCTCGGCCAGGCGTTGCCGCACCCGCTCGAGGGCGTCGTTCAGGGGCGGCCGGTCGGGCTCGAGCACCTGCAGACGCGACTGGGAGCGCAGCTGGTTCTGCAGCAGGCGCGAGGTCTCGGAGGACAGGTCGAGGTCGGTCTGCCCGGGGTCGCAGGCGAAGCCCGCCACCAGCACGCGCCGGAAGCTGGACACGTCCAGCTTCGACTGCAGCGGCGTCTCGATCGGCACCTCGACGAAGCTGGCGCAGCCGGCCGCCAGCAGGGCCAGGAGCCCGAGCGCGCTAAGGCTGCGGGCTTTTCGCGGGTTCGGGAGTCGCAGTCGGGGTCGCTTGGGGAGCTGCACGCTTCTTGGCCTTGCGGTTGCGCTTGTCATCGGCTTCGCGGAACAGGTCGTAGTTCTGCTGGATGTAGAGGCTGCCCGGGGACAGCTCGAGGGCCTTCTCGTAGGCCTGTCGGGCCCGGGCGAACTCGCCCTGCTGCTCGAGCGCGACCCCCAGGTTGTTGTAGGCGTTGGCGCTCTGCGGGTCGAGCTGCAGCGCGCGCTCGAAGCGGAAGCGCGCCTCCTGCCACAGCCCCTTGCGCGCCACCTCGATGCCGAAGCGCACCTCGTCGCCGGCCGCGGGACCGCCCGCCCCGGCCTGCGCCGACAGCAACCCCAGCACCCCGGCCAACAGGATCGACCGCATTCCTCCGCTCCTCGAAGGCCCCGCGACAGATCTTATGTCTCGCCCCTCCCGCAGGCAAGATCGGTCCCCTCCGGCGGCCCGGACCTTGACAGGCAGGGGGTCGCTCTTACAATGGCGGCCCCTCGACGGGAAGCCCGCCGAGCCCCGGTGTACCGTGAAATCCACGACCTGCGACCTGCTGACGCTCGCCCTGCTGCCCGACGTCGGGCCGCGCGCCGTCCGCGCCCTGCGCCAGCGCGGCGCGCTGGCCGACCTGCTGGGCGAGCCGCGCGCCCACGCCGACCTGCTGGCCCGCGCCGCCGTGGAGCGGCTGCGCAGCGGCGCGGCGCGGGCCGCGGCCGAGCAGGAGCTGCTGGCGGCCGGCCGGCTGGGGCTGCGCGTGGTGGGGCTCGACGAGCCGGACTACCCCGCCCACCTGGCGCGCATCTACGACCCGCCCCCGGTGCTCTATGCCCGCGGCCTGTTGGCCGGCGACGAGGGGCGCCGCAGCGTGGCCGTGGTCGGCTCGGGCGCCGCCTCGCCCCAGGGACAGGCCCTGGCCCGGAGGCTGGGGCAGGAGCTGGCGG
>JBDIBD010000181.1:0-9025 GCA_039812725.1 Vicinamibacteria bacterium | reverse complement strand
AGGCGCGCCAGGTGCGGCAGCCGGCCCTGGGCGACGAGGGCGTCGACGGCCAGCCAGTCGCCGGCGTCGACGCCGACCAGCAGCACGAGCCGGGCCGGGGCCGGAGACGGGACCGGTGGCCGTGGCTGGCAGGCCCCGCAGGCCAGGGCCAGCAGCGCTCCGGCCAGGAGCCGGCCCTCTCGCCCTGCGGACATCCGGCAATCATAGCAACGCCGAGCAGGAGCGGCTCAGTGGCGGGGCTTGCGCGGGCGCGGCTTCTTGAAGGCGGCCAGGTCGACCACCTTGTCCTGGCTGTCCGGCGGCGCCGCGGGCGGGACGCTCCCGGCCGGCACGGCCTCGGGCACGGCGGCATCCTCCGGCTCGTCCCCGGAGGGAAAGCTCAGGCCGAACTCGACCGAGGGATCGACGAAGGACGTCAGGGCCGCGAAGGGGACGGTCAGGCGCTCGGGCTGCCCGCCGAAGCGCAGCGTCACCGAGAAGGACGGCTCGCCGACCTCGAGGTTCCAGAACTGGTGCTGCAGGACGATGGTCATCTCGTCCGGGAACTGAGCCGACACCCGGGGCGGCAGCGCCACTCCCTCGGCCCTGGTGCGGAAGGTCACGTAGAAGTGGTGCCCGCCGGGCAGCCCCTCGCGGGCGGCGTGCCGCAGGGCCTCGCGCGCCACGCCGCGCAGGGCTTCCTGGACCAGCCTGCCGTACCCGATCTCGTCGCGCGCGTCGCTCGCCATCGCGCGCAGTCTATCAAGGGCGGCATTGGGTACACTCGCGCGCCATGGGGCCCCGCCTGCCGCGACGCGTGCTGCTGCTGCTGGCCCTCGGCCTGCTGCTGCGGCTCGTGGCCCTGCCGGCCTGGGGGACCCTCGACGTGGAGATCCAGAAGGCCTGGGCCGGGCGCGCGGCCACCGGCGGCCTGGCCGACATCTACGGCCCCCCCGACGCGCGGCTGCTGCAGAAGGCGGCCGAGGAGCGCCGCGGGCCGCTCTCCGTGCTCGTGCGGCCGCAGCCGCGGACCTGGTTCGACTGGGGCGGGCAGTCGTATTTCGTCGACTACCCGCCCGGCAGCCTGCTGGTGCTGTGGGCCGCGGGGCGGCTCTACCTGTGGCTGGCGCCCGAGCTGGACCGCGAGCTGCTGTTCAACGCCGCGGTCAACCTGGCCCCGCTGCTGGGCAGCCTCGTGATCGCCGTCCTGCTGTGGCGCTCGTCGCCGGAGCACGGGAGCGCGCGCACGCTGGCCTTCTGGCTGAACCCGGCCATGCTGCTGGCGGCGCCGCTGCTGGGCTACCAGGACACGGTCTTCGGCAGCCTGGCGCTGCTGGCCGTGCTGCTGATGCAGCGCGGCCGGGCGGCGCCGGCCGCCGCCGCGGTGGTGGCCGCGGGGCTGCTGAAGCCGCAGGGGGCGCTGCTGCTGCCGGCCCTGGCGGTGCTGCTGCTGCGCGAGGGGAGCTGGCGCGCGGCGCTCAAGGCCGCGCTGGCGGGCCTGGCCGAGGCCGCGGCCCTCCTGGCGCCCTGGTGGTCGAGCGGCTACCTGTTGTCGGCCCTCGACGGCGCCCGCCGGCCGCTCACCCAGACCACGCTGGCGCCGCTGGGCCTCAACGTCTGGTGGATCGCGGGCTGGCTCATGCGCTGGGACCGGCAGGGCCCTTTCCCGCTGGCCGACGTGGTCCAGATCCCGCGCTTCGCCGCCTGGGCGGGCTTCGACCCGCGCCTGCCGGCGCGCCTGCTGCTGCTGGCCGCCACGCTGGCCGTGGCGGCCTGGCTCTGGCGCCGGCTGCCGCGCGACCGCTGGGCGCTGCCGCTGGCGGTGATCCTGCAGGTGCACGCCTACGCGCTGGTGGGCACGAGCGTGCACGAGAACCACACCTTCCTGGCGGTGATCCTGGCGCCGCTGATGCTGGGCGAGGCCTGGCCCCAGGGCCGGCGCTTGCTCGGGCTGACGTCGGCCTTCCTGTTCGCCAACCTGTTCCTGATGGTGGGCGGGCTGGGGCGCGGGCTGACGCGGGGACGCTGGCTGCTGGAGCTGCGCCGCCTGACGGTGGTCGACCTGAGCGTGATCGTGGCGCTGCTGCACGTGACGCTCGTGGCCTGGCTGTTCGCGCGGGCCTGGCAGGCGCCCGCGGCCGAGGAGGAAGCATGATCGTCGATCGTGAGGCCCCGGCACGCCGGCCGCCCGGGCCGCCGGCCCTGTACCAGCGCTGGAGCGAGCTGCTGTTCCTGCACTGGGAGGTCGACCCGGCCCGGCTGCGTGCCCTGCTCCCGCCGCGGCTCGAGCTGGACACCTGGGAAGGCCGGGCGCTGGTCGGTGTGGTGCCGTTCACGATGAGCCGTATCCGGCCGCGCTGGGCCCCGGCGGTCCCCTGGCTGTCGGCCTTCCACGAGACCAACGTGCGCACGTACGTGCTGCTCGACGGCGAGCCCGGGGTGTGGTTCTTCAGCCTGGAGGCCGCGCGCCTGCCGGGCGTGCTGATCGGCCGCGCGCTGTGGGGGCTGGGCTACCGCTGGGCGCGCATGCGGCTCGAGCTCGCGGGGGCCCGGCGGCGCTACCGCAGCCGGCGGCGCTGGCCCGGCCCCACGCCGGCCGGGGTCGACATCGAGGGCGAGCTGCTGGGCGCGCCGGCCCCGGCGGCGTCGGGCACGCTCGAGCACTTCCTGGTCGAGCGCTACGTGCTCTACACGCTGGCCCGCGGGCGCCTGTGGCGCGGCCGCGTGCACCACGCCCCCTACCTCGTGCAGCCCGCCCGCCTGCTGCGCTGCGAGGAGTCGCTGCTGGCGGCGGCCGGCCTGGCGCGCGGCGCGGCGCTGCCGCCGCTCTTCTCGCCCGGCGTCGACGTGGAGGTCTTCGCCGTGGAGGAGGCCTGAGGCTCACCCCTCGGGGACGGGCGCCAGCCGCGTGCGTGGCCGCACCCGGCCCAGGGTGAGCAGGTCCTCGGCGTCCTCCACGAAGCCCCAGCCCAGGCGCGCCAGCGTGGAGTCGTTGGCCATCAGCACCACCACGTCCTGGCGCTCCAGGACCCGGGCCAGGTCCACGTCCTCGCGGCGCACCACCGGGGCGTCCGGCGTGTGCAGCTCGTCGTAGTAGAACCAGAGCTGGGTGCGGCCGAACAGGCCGCGCGCGATGCCCTCGTTCACGAACAGCCACCAGAAGCTGTCGGCCACGGCCAGCACGTCGGGCCGCGTGGCCCCCGTGTCTTCGTAGCGCGCGCGGGGGTAGGCCAGCAGCGGGGACGGCCAGCGGAAGAGCAGGTTCATGCCCGCGAGGGCGTCGGCGTCGCTGCTGCGCGGGCGGTCGCTGAGCTCCAGCCGCTCGATCCACATCCGCGGCAGGCGCTCGCCGCGCAGGCGCTCGATCTCCCGCGCCACGGCGTCGCCGGCGAGGTGGGCGGCGTAGACGGTCCAGTGGAAGCCGTGCGGCCCGTACAGCGGCCAGGGGGCCTCCCGCGACCACTGCTGGAAGCGCGGCTCCAGGTCCAGCAGGTTCAGCCCCGCCTGCGGCGCGCGGGCGGTCAGCCAGGCGCGGTTGGTGCGCAGGCCGGGCCGGGAGCGTGCCGGGGGTAGATGCTGGGGCAGGGTGCGGGCCTTGCCGGGCACCAGCACGACCAGGAGCGTGCGGCCCCGCGCCTGAAGCGCCGCCTGCAGGCGCACCAGGCTGCCCAGGCGCGCCGCGAGGACCTCCTCCCCCGCGAAGTCGCGTCCCTCGAACGCGTCCACCGAGGCCGTGGCGTAGAGGTAGCCGTCGCGGCCCACCAGCAGGCTGTCGGCCTTGACGCGCCCGAACAGCCGGAAGGCCAGCTCGTCGTTCAGCCGCACCAGCCAGCTGCGAAAGCCGAACGAGACGTTGGCCCAGACGGCGGCCTGACCCTGCAGCCGCCCGTCGAACCAGGCGGCGAGCGTGAGCTCCGGCGGCGGCACCGGCTGGGCCGCCCGCCCGCCCAGCGGGCCCACGGGCACCGGGTGGAAGAGCTGCTGGAGGAGGGGCAGCAGGAGGGCCGTCATCACCAGGGCCGACAGCAGGCGTCTCGTGCGTGCCGCGCTCATGCTCAGAACCGGAAGTACACGAACGGGCTGAACGGCGACCAGGCGGCCTGGCTGAGGCCGACCACGTAGCCCGCCAACGCCGCCAGGGTGGCCGCCACGTGGCCGGCGGCGTCGCGCTCGCCGGCGAAGACCCGCGCCTGCGTCCCCTGGCCCCCGGGCAGGACCGCCCAGAACGCGAACAGCAGCCCCAGCGCGAGCACGGTCACGAACTCGGCGTCGAGGGGCTGGACGGCCGGGCCGCCCTGCCCCGCGAGCGCCAGCGCCAGGCGGCCCACGTCGGCCAGCGGCATGTCGCGGAAGAAGGCCATGCTCAGCGCGAAGACCAGCCACGTGCGCAGGCGGCCCAGGGCGGCCGGCAGGCGGGCCTCGAGGCCCAGCGGGTCGAGGCGCTCGAGGATCATGAAGGCCCCGTGCCAGGCGCCGAAGAGCACGTAGCCCCAGCCCGCCCCGTGCCAGAGGCCGCTCAGCAGGAAGACCAGCCCCAGGTTGAGCAGCTGGCGCGAGCGCGGGACCCGGCTGCCGCCCAGGGGCAGGTACAGGTAGTTCCGCATCCAGCTCGACAGCGTCATGTGCCAGCGCCGCCAGAACTCGTTCACGCTGCGCGAGGTGAAGGGGTTGTCGAAGTTCTCGGGCAGGCGGAAACCGACCATGCGGCCCAGCCCGACCGCCATGTCCGAGTAGCCCGAGAAGTCGTAATAGACGTGCAGCAGGTAGGCGCTCAGGCCCAGCCAGGCCGTGCCCGTGCCGACGGCGCCCGGCCCCAGGGCGAAGGCCCGCTCGGCCCAGTGCGCCAGCGGGTCGCCCAGCAGGACCTTGCGGCACAGGCCCAGCACGAAGCGCTCGAAGCCCAGCAGGAAGGCCGCGGAGGTCTCGTGGTCGCGCCGGTCCTCGAGCTGGTCGGCGATCTGGCAGTAGCGCACGATCGGCCCGGCCACCAGCTTCGGGAAGAAGAGGATGTAGAGCTGGTAGTGCCAGAAGCGCCGCAGGGCGGCGTGCTCGCCGCGGTAGACGTCCACCACGTAGGTGACGGTCTCGAAGGTGTAGAACGAGATGCCGATCGGCAGCGCCACCCGGGCCCAGGCCCACGGCGCGAGCCCGGCGGCGGCCAGGGCCGCGTTGACGTTGTCGACCAGGAAGTTGGCGTACTTGAACCAGGCCAGCAGCCCCAGGTTGAGGCCCAGCGAGAGCAGCAGGAAGGCCCGCCTCCGGCCGGGGCTGCGGGCCGCGTCCATGAGGCGCACGAAGTGGAAATCGAGGAAGGTGGCCCCCAGCACCACGAACAGGAAGCGCGGCGCCCCCCAGGCGTAGAACAGCGCGCTGGCCCCCAGCAGGAAGGGGTTGCGCGCGGGCCGGGGCAGCAGGTGGTAGCCGGCCAGGAAGAGGGGCAGGAACCAGGCCAGGAAGACGACCGAGCTGAAGACCATCGGCGGGTCCGCAGAGTCGAGCACGGAGGCGTCCGCGGCGCAAGCGGGCTGTGGTAAGAAGGGCGCCTCATGGCCCGCTTCGACCTCGCTTCCGCCACGCCACCCGTCGCGCCGCGCCGCCCCCGCGTCGAGGAGCTGCACGGCGAGACCCGCCAGGACGACTACTTCTGGCTGCGCGACCGGGAGGACCCGGCCGTGCTGGCCCAGCTCGAGGCCGAGAACGCCTACACGGACGCGGTCATGGCGCCCACGGCCGCGCTGCAGGAGGCGCTCTACCGCGAGATGCTGGGGCGCATCCAGGAGACCGACGAGAGCGCCCCCTACCGCCAGCGCGGCTTCTGGTACTCGACGCGCACCGAGGAGGGGCGCCAGTACCCGCTGCTGCTGCGGCGCCCGGGCGGCCCCGAGGCGCCCCCGCAGGTGATGCTGGACGTGAACGCGCTGGCCGAGGGCAAGCCCTTCATGGCCCTGGGGCTGGCCTCGGTGAGCGACGACGACCGCCGGCTGGCCTACTCGACCGACGAGACGGGCTTCCGCCAGTACACGCTGCGGGTCAAGGACCTCGAGAGCGGCGAGACGCTGCCGCTGCGGGTCGAGAAGGTCGTCACCGCGGCCTGGGCGGCCGACAGCCGCACGCTCTTCTACACGGTCGAGGACGAGGCCAAGCGCTCGCACCGCCTCTACCGCCACGAGCTGGGCAGCCACGAGCACGCCCTGGTCTACGAGGAGCCCGACGAGCGCTTCAACGTCTACGTCGGCCGCACGCGCAGCGGGGCCTTCGTGGTGATGGCGTCCGCCAGCCACACCACCTCCGAGGTGCGGGTCCTGCCGGCCGACCAGCCCCGCGCGGAGCTGGCGCTGGTGGCGCCGCGCCTGCAGGACCAGGAGTACGAGCTCGACCACCAGGGCGGCCGTTTCCTGATCCGGGTCAACGACACGGGCCGCAACTTCCGCCTGGTCGAGGCGCCGGTGTCGAGCCCCGGCCGCGAGAGCTGGCGCGAGGTCGTGGCGCACCGTCCCGAGGTCATGCTCGAGGGGCTCGAGGCCTTCGCCGGCTTCGTGGTGCTGCTCGAGCGCGAGGGCGGGCTGCAGCGCCTGCGGGTCCTCGAGGGCGACGGCAGCGTCCACGCGGTGGCCTTCCCCGAGCCGGCCTACGCCCTCGAGCCCTCCGCCAACCCCGAGTACGACACCGGCCTGTACCGCTACGTCTACCAGTCGCCGACCACGCCGCCCTCGGTCTTCGACTGGGACGTCGCGGCGCGCCAGGCCACGCTGGTCAAGCGCCAGCCGGTGCGCGGCGGCTACGACCCGGAGCGCTACGTGACCGAGCGCCTGGAGGCCACCGCCCCGGACGGCACGCGCGTGCCGATCTCGCTGGTGCGCCCGCGCGACTTCCCGAAGGACGGCTCGCGGCCGCTGCACCTCTACGGCTACGGCTCGTACGGCTACCCCATGCCGGCCGGCTTCTCGTCGCACCGCCTGAGCCTGCTCGAGCGCGGCTTCGCCTGCGCCATCGCCCACGTGCGCGGCGGCGGCGAGCTGGGCAAGCCCTGGCACGACGGCGGGCGCATGGAGAGGAAGCCCAACACCTTCTCCGACTTCGTGGCCTGCGCCGAGCTGCTGGTGGCGGCGGGCCTGACCCGCCCCGAGCGGCTGGTGATCGAGGGCGGCAGCGCCGGCGGCCTGCTGATGGGCGCGGTCGTGAACCTGCGCCCCGGCCTGTTCGCGGCCGTGGTCTCCAAGGTGCCCTTCGTGGACGTGGTCAACACCATGCTCGACGAGTCGCTGCCGCTGACCGTGGCCGAGTTCGAGGAGTGGGGCAACCCCAAGCTGCCCGAGCAGTACGCCGTGCTGCGCTCCTACTGCCCCTACTCCAACCTGCGCGCCGGGGCCTACCCGGCCCTGCTGGTCAAGACCGCCTTCCACGACAGCCAGGTCATGTACTGGGAGCCGGCCAAGTACGTGGCGCGCCTGCGCACGCTCAAGACCGACGCCCGGCCGCTGCTGCTCAAGACCAACCTGACCGCCGGCCACGGCGGGGCCTCCGGGCGCTACGACTACCTGCGCGAGGTGGCCTTCGACTACGCCTTCGTCCTCACCGCGGTGGGGATCGACCAGTGAGGGGAGAGAGCCGATGACGAGGCTGCGCAGCTACCTGTCGGGGCGCTGGCAGGAGGGCCAGGGAGCTCACGAGACGCTGCTCAACCCGGCCACCGAGGAGCCGCTGGCCGAGGCCGGCAGCGGCGGGCTCGACCGGGCCGCGGCCCTCGAGCACGCCCGCCGCACGGGCGGGCCGGCGCTGCGGGCCCTGACCTTCGCCGAGCGCGGGGCGCTCCTGGCCGCCTTCGGCCAGGCCGTGCAGGCCGCGCGCGAGGAGCTGATCGAGCTGGCCGTGCGGAACGGCGGCAACACCAGGAGCGACGCCAAGTTCGACGTCGACGGGGCCATCTTCACGCTCTCCGTCTACGCCGAGCTGGGCCAGGGCCTGGGCGAGAGGCGGCTGCTGGCCGACGGCGAGGGCGTCCAGCTCGGCCGCACGCCGCGCTTCCACGGCCAGCACGTGCTGGTGCCGCGCCAGGGCGTGGCCGTGCACGTCAACGCCTTCAACTTCCCGGCCTGGGGGCTGTGCGAGAAGGCCGCCCCGGCCCTGCTGGCCGGGATGCCGGTGCTGACCAAGCCCGCCACCAGCTCGGCCCTGGTGGCGGCGCGCCTGGTGGAGATCGTGCTCGAGAAGCGGCTGCTGCCCGAGGGCGCTCTGTCGCTGCTGCTGGGCTCGGCGGGCGACCTTCTGACCCACGTGGGGCCGCAGGACGTGGTGGCCTTCACCGGCTCGTCGGACACCGGCGTGGCCATCCGCTCGCTGCCCCAGGTCATCCGCCAGGCGGTGCGGGTCAACGTCGAGGCCGACAGCCTCAACGCCGCGGTGCTGGGTCCCGACGCCTCACCGGGCAGCGAGACCTGGGAGCTCTTCCTGAAGGACGTGCTGCGCGACATGACCCAGAAGGCCGGGCAGAAGTGCACGGCCATCCGCCGCGTGCTGGTGCCCGAGGCCCTGGCCGAGCAGGTGCGCGACGAGCTCGTGGCGCGGCTCGACCAGGTGGTGGTGGGCAACCCGGCCAGCGAGGGCGTGCGCATGGGGCCCGTGGCGACGCGCCAGCAGCACGAGGACGTCCGCGCGGGCATCGACGCTCTGGCCCGCGACGGCCGGCTGGTCTACGGTCGCCCCGACCTCCAGCCCGTGGGCGTCGAGCCGGGGCGCGGCTTCTTCGTCGGCCCGGCGCTGATCGAGCTCGAGGCCGCCGCCGAGGGCGCCACCGTGCACTCGCGTGAGGTCTTCGGCCCGGCCGCCACGCTCGTGCCCTACTCCGGCCGGGCGGAGGAGGCCGCGGGGCTGGTGGCGCGTGGGCAGGGCGGCCTGGTCTCCTCCGTCTACTCCGAAGACGCGGCTTTCACCGGCGAGGTCGTGCTGGGCCTCCTGCCCTTCCACGGGCGCGTCTTCCTGGGCTCGGCGAAGATCGCCGAGCAGTCCCCCGGCCCCGGCACCGTGCTGCCGCAGCTGGTGCACGGCG
>JBDIBD010000180.1:0-9026 GCA_039812725.1 Vicinamibacteria bacterium | reverse complement strand
CCCAGCAGGGCCGAGTCGAGCGCCGAGAGGCCGCTGGGCAGCACGGCGCGGCGCGGGGCCTGGCCGCGCAGGGCCGGCAGCTGCGATTCCAGGCGGCGCTCGCGCAGCAGGGCCTCGAGCTCGGCCCGGGTGGCGCGGGGGACGGGGGAGAGGCTGGCCATTTTCGTGTTCGCCTTTTCTTCGCTTATCGTGACGCCGACACGGCGCCGGGGTCAAGTCTCTCCGGGCCCCCGCCGCGCCGGGTCCGAGCTGGCGTAGACTCTCCGGATCCATGGCTCGCAAGATCGTGCTCGGCCTGCTGGCCGTCGCGGCGCTGACGGTCGCCGGGCTGTTCGGCTACTACCAGCTCGTCAAGGCCGGCTGGCTGCGCTACAACCGCTACGACCGTCGCGAGCGCGGCACGCTGCAGGTGGGACAGGCGGCGCCCGACCTGTCGCTCGAGAGCTACGCCGGCGGACGCCTGCAGCTCTCGTCGCTCTGGAAGGAGCGCCCGCTCTTCCTGGTCTTCGGGAGCTGCACCTGACCGCCCTTCCGCAAGAAGATCGGCGATCTTCGAGGCATCTACGAGCGGCACAAGGAGCGGGCCAGCTTCCTGACCGTGTACATCTCCGAGGCGCACCCCGACGACGAGTGGCAGATGGACGACAACCGCCGCGAGGGCGTGGTCTTCACGCAGCCGAAGTCGTTCGGCGAGCGGCGCGCCCTGGCGCGCGTGCTGGTGGAGAAGCTCGACTACCGCCTGCCGCTGGCCGTCGACGACCTGGACGGCCGGGCCGAGAAGGCCTTCGCCGCCTGGCCCGAGCGCCTGTACGTGCTGGCGCCCGGCGGGCGGGTGGCCTACAAGGGCGACATGGGGCCTTTCGGCTTCCACCCCGACGAGGCCGAGCGCGCCCTGGCCGAGCTCTTGTCATCGCGCTGAAGCTCCGTCGGACCGCCGCCGACACCCGCGTCCGATAGAATCCCCCCCTCATGTCGACTGAGCCTCGTTTCGACCCCAAACTGCTCTACCGCCGGCTCGACAGCCTGTTCGGCGCGCTCAAGGCCGGGCGCAGCACCCGGCGCGTGCTGGAGTCGTTCGTGGAGGACGCCTTCCGCACCCTGCGCGAAGACCTCGCGCTGGAGGGGGCCTACCTCTACGGCGAGCGCCGCGACGACTTCACGCTGGTCAAGCAGGTCGGCCCGGCCGTGGCGCTGCCGCCCGAGTCGGTCTCGCTCAAGGCCCTGCCGCTGGGGCTGGTGTTCCAGCACCGCGTCTACCTGTTCAGCCAGCCCGAGGCGCCCGAGGCGCCGGGGCAGTGGGGGCTGCTGCCGCCCGGCCCGGCGGCCGCGCTGGTGGTCGGGCGCCGCCCGCACCGCTACGTGATCTTCTTCCTGCTGCGCGAGGGCTGGGTGGCCGAGGAGCTCGACTTCGCGCTGCACACCGTGCGCTCGGCGCTGGGCTCGCGCCTGCAGGACGAGCGCGTGCGCGGCAACGTCAAGGAGGCGGCCGAGATCCAGCAGAGCCTGCTGCTGGAGGAGCCGCCGGCCTTCCCGGGCTACGAGCTGGCCTGCCGCTCGCTGGCGGCCGAGGAGGTGGGCGGCGACTTCTACGACTTCCTGCCCCTGGGCGACGAGCTGATGGGTGTCGCCATCGGCGACGCCAGCGGCCACGGCCTGCCGGCCGCGCTGCTGGTGCGCGACGTGGTGACCGGCCTGCGCATGGGCATCGAGAAGGACCTCAAGGTCACCTTCGTCTTCTCCAAGCTCAACCGCGTCATCCACCGCTCCAACCTCTCGAGCCGCTTCGTCTCGGTCTTCTACGGCGAGCTCGAGCGCGACGGCAACCTGATCTACGTCAACGCCGGCCACCAGCCGCCGCTGATCTTCGCCCCCGACGGCGCCGTGGGCGAGCTGCGCACCGGCGGCACGGTCATCGGCCCGCTGCGCGAGCCGCACTTCCGGCGCGGCTTCGCCTACCTGCCCCCCGGCGGCCTGCTGGTGATGGTCACCGACGGGATCCTCGAGCGGCGCGACGAGGACGGCGAGTTCTTCGGCGAGGAGCGCCTGAAGGTGCTGGTGCGCATGAGCCGCGCCGGCACGGCCCAGCAGATCCTGGAGCGCATCGTGGGCGTCACCGCCGCCTTCGGGGCCGAGCGCCCGTGGGAGGACGACGCCACCGTCGTGGTGGTCAAGCGCCTGGGCTGAGTCGGTGCGGGGAACCCCGGGCTCCCACCCCTCGTAACCAGTGTATAGTCTTTGATTGGTTACGAGGTGACCCATGCCCGCTCCCGCGACCCTGGCCCAGGATCTGCGCTCCGTGCTGGAAGGGGGGGCCTGGCACGGCCCGGCCCTGCTCGAGCTGCTGGCCGACGTCGACGCGGCCCGGGCCGGCGCCCGCCCCGCGGGCGGCGCGCACTCGATCGCGGAGCTGGTGGCCCACGCCACGGCCTGGCTGGAGATCCCGCTCCAGCGCGCGACGGTGCCCGGACACCGCCTGGAGTCCGAGGTCGACTGGCCGCCCGTGCCCAAGCCCCTCGACGAAGCCGCCTGGCGGGGCCTCGTCGAGCGCCTGGCCCGGGCCGGTCAGGCCCTGGCGCGCCTGGCCGAGGGCGCGAGCGAGGCCGACCTGGCCCGCCCGGTGAACGGCAAGGACTACGACGTCCGTTTCATGCTGGCCGGCGCGGTCTCCCACGTCGTCTACCATGCGGGTCAGGTCGCCCTGCTGAAGCGGGGGCTCTGACCGGGGGAGGTGGCCATGGCCACGGAGTCCGTCTTCGGCCCGCAGCTGCGCCAGCGGCGGGCTCGTCTCGAGCGCGCCCAGCAGGGCGGCGCCCGCCCGCCCGAGGTGGCGCGCCTGCTGGCGGAGGTCGACGCCGCCCTCGAGCGGCTCGAACACGGCAGCTTCGGGCTGTGCGAGACCTGCCACGACCCGATCGAGCCCGAGCGCCTGGCCGCCGACCCGCTGCTGCGCTTCTGCCTCGACCACTTGAGCCCGGCGCAGCAGGCGGACCTGCAGCGCGACCTCGAGCTGGCCGGGCGCATCCAGGCGGCCCTCCTGCCGCAGCGCGAGGCGGTCCTGCCCGGCTGGGACGTGCACTACGTCTACCGCCCGGCCGGGGCGGTCAGCGGCGACACCTGCGACGTCTGGCCCGAGGGCCAGGGCGGCTTCCAGCTGCTGCTGGGCGACGTGGCCGGCAAGGGCGTGGCCGCCTCGCTGCTGATGGCCAACCTGCAGGCCGCGTTCCGGGCCCTGGCCCTGTCGGACCTGCCGCTGGGCGAGCGCGTGGCGCGCGCCAACCACCTGTTCTGCGAGGCCACCCTGCCCAGCTCGTACGCCACCCTGGTGGCCGCGCGCGGCGGCGCCGGCGGCGAGATCGAGCTGGTCAACGCGGGCCACTGCCCGCCACTGCTGCTGCGCGCCGGGCGGGTCGAGGCCCTGCCGGCCTCCGGCCTGCCGCTGGGCCTCTTCTGCAGCGCCAGCTACGAGCCCGCGCGCCTCCAGCTCGGGCGCGGCGACCTGCTGCTGCTCTACACCGACGGCCTGAGCGAGGCCCGCTCGGCGGCGGGCGACGAGCTCGGCGTCGAGCCGGTCGAGCGCCTGCTGGCCGGCCTGCCGCAGGGCCTGCCGGCCCGGGAGGTGGTGGCGGCGGTCGAGCAGGCGCTGCTGCGCTTCACCGGCGGCGCCGCGGGCCAGGACGACCTGACCGTGCTGGCCCTGCGGCGGGCCTGAGGGCGTCGGACGCAGGAAGAAAGGGGCGGGGCCGCGTGGCCCCGCCCCGTCACGTCGCCGCCGCTAGAACTGCTGGGCCTCGGTCGACTCGACCAGCGCCAGCGTCGAGGCGTGGCCGCCGCTGATGACCTCGGTGACCTTGTCGAAGTAGCCGGTGCCGACCTCGTGCTGGTGGCGCGTGGCGGTGTAGCCGTAGCGCTCGGCCGCGAACTCGGCCTGCTGCAGCTCCGTGTAGGCCGCCATGTCGCGCTGGTGGTAGCCCAGGGCCAGCTCGAACATCGAGTAGTTGAGGGCGTGGAAGCCGGCCAGGGTCACGAACTGGTACTTGTAGCCCATCGCCCCCAGCTCGCGCTGGAAGCGCGCGATGGTGGCGTCGTCGAGGTTCTTCTTCCAGTTGAACGAGGGTGAGCAGTTGTAGGACAGCAGCTTGCCGGGGAACTCCTTGTGCACGCCCTCGGCGAACAGCCTGGCCTCGTGCAGGTCGGGGGTCGAGGTCTCGCACCAGATCAGGTCGGCGTAGGGGGCGTAGCAGCGCGCCCGGGCGATGGCGCACTCGACGCCGCCCCGGAGCTTGAAGAAGCCCTCGGGGGTGCGCTCGCGCGACTCGATGAACTCGTGGTCGCGCGGGTCGGCGTCGGAGAGCAGCAGCTTGGCGCTGTCGGCGTCGGTGCGGGCGATCAGGAGGGTGGGCACGTCGAGCACGTCGGCCGCCAGCCGGGCCGCGATGAGCGTGCGCTCGAACTGGCCGGTGGGCACGAGCACCTTGCCGCCCATGTGCCCGCACTTCTTCTCCGAGGCCAGCTGGTCCTCGAAGTGCACGCCGGCCGCGCCGGCCTCGATCAGGGCCTTCATCAGCTCGAAGGCGTTGAGCGGCCCGCCGAAGCCGGCCTCGGCGTCGGCCACCATGGGCGCCAGCCACTCGCGGCTGTGCTTGCCCTCGGCGTGCTCGACCTGGTCGGCCCGCAGCAGGGCCCGGTTGATGCGCCGCACGATGTTGGGGACCGAGTCGACCGGGTACAGGCTCTGGTCGGGGTAGGTCTGGCCGGCGCTGTTGCCGTCGGCGGCCACCTGCCAGCCGGAGATGTAGATCGACTCGAGGCCCGCCCGCACCATCTGCACGGCCTGGTTGCCGGTGATGGCCCCCAGGGCGTGCACGTAGGGGCGCGTGTGCAGCAGCTCCCACAGGCGCTCCGCTCCGCGGCGGGCCAGGGTGTGCTCGACCCTCACGCTGCCGCGCAGCTTCTCGACCTCGCGCTGCGAGTAGGGCCGCACGATGCCCTGGAAGCGCGGGGGCAGGCCGGCCGGCTCGAACGGGTGGGGCGGGGTGGCGGACATGGCTTGTCTCCTTCTCGGGCCGCCTAGCGGCCGGAAAGCGTGAGCACCTGCTCGTAGGCGGGCAGGGTCAGGAACTCCTCGAACTCGGGGGCGGTCGACAGGCGGTCGAACAGGGCCACGGCGTCGGCGAAGCGGCCGCGCTCGAAGCGCGCGCCGAGCTCACCGCGCAGGGCCTCGACCTCGGCGGCCAGCAGCGCCCTGAAGCGCTCGGCCGTCAGCAGCTGGCCGTCGTCCAGCGCGGCCCGGTGGCGGATCCACTGCCAGACCTGCGCCCGGCAGATCTCGGCCGTGGCGGCGTCCTCCATGAGGTTGTCGATCGGCACGCAGCCCGTGCCGCGCAGCCACGACTCCAGGTACTGCACCGAGACGCGCAGGCCGTGGCGCAGCCCCGCCACCGTGCGGGTCCCCTCGGGGACGCACAGCAGGTCGTCGCGGCCCACCTGCACGTCGAGGCGCTGGCGCGCGATCTGGTTCGGCGTGGACATGTGGGCGTCGAAGATCTCCCGGGCCACGGGCACCAGGCCCGGGTGCGCCACCCAGGTGCCGTCGTGGCCGTCCCGGACTTCGCGCAGCTTGTCGGCCCGCACCTTGGCCAGGGCCGCCTCGCTGGCGGCCGGGTCGTCCTTGATCGGGATCTGGGCCGCCATGCCGCCCATGGCGTGGGCCCCGCGGCGGTGGCAGGTCTGGATCAGGAGCTGCACGTAGGCCCGCAGGAAGCCCTTGTCCATGGTCAGCTGCGAGCGGTCGGGGACCACGCGCGTGGGGTCGTTCCGCAGGGTCTTGATGAAGCTGAAGATGTAGTCCCAGCGCCCACAGTTCAGGCCGGCCGAGTGCTCGCGCAGCTCCCACAGGATCTCGTGCATCTCGAAGGCCGCGGGCAGGGTCTCGATGAGGCAGGTGGCGCGGATGCTGCCGCGTGGCACCCCGAGGGCCTGCTGGGCGAAGACGAACACTTCGTTCCACAGCCGGGCCTCGAGGTGGCCCTGCAGCTTGGGCAGGTAGAAGTACGGCCCGCTGCCGCGGCGCAGCAGCTCGTGGGCGTTGTGGAAGAAGAACAGGCCGAAGTCGACCAGCGCCCCCGGCACGGGCCGGCCGCCCAGCCGGACGTGCCGCTCGGGCAGGTGCCAGCCGCGCGGCCGCACCATGAGCACGGCCGTGCTCTCGTTGAGCGAGTAGCGCTTGCCGCCCTCGGGCGGCTCGAAGGTGATCGTGCGCCGCACCGCGTCGCGCAGGTTGGCCTGGCCCTGCACCACGTTCTCCCACGTGGGCGTGGTGGAGTCCTCGAAGTCGGCCATGTAGACCCGCGCGCCGGAGTTGAGCGCGTTGATGATCATCTTGCGGTCCACCGGGCCCGTGATCTCGACCCGGCGGTCCTGCAGGTCGGCCGGTAGCGGGGCCACGCTCCAGGTGCTCCGGCGGACGTCGGTGGTCTCGGCCAGGAAGTCGGGCTGCTCGCCCGCGTCGAAGCGGGCCTGGCGCTCGCGCCGGCGCCGCAGCAGCTCGTCCACGCGCCCGCCGAACTCGCCCGCCAGCGCGGCCACGAAGCCCAGCGCCTCGGGCGTCAGGACGGCCTCCTCGCCCGGCAGGCGCGGCCCCAGAAGCTCCAGCTGTCCCGACTGAGTTCCGCTCGGCGCCATGACTCCTCCTCGACTCGATGAGTTTGTCAACTTGACCAAGTGACTTCAATAAGTTTCTTGTTCACAGTCTGTTAATGGCGTGTCGACATGGATGTGGTTGTTCGTCAATCTGAAAATCAAGTAAACTTCGAGGGTCTCGCAGGAGGTGCTAAGTGCGTGAGTCCGCAGCCCTCGGGGGCAAGGTCCGGACGCTGCGCCGGCGGGCGGCCATGACCCAGGTGCAGCTGGCCGAGAAGCTGGGCATCTCGGCCAGCTACCTGAACCTGATCGAGCACAACCGCCGGCCCCTGCCCGCGGCCCTGCTCCTCCACGTGGCGCAGCTCTTCGACGTGGACCTGCGAGCGCTGGCTCCCGACAGCGACGCGCGCCTGGTGAGCGACCTGCTGGAGGCCTTCGGCGACCCGCTCTTCGAGGGCCAGACCCTGGCTGCCGGCGAGGTGCGCGAGCTGGCCTCCGGCTCGCCCTCGGTGGCCCGGGCGGTGCTCGCGCTCTACCAGCAGTACAGGGCCGCGCGCGACAGCGCCCAGGCCCTGGCCTCGCGCCTCTCCGACGACGCGCTGCCGGGCCTCGACCAGAACCTGCTGCCGTCCGAGGAGGTCAGCGACCTGCTGCAGCGGCACGTCAACCACTTCCCGGAGCTGGAGGAGGGGGCGGAGGCCGTCTGGCGCGAGGGGCGGCTCGACGAGAGCGACGTCTCGCAGGGGCTGGTGCGCTTCCTGGCGGACGCCCACAAGGTCGAGACGCGCATCGAGAAGGTGGCCCACATGCGCGGCGCCATCCGGCGCTACGACCCCGACACCCGCACCCTGACGCTCTCCGAGGTGCTGCGGCGCGGCAGCCGCAACTTCCAGCTGGCCTTCCAGGTGGGCCTGCTGACCCAGGGCCGGACCCTCGACCGGCTGGCCGCCGACCCGCTGCTGACCAACGCCGAGTCGCGCGCGCTGGCGCGCGTGGCGCTGGCCAACTACTTCGCCGGGGCGGTGCTGATGCCCTACGCGCGCTTCCTCGAGGCCGCCCGGGCCGAGCGCTACGACGTGCAGCTGCTCGGGCACCGCTTCCGGACCAGCTTCGAGCAGGTCTGCCAGCGCCTGACCACCCTGCGCCGGCCGGGCAGCGAGGGGGTCCCCTTCCACATGGTGCGGGTCGACATCGCCGGCAACATCTCCAAGCGCTTCTCGGCCTCAGGGCTGCGCTTCGCGCGCTTCTCCGGGGCCTGCCCGCGTTGGGTGGTCTTCTCGGCCTTCCTGACGCCGGGTCTGGTGCGCACCCAGGTCTCGCAGATGCCCGACGGCGCCACGCACTTCTGGGTGGCCCGCACGCTGACCAAGGACGGCGGCCGCCACCACGCCCCGCAGACGGTGCTGTCGCTGGGGCTGGGCTGCGACCTGCGCCACGCCCGCCAACTGGTCTACGCCGACGGCGTCGACCTGGACAACGTCAAGGCCGTGGTGCCGGTGGGCCCGACCTGCCGGCTGTGCGAGCGGCGCGACTGCGAGCAGCGCGCCTTCCCGGCCCTGCAGCACCGCCTGCCGGTGCACGAGAGCGTGCGCGGCATCTCGTTCTACGCCCCGGTGCGCTAGCCCGCACCAGTCGTCAGGGCGGGAGATCGCAGCTACTCGTCCTCGTCCTCGCCGAAGAAGAAGGCGTCGGAGCACTTCTTGCTGCAGAAGACCCGGCCGAAGGCCCGCGTGCCGCAGTTCTCGCAGGTGAGCTTGTGGCACATCGGGCACTTCTCCAGGCGCACGTAGCGCTCGGGGTCGTCGTCGTTGGCGTGACAGACGCAGCATTCCACGATGGCGGCAGTATAGCCTGAAGCCGGGCCCACTTACGGGCGCGCGCCGATCCGTAGTAGACTCGCTTCCGGCCGCCCCGCCGGGCGGCCGGCGGGCCGGGTTTCCCGAGCAGACAGTGGCGGTGTAGCTCAGCTGGTTAGAGCACGCGGCTCATATCCGCGGTGTCCGGGGTTCAAGTCCCTGCACCGCCACCACCCGGGCCCCTCGGCCGAAATCGGAGGCTGCCGACGTGAGGCGCACGCGCCTGCTCTCGCACGTTCGTCGTGCCCTCGACGGCGCGGGAGCGCCGGCCCGGGGTGGGAGCTTGGTCGTGGCCCTCTCGGGCGGGCCCGACTCCGTGGCCCTGCTCGACTGCCTCGTGTCCCTGAGAGAGGCCTTCGGCCTGCGGCTCGTGGCCGCCCACCTCGACCACGGCCTGCGCCCCGAGTCTCCCGCCGACGTCGCTTTCTGCGCCGAGCTGTGCGCGCGCCTCGGCGTGCCGCTCGAGGTCGAGCGCGCCGACCTCGCATCCGGCCCACGCGGCGGGGGCCTCGAGGCCGCCGCCCGCCGGGC